>NZ_JBFRCT010000006.1:0-403944 GCF_052113225.1 Paenibacillus sp. YAF4_2
TTAGTAATTAGTAAGACCCCTTGAAGACGACGAGGTTGATAGGTTCGGGGTGGAAGCACAGCAATGTGTGGAGCTGACGAATACTAATCGGTCGAGGGCTTATCCTAAAAACGTTTATGATTCATTCATAAACATCGCTTAAGAATTTTCACTTTCGCATCCAGTTTTCAAGGCGCAAGCTTTGATTATATTCCCTGATAGCTCAGTTGGTAGAGCACTCGACTGTTAATCGAGTTGTCACAGGTTCGAGTCCTGTTCGGGGAGCCAATATAGAGAGGTGTCCGAGTGGTCGAAGGAGCACGATTGGAAATCGTGTAGGCTCTAACCGGGTCTCGAGGGTTCGAATCCCTTCCTCTCTGCCATATAACTTTTCTTACGGAGTAGATCTTACTTCGCAGATCGCAAGGCCCGTTGGTCAAGGGGTTAAGACACCTCCCTTTCACGGAGGTAACAGGGGTTCGAATCCCCTACGGGTCACCATCTTTACAAAAAAAAGATTAAAAAAATCTTGCAAAGCAGACTTCGATATGATATATTATAAAAGTCGCTCGAGAGAATATGGAGGCTTAGCTCAGCTGGGAGAGCATCTGCCTTACAAGCAGAGGGTCGGGGGTTCGATCCCCTCAGCCTCCACCATATAATATTTTGATGACGCGGGGTGGAGCAGCTCGGTAGCTCGTCGGGCTCATAACCCGAAGGCCGCAGGTTCAAATCCTGCCCCCGCAACCAAAACTTTATCTTCGGTTCTTACCGAGAACACGATGTGGAGCTGTGGTGTAGAGGCCTAACATGCCTGCCTGTCACGCAGGAGACCGCGGGTTCGAATCCCGTCAGCTCCGCCATTTCATCAAACATCAGGCTCGGTAGCTCAGTTGGTAGAGCAGAGGACTGAAAATCCTCGTGTCGGCGGTTCGATTCCGTCCCGAGCCACCATGTTAGATGGGTTAAAAATTTTAATATGCCGGTGTAGCTCAGTTGGTAGAGCAACTGACTTGTAATCAGTAGGTCGTGGGTTCGACTCCTATCGCCGGCACCATAGCTTGTGGAGGGCTAGTGAAGTGGCTAAACACGGCAGACTGTAAATCTGCTCCTTCGGGTTCGGTGGTTCGAATCCATCGCCCTCCACCATTTAGGGGCATAGTTTAAAGGTAGAACAAAGGTCTCCAAAACCTTTGGTGTGGGTTCAATTCCTGCTGCCCCTGCCAGATTTGAATAAAGTAGTGAGTATGGCGGTCGTGGCGAAGGGGTTAACGCACCGGTCTGTGGCTCCGGCATTCGTGGGTTCAAGTCCCATCGATCGCCCCATTTTCACTCTTTGCTCAAAAAAGATGTTTGTGTTGGGGATTAGCCAAGTGGTAAGGCAACGGACTTTGACTCCGTCATTCCAAAGGTTCGAATCCTTTATCCCCAGCCATTTATGCGGAAGTGGCTCAGCGGTAGAGCATCGCCTTGCCAAGGCGAGGGTCGCGGGTTCGATTCCCGTCTTCCGCTCCAAAAGTTTTTAGGATGGCGCCATAGCCAAGTGGTAAGGCAGAGCTCTGCAAAAGCTTTACCCCCAGTTCGAGTCTGGGTGGCGCCTCCACAATTATCTCGAAAAGATGTGCCCTTAGCTCAGCTGGATAGAGCGTTTGACTACGAATCAAAAGGTCAGGAGTTCGAATCTCTTAGGGCACGCCATATTTACCAAATGCCGGTGTGGCGGAATGGCAGACGCGCGCGACTCAAAATCGTGAGGGAAACCGTGGAGGTTCGAGTCCTCTCACCGGCACCATACTTTAAATTTACAACGCTGATTGCAGATTCTTGCAGTCAGCGTTTTTGCTTTGTATTGAAGTGCTTAAGATCTTAAGCACTTTTTTGTTTTGTTTATCGACTAGGTTCTTTGACCATACTGAAAGGTATCTGAAAATGCGAAGAGGTCGGTAGACAGCATGAAGCAGCCATTTGATATTCTGGCGATAAAAAAGATGCTTTCAAAAAGCGCGGATGTTGTTTGTCGTGAATTTAGGATAGGCAAAGATGGCGTAAACATAGATGCAATTTTGTTTTATACGGATGGACTAGTAGATACGAAGGCGATTCAAGATTTTATTCTTGAGACGCTGATGATTGAAGTTGATAAAACTGATTTAATCTCAAACAGGTTAAAAGACTATATAACTGCTGGAGATATCACAACTGTTGATGATACGGAGATGCTGTATCATCATCTATTTTCTGGACATGCGATTTTGCTGTTGAATCGTGGGTCATTATGTTACTCCATTGGTATGTATGCGGCTAAGGGAAGAGAAGTAGCAGATTCTATTGGAGAAACGGTTATCCGTGGACCTAAAGAAGCTTTTACAGAGACGATCCGGATAAATACGGCGCTAATAAGACGTAAAATCAAAAACCCCAATCTGTGGCTGGAGAACAGACAGATCGGGAATGTCACTAAAACAGATGTTTCAATTATGTATATCAATGGGATTGTAACAGATTCGATCGTGCAGGAAGTAAAGGACAGACTGGATCAAATCGATATTGATGGCATTTTGGAAAGCCAATATATCGAAGAATTGATTCAAGACGATATTTATACTCCTTTTCCTACGATGTACAACACGGAACGGCCGGATGTGATCGCAGCTGAACTGTTGGAAGGGAAGATTGCGATCCTGGTGGATGGGACTCCACATGTTCTTATCGTACCGGCCTTATTTATCTCATTCCTGCATTCGGCGGAGGATTACTATCAGCGTGCGGATATTAGTTCGCTGCTGCGGATCCTGCGATTTGTCGGCATATTCATCGCGCTGCTCGGACCTTCGCTATATATTGCGATTACTACGTTTCATCAGGAAATGCTTCCAACTCCCTTGCTCATTAGTCTAGCGGCTCAGAGAGAGGGGATTCCTTTTCCAGCTTTGATTGAAGCGCTAATGATGGAGATTACGTTCGAGGTGCTGCGTGAGGCCGGGATTCGTATGCCTAGGCCTATAGGACAAGCCATCTCGATTGTAGGGACACTCGTTATTGGCCAAGCTGCTGTTGAGGCGGGGATTGTATCAGCAGCGATGGTTATCGTTGTGTCGATTACAGCCATTTCCAGTTTTGTTGTGCCTTCCATCAATATGTCGATTTCAATACGAATGATTCGTTTCATCATTATGGGACTAGCTGCCTCATTTGGACTTTACGGAATTGTGATCGGTATTCTTGCTCTTATTTTGCATTTGTGCAGCTTGCGATCGTTTGGAATTCCTTACATGACTCCATTAGGTCCCTATAATGCAGATAGCAAGAGGGATACGATATTCCGTTTACCGTTTTGGGTAATGAAAACACGTCCACGATTAATTAGCCAGAAGAATATAACGCGTAACAAAACCAAGCCTCCGGGCCCAAATCGGTAGGTGAAGGAATAATGAAACAGAGAACATTAGCAGTTCTGCTTCTATTGCCTTTACTTCTGGCTATAACAGGTTGTTGGAATCGGAGAGAACTGAATGACCTGGCCATCGCGGTGGGTCTTGGCTTCGATAAGGTTGGTGATCAGTACCTGGTATCTGTGCAGGTTGTAGATCCGGGAGAAGTCGCTTCAAATAAAACCTCTGGTGCAAGGACACCAGTAACGTTGTATCAGGCAAAAGGACAAACCATCTTCGAGGCGATGCGTAAGATTACAACGTGTCACCCAGGAAAATTTATAATTCCCATCTTCGTATTCTTGTCATTCAAGAAGATCTGGCAAGAGAGGGAGTAAATGATGTTCTTGATTATGTTTCACGTAATCATGAGCATCGTACAGACTTTTATATTGTCGTTGCAAGGAAGACGAGTGCGGCCAGCACACTCAAAGTTCTCACTCATCTGGAGGCCATTCCGGCGAACCAAATGTATTATTCTTTAAGTGCTTCGCAAAAAGCTTGGGGGCATACATCTACCATGACGCTTGATATGCTTATTAGAGACATTGTCAGCGAAGGTAAGAGTCCTGTTTTGACCGGTATTCGATATAGGGGGCCACAAGAAGTAGGCAAGAGCAAGCAAAATGTTGAAGAAATCTCATCACCTGCAATACTTGTATACACAGGGCTTGGAGTTTTCAGGAAAGATAAGCTGATTGGATGGCTGTCAGAGGAAGACAGCAGAAACTATTCGTTTATCCACGATGATATTGACAGCACAGTTCTTGTTATTCCTTGTCCATCGGGAGGGAAATTATCTCTTGAGGTGATCCGGTTTAAAACGAAGATAAAGTCAAGCTTAACTGGTGATAATCCAGCTATTAAGCTGACTTCTCGAACAGAGGTCAATATCGGGGAAGTGAAATGTCGGATTGATTTGACGAAGCTGGATACGATTAATGAGCTTCAAACCATTGCCAGTGAGCAGCTTCAGACAAATATGGAGAAGACGATAAAAAAGGTACAGCAGACATATGGAGTCGATATTTTTGGTTTTGGAGATGCGTTCCATCGTTCGTACCCAAAATATTGGCATAAGGTTACCGAGCAATGGGAGACTTTTTTTCCAAGCCTTCCTGTAACCGTGAAGGTAGATCTTCAAATCCGAGAAATAGGTACGTTGAATAACTCATTTATGGAGCAGAAGCAAAGGGAGTAACTATGTGGAGCATTATTGGTATTCTCATCGTCACCGCAGCTATTATTGCCTATGAGATTCCGAAGCTGATCAAGAGAAGGTCAATCCGTGATGGAGTTGTATTCGGAATCCTGATTGTAATGGGCTGTACAGCTGCCGTACTCGGAAGCTTGCATGTGGATTTGCCGAATCCTATAACAGGTATTAATGCTGTGTTTAAACCGCTTGGCAGTATGATTTATGAATCATTCAAATGAGGGATGCCGGACATGCTGGAAAAAGGAAAAATAAGTGCACGCCAATTTACCATATTGGTATTTCTCTTTATGATTGGCACGTCCATCCTAATCGTTCCCTCAATGGTTGTTAGTCTTGCTAAGCAGGATGGCTGGATTTCAGTATTAATTGGGATTGTCATAAGCTTGCTTTCCATATTATTGTATTATGCTCTAGCAGCTCGATACCCGGATAAAACTCTAGCGGAGTATTGTGAGCTTATATTAGGAAAATGGCTGGGAAAGCTGGTTTCTCTCTTTCTTATGTCGTATATCTTTATATTAACGGCTCTCTTGCTCCGCGTTGTGGGCAACTTTATGACGATGGAGATTATGCCGGAGACGCCTATTGAAGTTATTCACATTCTTATTGTAGCTGTGGTAATCTATGCGGTCAGGCAGGGACTTGAAACCTTTAGCCGCACTTCTGAGATTATGCTGCCGGTCATCCTAGTCCTGTTTCTTTTATTCGCCGTTTTACTGCTGAAAGAAATAGATGTGGAACGGATTCAACCTGTTATGGAGTGGGCATGAAGCCAGTACTCCTTGCCTCTTTTTATTTTTTTAGTCTGCAGGAGCTTATGGTCTTCCTGATGCTTGTTCCCTATGTGAATCGTAAGGACAGGGTTAAACAAAGCTGGATGATGGGGTCTCTGCTGGGGGGAATGGTTCTGTTAGTTTCTATTCTCCTGTGTATTCTAGTTTTGGGCAGTGATTTTACTGCACGTAACATGTATCCGACCTATACCCTGGCGAAGCAGATCAATGTCGCAAATTTTTTGCAAAAGGTGGAGTCCGTCATTGCTGTTATATGGTTGATTACGATTTTTTTCAAAATTACAATCAGCTATTATGCAGCTATTCTAGGTACTGCACAATCGCTTGGCTTAAAGGATTAGCGCACGCTGACGCTGCCACTTGGAATCATTCTGGTGGTGCTGTCGATTGTTGTGTACAAAAATATTGTAGACTATATCGAATTTACGCCGAGGGTATGGTCGGTTTATGCAATGGTTTCAATGGTTGTTATTCCTTTGCTACTTCTGCTTGTTGATCTTATTCGGTCCAAGTTGAAAGCAAGCACTTAGCGCGGGTTCCCTCGATGGAATCGGCGCTTTTTTTGTCTAATTGGCCTTGGGGCGGAAGCGCGACTCGACTAAGGTCTAGCATAGATACCGTCGGTAGTCCGTTTTAGAAAGTGTGAATTCGATCTACAATAGGTACATAAGCAAGAAGCGCTTCACAGTAACGTAAAGGAAGCGATTCGGAGAGGCGGTGGAAGAAGCAATGGATGGGAAAAAGGCGTTAGGCTTAGTGCTTGCTGTTGCAGGCGGTATCATGGTACTTAAATTCTTTGGGATTCACCTTGGGTTTTTATTCGGTACCCTGTTCGCGATTGTATTAATTGGACTTGGGGTAGTTGCTTGGAGAAGCAATAGAAAAATAATCGGTGGAATCGTTGGTGCTATCGGTATTATCATGCTCCTGCCAGCATTGTCCAAATTGATTATGCTTGGAATCGCGGTTGTACTGATTCTGTTCGGTATCTCCATGGTAAAGAAAAATAACAATCATCGAAATTTCTAATATAAAAGTTGGGAGGGCCATACATGAGCATTATGCGGCGAGTGCGCGACATAACGGTCGCCACCTTAAATGAAAGATTAGAGAAAGCAGAAGATCCTGTTCGCTTGATTGATCAGTTCCTCTGGTCAACACGTGAAGATATTATTCAAGCGGAGAAGCTGCATCAGCAGTACTTAGGACATAGCAATCATCTGAAAGCGCAATGGCTGCAAGCTGAACACCAAAAGGAAAAGCGAGAGCAGCAAGCACTTACAGCACTAAAGGCTGGTGAAGAGCAGCTTGCACGAATGGCGCTTCATGAGAAAGCAACCAGTGAGGAACGTTCCGTGCAATACCGCGATCTGTATGAGCAAAGTCGGCAAAATACGATGGAGCTGGAAGATCAGCTTCGCGAAATGCGAAGTGAGTACCAACTGGTATATGACAAACGCGAGTATTACGCAGCGAGAATGGAGTCACTTAGACTTCAGCAGCGTATGAATGCAAGGTTCACAGAAGGTAGCCAGGCGGGCGGCATACAGCCAGGTACGATGTTCAGAAGGCTGGAAGATCGTATCGGTGATATGGAGATGGAAGCGAAGAGCCTGCATGATCTGCGCAGAATGGGCAAAGAGTTCATTACTGAAGCAGGTAACCAGGTGCAATCCATTATTGACCGCGAGCTGCAGCAATTAAAGAAGAAGCTTGAGAAGGAAGGATGGTCGTCTTGAAAAAACTGTACCGATCCCGCCGCGACAAGAAGCTGTTTGGCCTCTGCGGTGGACTAGCGGAAATGATCAACGTAGACGTGACGCTTATCCGTATCCTGCTTATCGTTGTAACGATCTTTACGAGCGGCTTCGCTATTCCGGTCTACCTCATTGCAGGCTTTATCGTACCGAAGGAACCTGGCTTCTATAACGGAGGTTTCGGACCTGGACCTGGATTTGGCGGCGGGTATGGCAGCAGTAATGGCAATAACTATGGCGGCAACAATTACGATTCATCCTACGGTGGTCCATACAAAAACCCTCCGCAAGGACAATGGGACAGCTATTCACAGTCCAGCAACAGCCAGCAATCTTCTTCATCGCAATTCGATAGCATGATGGACGATCTCGAAAAAAAAGCACTACGTAAAGAAATCGAAGAATTACGTGCCAAATTGGCCAAACATGAGAAGGGAGAGATTTAACAATGGGAATTTTTAAAAGAATGAAAGACATGACGAAGGCTTCTGTAAACGAGGTATTGGATAAAATGGAAGATCCGGTTGTTATGCTTAATCAATACTTGCGTGACATGGAATCGGAAATTCATCAAGCAGAAGTAACGGTAGCGAAACAAATGGCGAACGAACGCCGTCTGAAACAACGTCTGGAAGAAGCAGTTCGCGCTATTTCCGATCGCGAATCCAAAGCAGAAGCAGCGCTTCGTGCCGATCAAGAAGATTTCGCCCGCAAGCTGCTGGAGGAGAAGCTTTACTTCGAACAAAAAGTAGGTGAGTACACAGAGCTTCACGCTCAAGCAAAAGTACAGGCGGAAGAGCTGATGCAGCAACTGCACGGTATGAAAGAGGAGTTCTACCAGCTTCGCAATAAGCGTAATGAGCTGGCTTCCCGTGCTCAAATCGCTAAAGCTCAGAAGCAAATGGCACAGATTTCCTCGAACCATTCAATTGACAGTGGTACAGCATCTAGAGGCTTCCACCGTATGGAAGAGAAAATTATGCAGCTTGAAGCTGAAGCGGATGTTCTTCGCACCCCTTATGCTTACAATGGCAATGGCAGCACGACAGGTACATTTAACGCCATCGATATGGAGAAAAAGCTGAAGGTTGATGAACAGCTTGAGGCGTTAAAAAATAAGATGAGTAAACCGGTAGAACAATAATTAAGCTAACAGCATGACAAAGCGGAAGAGCGGACCGGGTAGCCGGTCTGCTCTTCCATGCGTGCGTACTTAAAAGGAGTGGACTTAGGTGGCCCAAGGGCAGTCAAATGAGCCCCATCATACGGATAGACCGAATCAAGAGGCAAGGCGCAAACATGTGACGGAGACGATTCTCTGGCTCATTATTATTGTCAGTCTCGTCATCATTGTGCTGCAGGCAATCGGTTATGTACAGCTCTATACCTTTAGAGGGAAATGGGCCATTCTAGGGCTCACCGTTATTGGTGCAGCAATAGCAGCTGCGGCTGTAGTCGGTTTTCTGCAAAATTCAAAGCTGAAGCAGGCTGTAGAGCGTTTAAGTGAGCAGCAGCGCAGGCGCAGCTACCGGGTAACGCTGAATTCTGCAGAAGAATCCGAAGGAAATCATGCGAACGAGCAAACGGAAAGCGAAGCTATATGGACGGAGAAGGTCAAGTTCTCAGCAGTCATTGAAGAGCGGCAGCGGCTAGCCAGAGAGCTACATGATGCCGTAAGTCAGCAGTTATTCGCCATATCCATGACAGCAACAGCTGTCAGCCGTACGATCGAGCGTGACTGGGAGAGAGCCCGCAGGCAGGTTCAACTGATTGAAGAGATGGCCTCCGTTGCCCAATCTGAGATGAGGGCCTTGCTGCTTCATTTACGGCCTGTTCATTTGGATGGCAAGAATCTGGCGGCAGCTCTAACCGCACTTGTGGACGAGCTTAAGCAGAAGGTTCCCATGACGATTGATCTGGATGTCGACGATACGATTACGCTCAAGCCAGAGGCGGAAGACCATTTGTTCAGGATTGCACAGGAGGCTTTATCCAACACGCTGCGGCATTCCAAGGCTGATCGGATGCAAATTAATTTGCATCGGAAAGGCCATGAAGTACGTATGTTAATTAAAGACAGCGGGATTGGATTTGATCTGGAAGCGAAAAAACAGACCTCTTATGGATTACTCACGATGGAAGAGCGTGTAAATGAGCTTGGCGGCTATTTACATATGGTTTCTAAGCCAGGGGAAGGAACAGCTATCGATATTAGTGTTCCGATCGAAGGTGGCAAGTGAATGCAAAAGAAAGCGGTGAATATAGGTGGAACCGATCGAGCAGCTAAATGAACAAATTAAAGTTTTATTAGTGGATGATCATGAAATGGTACGAATCGGTCTTGCTGCCGTGCTTGATACGGAGGAAGGCATTGAGGTTGTAGGAGAAGCCAGCAACGGTTATGACGGCATTCGGCTGGCACAGGCCTATAAGCCTGACATCGTACTCATGGACCTTGTAATGGACGGTATGGATGGTGTGGAGACGACACAAAAACTGCTTGAGCTTTATCCTGAGTGCAAAGTCATAGTATTAACGAGTTTTATTGATGACAGCAAGCTATATCCGGTTATTGAAGCCGGGGCATTCAGCTACTTGCTGAAGACAGCTAGGGCAACGGAGATTGCTGATGCCATCCGTGCAGCAGCAAGGGGGCAATCCGTGCTGGAGTCTCAGGTTGCAGCTAAGATGATGAATCGACTTCGCAAACCGAAGCAGCCTGTACAAGCTGCACTCCATGATGATTTGACGGAGCGGGAGATGGACGTATTAAAGCGGGTCGCCCAAGGTATGTCTAATCAGGAGATAGCGGACGAGTTATATATTGGTGTGAAGACAGTGAAATTTCACATTACGAATATTTTCAATAAGCTTGACGTTGACGACCGTACGCAAGCAGCGATCTACGCGCATAAGCAGGGGATTGCAGAGTAATGACATTTATTCATTTCGATGAGGGGCTGCCTGAAGTTTATCTTTAGGAGAGCCCCTTTTTTTGCTAAAATAAGTTAAAGAAGGCGATTTAACAACATACCGCTTGTTGGAAAAGGCCAGTATATTTTCATGGAGCTATAATAACAACTGTACGGCTGCAGAAGTGGGATATCCCCGCGCAGCAAGTCCAGCGCCTTGACTGACAGCGGCTCTTCCAATGCTTTATGGAGACCGGTCATCCAGCCTCTTGGACCAATTAACAATGGAATAGAGGATTCAACTGGAAAGGAATTTGGAAAATCAATATGCCAGTTCTCTGATTCTTTCGTTAGACCAAACTGTTTTGCATCAGAATGCTGCATGGCCTCCTCGATAGCTGACCACAGCTCAGGTTTTAGATAAGCTTCGAGGTCCTTATAACGGATGTGCAGTCCGTTAATTGTAGCGACTACGCGCTGCAGCAGCTCTTCCAAGACAACCAGAGAAGGATTATGTTTGATCAAACGAGAAGAAGTTCTTATGGTGAGCTGGGCTTGTCTACTATGCAGCAGCCACTCTGCCGCACTTTCAGCAGCTTTACGATAAGGCAGGTTCCAGTCGAAGCTGTCATAGAAACCAGGTTCAGGAGGCAGTCGTGTCGGCTCCTCTTCACGGAATGGGGCGCTGCCGTAAGATCGAATTGGAGAAACGATGGATAATCGTTCTGTGCGTTTGGCGTACGACAACGGTGTAATGTACATTTTGGCTGCCTCCTTTATCTATAATGCTGATCATCTCCAGCATATTACGTCTTGTCTGCAAAGGCTGGCGAATGATGTCTATTAGAAGATAAGAAATAAAAAGGCGATAAGCGCCAAATCAATGGCAATCACATCACGGAACGGAAAGTACGGACGTGGTTCATAATAGTAAGGATCGAACGGGTAAGATTGCGTCTGAACCGGCTGCTCAGACGGCTTACTGGATTTGGACGGTGATTTTGATTTCCCGCTTTTTTTATTCTTTTTCGAAGATTTTGGCGGTTCGGCTTCCGCTTCTGATTCAACAACAGCTGATTTATTAGGATCCTCATTGAGTGTCAGCTTCCCTTTGCTGCATTTGCTCAGTATACCGATATGCCTCGATCCATCCTTCATCACGACATAAACAGGCATCCCGCAATATTGCGAGATCAGGTCCTCCTCTAAGGGATAGATTTGATCCATGATTCATTCCTCCTTGTCTATAACTGAAGTAGGCTTTGCAACCAGTGTATTCACCTACAGGCGAATAGGTATGGTTATATACCTAGCGGTAATAAATGGTTGAGAGGAGAGCTTCATGATGTCAACAAATCGATTCGTTCGTAAGACAGCTGATCAGGCAGCATCACGCAGAGCACGGTTTGGCGTTATTATTGCTGCTGTTGTGCTATTATCCGGGGTTATATGGGCGGCGGTGAACAAGGATCAAATTCGTGTCCAGAAGAACGATAGTATTCTGACCCATGATATTGCTTTGCTCTGGCAATGGACGGACAAGCTGTATAACAAGGGGGCAGCAAATACGGAATGGACGCTCAGATGGGATCTTGAAGGAGATGGAGCGGCTTTGACGCAGGCAGATCAAAAGCTGAAAGCGGATGAAATAGGTCAAGAACAGGGCACACTGTCCATATTCCCGTTATCCTCAGAAAATCAGGCTATGGTCGTCTATGTAACGAAGCAAGGGACAACAAAGAAGCAGCTGTTAGCTATTGTTAACGAGGTGGAGGCTGACTTAAAGGAATCAGGTTTAACTTATTCCGGAGGAATGACGGTCCGGGGCGATACGGAATATAATAACGCAGCAGAGCGGCTGGCTCATGCAGCCGGCGGGAAACGGATCGATCGGTATAAGGATAACAGCGGAACAATAAGTGAGGCATACTACTCAGAGAAATTGTTCTCAGCCGTAGAAGCAGGAGCGGGGAAAAAGGCGAATCTTCAGATCGCAGCGCATCGTGAAACAGAGTCAAAGCAGCTTTCCCTGATCATTGGAATTCCACTTATAACAGGCGATTACACCGTGTCTCAGCAAGGAAACGATTAGAAGAAATTTGAAGGCTAATCAGTTTTTTTTATGATGGGATGAATAGCAGTTTAAGGATTAATATGCTAAACTACATAAATAAAAATAAAAAAATTATCGGAAAGAATGAGGGAACTTACTGAAATGAACGTTGAATCATCAAATGCGCAAGGCGCTATTTATTATATTTTTGGAGCGACAGGCGATTTGGCGAAACGCAAGTTGTTTCCTGCCCTTTTTAGCCTATATAAAGAAGGAAAACTGTCTGAAAATTTCGCTGTTGTAGGCCTCGCCCGCAGAGAGCGTACGAACGAGCAGTTCCGCGCTGATCTTTACGATTCGATCGTAGAGTTCTGCCGTTATAAAGCAGATGACGTTGAGCTCTGGAACCGTTTCGCAGAGCATTTCGAATATATGCCGCTTGATATTAACAATGTAGAAGCGTTCCGTGGTCTGGCTACTCTGTCGGATCAACTGGATGCCAAATTCAATATTCCGGGTAACCGTTTGTTCTACCTGGCACTTGCTCCATCCCTGTTCGGACCTGTATCGTTCAGCCTGCGTGATGGCGGACTGCTGGAGTCGAAGGGCTGGCACCGCGTTGTTATCGAGAAACCGTTTGGTTATGACCTCGAGTCGGCTCAAAAGCTTAACGATCAAATTACGCAAGTATTTAAAGAAGAAGAGATCTACCGTATTGACCACTACCTCGGCAAAGAGATGGTTCAGAACATTCAAGTTATCCGTTTTGCTAACGCATTTTTCGAGCCGCTGTGGAATAATAACCATATCGCTAACGTGCAAGTTACATTGTCGGAAACGGTTGGTGTAGAAGAACGCGGTGGTTATTATGATAAATCCGGCGCTCTTCGCGACATGGGCCAAAACCATATGCTGCAAATGCTTACGATGATTGCAATGGAGCCGCCTAGCCGTCTGCATGGCGAAGATATTCGCGATGAGAAGGTAAAAGTACTTCGTTCCCTTCGTCCATACAGCTCGAGCGACGTCGTTCGCAGCAACGTTGTGCGTGGTCAATACAGCGAAGGCTCCCATAAAGGGAAGGACCTTCCTGGCTACCGCCAAGAGGACTCCGTAGGCGAGAACTCGACAACGGAAACTTATTTTGCAGCAAAGCTGGCTGTTGATAACTTCCGCTGGGCGGGCGTACCGTTCTATATCCGTACAGGCAAACGCCTGCCGGTTAAAACAACTGAAGTTGTTATCGAGTTCAAATCGATGCCGCAAAATGTACTATTTGCTCAACGTCATGACCTGCAGCCGAACCTGCTTGTTATCCGCGTTAACCCGATGGAAGGCATCTATATTAAAGTAAATGCTAAAACACCGGGCGAAGATAATTCTGTACAGCCGGTAAACATGGAGTTCTGCCAAAGCTGCCAAATCGGCATCAACACGCCGGAGGCTTATGAGCGCCTGATCCATGATGCGGTCCGCGGCGATTCGACTTACTTTACACGTTGGGATGAAGTAGCTCAAGCATGGGAGTTTGTTGACCGTATTGCAGCTGCATGGCGTGAAGATTCGAATGATCTGCAGCATTATCCAGCTGGATCTTGGGGTCCTGAAAAAGCTGATCAATTGCTTGCACAAGATGGCTTCAAATGGTGGCCGGTTAACGGGCAAGAAGAAGACAATGTCATTTGGGTTTCAAATAGCGGCAAATAAAGTACACCGCTCACGGAGGGATTTACCTTTATGTTTAAGGTTTATGATATTTCGATGACAATCGAAGAGGGCATGCAAGTATGGGGAAACTCTGAAAGCAAGCAGCCTCAAATGAACTCCCAACCTACCTCTCCAGACGGCGTTAATGAATCGCGCATCGATATGGATGTCCATTGCGGCACCCATGTCGATGCGCCTCTGCATATGCTGGAGGATGGCGCAACTATTGAGACGATTGGTCTTGAAGAGCTGGTTGGTAATGCCCGCGTTCTTGATCTTACCCATGTGGTAGACAGTATCACAAGAGAAGATCTCGAGAAGCACGGATTGCAGAAGGGCGAATGGATCCTTGTAAAAACAAAAAATTCCTATTCGAATACGTTCGAATCTGATTTTGTATTTTTACGGGAAGACGGCGCTCGGTATTTGGTTGAGGTTGGGGTGCGAGGAATAGGAACGGACGGTCTTGGAATTGAACGATCTCAAGAAGCGTATCCTACACATCGGACGTTATTCCGCAACAATGTTATTATTGTAGAAGGTCTTCGCCTGAAGGAAGTGCCACCGGGCACTTATTTCATGGTGATCGCACCTTTGAAATTGACCGGTATTGAAGCAGCGCCGGCGCGCGCACTGCTTATCGGGAATGGATAAAGGGGCGTTGCATCGCGACGCCATGAAGGGAAGGCAAGCATGAGCCAAACATTAAGTAATGAAATTTCGCAGGAAGTAGATAAGCGTCGTACGTTCGCGATTATCTCTCACCCTGACGCCGGTAAAACGACATTAACAGAGAAGCTCCTCTTATTCGGGGGAGCTATTCGTCTTGCAGGGTCGGTAAAGGCTCGTAAAGCCAGCCGCCATGCCACATCCGACTGGATGGAGATCGAGAAGCAGCGTGGTATCTCGGTTACGTCCAGTGTTATGCAATTTGATTACTTGGGACATCGGGTCAACATTCTGGATACCCCTGGTCACCAAGATTTCAGTGAAGATACTTACCGTACGCTAACAGCAGCGGACAGTGCAGTTATGTTGATCGACGTTGCAAAAGGCGTCGAGGCGCAGACGATTAAGCTGTTCCAAGTCTGCCGCAAGCGGGGGATTCCGATCTTCACGTTCATTAACAAGCTGGACCGTGAAGGTCAAAGCCCATTCGAGCTGATGGAAGAGCTGGAGCGGGTACTTGGGATTCGTTCGGTTCCGATGAACTGGCCAATTGGTATGGGCCGCGAATTATGTGGTGTGTACGACCGAATGAAAAACCAAGTTGAGCTGTTCCAGGGGAATGATCACGACGTAATTGAGGTTCGCAAAGTCGATGACTATAACGATCCCATTATTCGTGAGATGGCAGGCGACTACTTAACTGATCAGCTCGTGAATGATTTGGAGCTGCTTGATGTAGCGGGCGATCCGTTTGATTTTGAAAAGGTTCAAGCTGGCGAACTAACGCCAGTCTTCTTCGGAAGCGCGGTTAACAACTTTGGTGTTCAAACCTTCCTTGAGAACTTCCTGCAGCTGGCACCAAAGCCAACCTCACGGAAGAGTACGGCAGGAGAGATCGAGCCTACGAACGAGAAGTTCTCCGGCTACGTCTTCAAGATTCAAGCGAACATGAACCCGGCGCATCGCGACCGTATTGCGTTCCTGCGGATTTGCTCCGGACGGTTCGAACGTGGCATGAGCGTGCGACATGTACGCGCTGGCAAAGATATTAAGCTGTCCCAGCCGCAGCAGTTCCTGGCACAAGACCGTGATATCGTCGAGACGGCTTATCCGGGCGATATTATTGGTTTGTTTGATCCAGGTATCTTCCGAATTGGCGATTCCTTGTCGCAAGGCTCCGAGATTGTGTTCGACGAGCTGCCGACGTTCTCGCCTGAGATCTTCGCCAAAGTAACAGTTAAGAATGCGCTTAAGCACAAGCAATATCAGAAGGGTATTGATCAGCTGACAGAGGAAGGTACGATTCAAGTGTTCCACTCTGCAAGCGGCTTTGAGGAAACGATTCTTGGCGTTGTTGGTCATCTGCAGTTCGAGGTATTCGAATACCGGATGAAGGGTGAATATGGCGTAGATATTCAATTGCACCGTATGCAATTCCAATTCGCTCGCTGGATCGTTGACGATAAGATTGATCCTTCGAAATTCCGTATCAACTCGACACTCGTGAAGGACAAGAAAGGCAATTATGTTGTCTTGTTCGAGAACGAGTATGCGATGCGTACAGCAATGGATAAGAATCCAACGATGAAATTCCTAGAGACAGCTCCATAAGCTGAATATATAGTGAATAATAAAAATCCCCTGACGGCTGGCACACTGTGCTCCGTCAGGGGATTTTTGCTTTTAGACAAAATGAGGTAAAGTTTCTCAATCTATCAGGTTGACGGAAGAGCGCTTTCATGACATAATGTACGCGTGTACATTACTTACAAGAATGACAGCGGCAAGTTGTCTTTTGATTAGCGAGCATACAGGAGGCTGTCGATTATTAGCAGGAAAGAAGTAGCGAAGCTGGCGGGTGTATCGGAAGCGACGGTATCGCGGGTCCTGAACAATGTAGGTCCTATCAAGGAAGAGACACGTATCCGAGTCCTCGAGGCTGCGAAAGAGATAGGTTATGTGCCTAATGCGCTTGCACAGCGGTTTGCTCGCAGGAAAAGCGGGAATGTTGGCGTTATATTGCCTTTTGTTCCAAAGGTGCATCTGTTCTCTACCTATTATTTTGCAGAGATCTTAAGCGGGATTGGCGAAGCGGCGAAGGCTTGCAACTATGATCTGCTTCTCATCTTCCGGGAACCGGATAGTCCCCGAGATTATGCCAAGCTGTACCGTACACAAAAAGTGGATGCCTGCATCGTACTGGGCGCACAAGATGTGACGGAAGAGCGTGCAGCACTTAAGGAGCTTCAGGCGGAGGGTTTCCCGTTTTGTCTCGTGAATCAGCGGTTTGACGAGGAAGAGTATTTAACGGTTGATGCAGATCATGAGTCGGGCAGCTTTGCGGCTGTACAGCATCTAATTGCGAAGGGCTTTAAGCGCATTGCATTCCTGAATGGGCCTAATGCGTTCTCGAGCAGCGGTGATCGGCTTGCGGGTTATGAGCGGGCGCTGACAGAAGCCGGTATTCCACTTCTGGAAGACAGGATCTTCACTGGCAACTATAGCAGGAAGAGCGGGTTTGAAGCCGCAGCTAAGATCTTTGAAGGTATAGAGAAGAAGGAGATCGATGCTGTATTTGCCGCGAATGACCGGATGGCGATCGGGCTGATGGATGGCCTAAGAGAACGTGGTATTGAAGCGGGCAAAGATATTGGGCTTATCGGCTATGATGACTCGGACAGTTCAAGAATTGTGAGTCCCAAACTGACAACGGTCTCGGTTCCCTTTTATGAAATGGGCCGAAGGGCAGCGATGAAGCTGCTTGCTGAGGAGTCCGAAGAGGGGAATACGATTCTTCCCGTTCAGCTAGTAGAGCGTGAAACGACTTAAATACTTATTCGAGAGGCGGTAGTTAGGAATGAGCAAACTTCGTGTCGGGATGGTTGGATATAAATTTATGGGGAAGGCGCATAGCAACGCTTATCGCGCAGTGCCGATGTTTTTCCCGGAAACGGCAGTATTGCCGGAGATGACAGCTATTTGCGGACGTGATCCCGAAGGGCTCGAGAAAGCGCGCGCACAGTTCGGCTGGCAAAGTGCCGAGACGGATTGGCGTAAGCTGATCGCACGTGATGATATCGATCTTATCGATATTAATGCGCCAAGCGATGCTCATAAGGAGATTACGATTGCCGCAGCTGAGGCGGGTAAACATTTGTTCTGTGAGAAGCCGCTGGCTCTGACTTTAGAGGATGCGAATGAAATGCTAGTTGCTGCTGAAAAAGCGGGTGTAAAGCATATGGTTGGCTTTAACTACCGCTTTGCTCCTGCCGTTCAGCTGGCGAAGAAGCTGATCTCCGAAGGTCGTATCGGTAAAATCCATCATTTCCGCGCTGTGTTCCTGCAGGACTGGATTCTTGATCCCGAATTCCCGCTCGTATGGCGTCTGCAGAAAGAAATTGCTGGATCTGGTTCTCATGGCGACCTGGGAGCGCATCTGATTGATATGGCTCGTTTCCTTGTTGGTGAATTCCAGGAAGTGATCGGTATGGAAGAGACGTTCGTAAAAGAGCGTCCGGTCTCCTCCGGCATGACGGGACTTAGCGGTACAAAGAGTGGTGCCGATGCGCCGCGTGGCGAAGTAACGGTTGATGATGCAACCCTGTTCATGACTCGTTTCGAGAATGGGGCGCTTGGAAGCTTCGAGGCTACACGTTTTGCCGCTGGTCATCGTTGTACAAATGCTTTCGAAATAAATGGCAGTAAGGGCAGCATCAAGTTCGATTTCGAACGGATGAATGAGCTTCAAGTTTACTTCACAGATGATGCAGAGGATGTACAAGGCTTCCGCCGTGTACTCGCAACAGATGCCTCGCATGCTTACATGGATGCTTGGTGGCCGGCTGGTCATACGATTGGTTACGAGCATACCTTCACCCATGAGGTTCATGAGCTGATGACCGCCATTGCGGAAGACCGTCAGCCCGTTCCAAACTTCTATGACGGTGTGAGATGCCAAGAGGTGCTTGTTGCGGTTGAACGCTCGATCGCAGAGCGGCGCTGGGTTGCTTTGAAAGAGTTTCAATAGATTCCACGAGCAGAGGAGATTAATTGGATCATGAGAAAAGCATTAATCGTATGGGGCGGCTGGGATGGTCATCAGCCGAAGGAAGTTGCGGGTCTTTTTCAAGAGGTACTGGTGAAGGAAGGCTTTGAGGTTGAGGTGTCGGATACGCTGGATGCCTTCGCAGATGGTGAGAAACTGAAAGCATTGGATCTGATCGTGCCGATCTGGACGATGGATAAAATCAAACCAGAGTATGTTGAGAACGTATCCTTAGCCGTACAAAGCGGTGTAGGACTTGCAGGCTGCCATGGCGGTATGTGCGATGCCTTCCGCGAGAATGTAGACTGGCAGTTTATGACCGGCGGCCAATGGGTTGCTCATCCAGGCAATGACGGTACGAACTATGTCGTTAATATCAAACACAGCTCCAGCCCGCTTACGCAAGACATCGAAGATTTCGAAGTAAGCTCGGAGCAATATTACTTACATGTTGACCCTGCGGTTGAAGTGCTTGCAACTACTCGTTTCCCGGTTGTAGAAGGTCCGCACTCCCTGAACAAAGCAGTGGATATGCCTGTTGCTTGGACGAAGCGTTGGGGCGTTGGACGCGTTTATTACAACTCTCTTGGCCATCAAGCTAACATAATTGATATTCCAGTCGTGAAGGAAATGATGCGCCGGGGCTTCCTCTGGTGCGCGGAAGGTAAAACTGCAGCGGTAAACGGAGGGACTCATACTCATGCATAAGTTAAAAGTCGGCGTAATCGGAACAGGTAATATTAGCAGCGCTTATTTGAACAATGGCAAGAAGTTTGACTCGATGGAAATTGTTGCTTGCGCGGATCTCGACGTAGAGCGGGCTAAAGCGAAAGCGGAGGAATTTGGCATTCGCGGCTGCTCCGTAGAAGATCTTCTGGCTGATCCAGAGATCGGGATGGTTATTAACTTAACCATTCCGCAAGCTCACGCAGCTGTTTGTCTGCAAGCACTGGAAGCTGGTAAGCATGTGTATGTTGAGAAGCCTTTCGCGGTCACTCGTGAAGAAGCTCAGGAAGTCCTTGAGCTGGCTGAAAAGAAAGGTCTGCTTGTTGGCAGTGCACCGGACACCTTCCTTGGCGGCGGTATTCAGACAAGTATTAAGCTGATTGAAGACGGCTGGATCGGTACTCCGATTGGTGCGACTGCATTCATGATGTCAGGCGGCCATGAAACTTGGCATCCAGCTCCGGAATTCTATTATCAAAAGGGCGGCGGCCCAATGTTCGATATGGGGCCATACTACTTGACAGCGCTGGTTGCGATGCTTGGACCAATCAGCCGTGTAACGGGCATGGCACGTGCTTCGTTCCCAGAGCGTACGATCACTAGCCAGCCGAAGTTTGGACAAAAAGTTCAGGTTGAGGTTCCTACTCATGTAGCTGGTGTGATCGAATTCGCTGCTGGCCCAATTGGTACTTTGGTGACAAGCTTTGATGTGAAAGGCGGTTCGACTTTACCTTGGATCGAAGTATACGGTACTGCTGGAAGTATGCTTGTGCCAGATCCAAATAATTTCGGCGGCACTATTAAGATCAGACGCAGTGGTTCGACCGAATGGACAAGTATTCCGCTTGCCTTCCAAAACACGGAGAATGCAAGGGGACTTGGTGCAGCCGATCTAGCCAAGGCTGTATTGACTGGACGCAAGCATCGCCCTAGCGGTGAACTTGCCTATCATGTATTGGAAGCGATGCATGGCTTCTTCGACGCAGCAGAGCAGGGTGCTCATTACACGATGAAGAGCACATGCAATAAGCCAGCTCCATTCACACTTGGCCTTGCAGCCTATTGCTTGGATTAATAGCACTTATAAATAAGGAAATAGAAGCAGGCTGGCGGGCATCCCGCTGGCCTGTTTTTTTCCTCTGCAGCATCTTAATATCAGTGTAAAAATATGGTATGGTTTGGAGTGTGAAGAACAACAGCGAGAAAGGGGAACTCGGCTGATGACCACTCCTGCGCGTAAACGAAATATGATTATTCGAAATGGAAAGGTAGTCCTAGAAGACAGGATCGTGCATGCAGCGATAGCTGTTAAGGACGGAATCATTGATGAGGTGCTGATCGACGAGGCTTCGCTGCAAGAGTATGAGAATCGCTATAGTGAGGGTGATCTAGCTAGAATTGATGCAGCAGGGCGATATATTCTCCCCGGACTTATTGATATTCACAATGATGCCATTGAGAAGGAAGTACAGCCTAGGCCCGGGACGTTATTTCCGCTTAAGATGTCTTTCCTGGAATTCGAACGCAAAATGCCGATTCACGGTATTACAACGATGTATCATTCGTTATCGCTTGGTGTTGGGCTTAGCTTGCGAGGCGATCATCTGCTGACTGAACTGGTTGAGCTTATCCATAACTATCGTGGGTCCAGGTCCATTATCCGCAATCGTATCCATTTACGTTATGAAGTCTCTTATCTGACAGGTTACCCAATTGCTCAGCAATACATCGAGAATCAAATGATTGACTATCTGTCCTTTATGGATCATTCACCGGGGCAGGGGCAGTACCGGGCACCTGGTTCTTTTGAGCGGTATGTGATGAAGAATCAAGGTGTGGGGATAGATGAAGTTCACACGATTGTAGAAGAGCTGCTTATGCGGCGCCGTCAGATTGATTGGGAGAAGCTTCGTCAGCTTGGGAAGCTGGCGGGAGAGCAAGGTATTGCGCTTGCCTCTCATGACGATGATTCGATTGAGCAGGTGGAACTATCAAGAGAGTTTGGGGTATCGGTAACGGAATTCCCCATTAACATGGAGACTGCTAAACACGCATCAAAGTCAGGCTTATTTGTATGTGTTGGAGCACCTAATCTTGTCAGGGGAGAGTCCCATGACCATAACTTACGCGCCATTGATGTGATTACGGAAGGGGCAGCTTCCATTATTTGCTCGGATTATCATCCGTCAGCTTTATTAACGGCTATTTTCATCCTAGTGGAAAAAGGAATCGTGGAGTTGCCGGAGGCTGTTCGTATGGCTACCCTTTATCCGGCACAAGCGCTTGGTATTGCAGATCATTACGGAGCGATTGCGCCGGGCAAAGCGGCAGATCTGATCATCGTTGACCAATATGATGGTCATCCATGGGTGACGCAAACGATTGTAGGAGGCAAGACAGTCTACATGGCGGATGTGTTTTAACTGCTAAGTAACTGCTTGCTTGGTTCCCTGAAGTTTGTTATGCAAGGCATCAACAAGACGGTTTTGCTCCTCGGCACTTAGCTCTTTCCAGATCAGCTCGAACAATACGCCTAGCCCGGGGAGCGTTTTTTCATCATTGCCAATGGAGTCATTAATGACTTCTTTCATTTCTTCCTTTGAATTGTTCTTAACGTTGTTGATAATGGCTTGACGTAAATCCAGATTGATCAATTGGATTCCCTCCAAGTCTTCATAATGGTCACTTATTTACTGTTTCCGTGTGAGGCGATTTTCATCCGAGTGTGGTGGATATGCTATAATAATCAGGATTAGGTAATGGATTTGTAGGCTCATCTTGTAAGTTTTGAGCTTGAAGGGAGTAGGATGAAACGAAATGCCCAAAAAACAATTTGCGGTTATCGGAATGGGGCGGTTTGGCTCCAGTATTGCCACTTCACTCACGAATATGGGGTATGAGGTGCTCGCGATTGATTCGAGTGAGCAGCGCATTCAAGAAGCAATTAATATGGTGACCCATGCGGTATCTGCTGATTCCACGGATGAGGAAGCATTACGCTCCCTTGGCGTACGTAACTTCGACGTAGTTGTTGTAGCGATTGGAGAAGATATTCAAGCGAGTATTCTGACGACGCTCATCTTGAAGGATCTTGGTGTGAAAATGATTGTTGTGAAAGCGCAGAATGAATTACATGGTAAAGTGTTAACGAAGATCGGTGCGGACAAGGTTGTATATCCGGAGCGGGATATGGGACAACGTGTTGCTCACCATTTAATATCTCCTAACATTTTGGACTATATCGAGATTTCTGAGGATTACAGCATTATTGAAGTGAAAGCGCCGGAAGCGATGATCGGGAAGAGCTTGAAGATGCTGGACATTCGGGCGAAATTTAAATGCAATGTGATGGCGATTAAAACCAATGGCAAGATGAATATTGCTCCTTATGCCGAAGACTTGATCCGGCCAGAGGACATTCTTGTTATTGTGGGTAAGAACTCGGATTTATCCAATTTGGAAATAGCTTATTCGGAAGGCTGATCGGATTAATGAATCATTTATTATTAACCTCCATTCAAAATGAACGAGTGAAGCAGTGGGCTTCCTTGCTAGATAAAAAATACCGTGACCGGACAGGCCTGTTTATTATTGAAGGCGTTCACCTTGTACAGGAAGCCTTTCGTGCCTCTGCCGCTGTGAACTGCGTCGTCTATAATGGAGAGCGCGGTATTCCGCAGGAGCTGGAACAGCTTGCTGGGGAAGGCGGCACGGAATGGATCCAGGCTACGCCGCAAGTGATGGCAAAATGTACGGGAACGGATACGCCACCGCCGGTCTTTGCCGTGCTGGAGAAGCTGAAGCGGGATGAAACGGCATTGTTCCGTGACAAAAGTCTTGTTGTTATCCTCGATGGTGTTCGTGACCCCGGCAATGTAGGTACTATTATCCGGAGCGCGGATGCCGTTGGCGCCGATGCGGTCGTGCTGGGCAAAGGCTGCGTAGATCTGTACAATCCGAAGACAGTGAGATCGACGATGGGCTCGCTGTTCCATCTGCCGATTCTTGAGGCTGATCTAGCGGAGCTGCTGCCTGAGGCGAAAGCCAAAGGGATTAAGCTGGTAGGGACAAGCCTGCAGGCGAGTCATACTTGTTATTCCTATGATTGGACAGCTGGCACTTGGCTCCTGATGGGCAATGAATCAGAAGGGTTGTCCGAAGCTGTTCGGGAGACCGTGGATGAGTCGATTATTATCCCGATGCAGGGCGATGCGGAGTCATTGAATGTGGCTATGGCTTCGACTGTGTTGTTGTATGAGGCTTTGCGGCAACGGAAGTATAGATAAAGAACTTTTTTTGGACTGTGAGTTGTAATTCAGTTTGTCACTAGTTGGAACGTATTTTGTCATAGATATGGAACGTGTTTTTGTCACAAGAATGGCATGTTATTATCAATAAAAACTCCTTAGTTTATAAGGAGTTTTTATTATATCCGGAGAGTATCGTATAGGTGTATGGAGTGATGCGAAAGACGACTTAAGCTTTTATAAAGTAGATCTAAAAATAATTATTGAAACGTTTCCAAAATGGTGATAATATATGGTTAGTAAAGAGGCAATAGGCATCAGGAGGTATCAGATTGTCAAATTTGAAAGATGTAGCCGAATTAGCTGGTGTTGGGGTTGGTACCGTATCGCGGGTTATCAACAATCAGGCATCGGTTAAACCGAAGACTCGGGAAAAGGTCATAGCAGCGATAAAGCAGTTAAATTATGTGCCTAATGAAATCGCCAGAAACTTTAAAATGCAAAAATCAAATTTAATCGCACTATTGCTTCCGAGTATATGGAATCCGTTTTTCTCCGAACTTGCTTACTATATTGAAGATGAACTGGATCGCGAAGGTTACAAATTAATTCTGTGTAATAGCGGTGGCAAGCCCGCGAAAGAATTATATTACTTCGATATGCTTAGTCAAAATAAGGTTGCGGGGATTCTGGGTATTACTTATAACGATATTGAAAGCAGTCTGGATACAGAGATTCCTATTGTTAGTATTGACCGTCACTTCTCTAAATCGGTTCCATGTGTAACGTCGGATAATTATACTGGGGGCCGGATTGCAATGCGGGAGTTGTACAAGGCTGGTGTTCGTAAGCCTGCATTCCTGGGAGTCGTAACATCCGTGTTTAGTGAGACAATGCTTCGAAAAAAAGGGTTTATCGACGAAGCAGAGTCATTAGGTCTAGACTATGTTATCTATGAAGAGCCTGATCCGGTAATGGACGATTTGAAATACTTTGGAAACTTCTTTAAGGTTAGGGAGCATCGCGAGGTTGATGGCGTATTTGCCATTACAGATATTTTTGCTGCCAAATATATTGATCAAGCACAAAAGTATGGAATTCAAGTTCCTAAGGACGTAAAAGTAATTGGTTTTGATGGCATTCAGGATAGTACGCTATTTCATCCGATACTTTCGACAATTCGTCAACCGGTAGAGGAGATGGCACGTACTTCCGTGCAGCTTCTTTTAAACCAAATCGCTGGACATGCGATTCCGCTGGATACGATTCGGATTCCCGTACAGTTCAGGCCTGGAGAGACGACGTAGAACTTTTTACGCTAGGCCTGATTTTTTCTCGCTAATTTGGAAACGTTTCAAAAAAGTAAATCATCAAGGTGTAATTGATTTATAATTTGGAAACGTTTCAAATATAAATAATGTAACCGTTTCCTATTGATGAAAAGGGGGCTAAACCAACATTAAAATGGAAACGTTTCAAATTAATCGAAAGTGAGGCAAATCCATTGAAGTCTAGACGTTTAAAATCGATTCTGAACAATTATCAGCTTTACCTTTTTTTGCTGCCCACTCTTTTGTACTTTGCAATTTTCGCTTACTGGCCAATGTATGGGGTCATTATCGCTTTTAAAGATTTCTCTGTTACGAAGGGGATCTTGGGAAGTCCATGGGTAGGGTTTGAGCATTTTGAGCGATTCTTTACTTCCTATAACTTTAAAGAGTTGATTGCCAATACGCTCGGACTCAGCGTACTTGGGCTTATTGTAACTTTCCCGCTGCCTATTATCCTTGCCTTAATGTTGAATCAAGTGTCGAATTTCCGATTTAAGAAGTTCGTTCAGACAACGGTTTACGCTCCATTCTTTATTTCAACTGTTGTTTTGTCAGGGATGATTCTGGTGTTCCTCTCACAGACGGGGATTATCAATCAGGCCATCGTACATTTGACCGGTAATGACCCCATTTTGTTTATGACTCAACCGGAGTATTTTAAAGCCATTTACATTTTATCTGATGTCTGGCAAGGAACGGGATTCAGTGCCATTGTTTATCTAGCAGCTCTGGCAGGGGTGAATCCAGAAATTCATGAAGCAGCCATCGTGGATGGCGCTACGAAGTGGCAGCGCATCTTGAATGTCGATTTACCTTCGATTATGCCTACGGCAATTATTTTGTTGATTCTCGCAGTAGGAAATGTAATGGGTGTTGGTTTCGAGAAGGCTTATCTATTGCAGACACCGACTAATTTACCGAGCTCTGAAATCATATCGACCTATGTTTACAAGGTGGGTCTGAAGCAATCTCAGTATAGCTTCTCCGCTGCTGTAGGTTTATTTAACTCGGTTATTAATCTTGTTCTACTCTTAACCGTTAACAAAGCCGCCAAAAAAATGTCAAATACAAGTTTATTCTAGGAGGGACGAACCGTGTCCGTCGGTCAGACAAAATCATTAAGGTCTCGAAACGATCTAATATTCGACATCTTGAACTATTTCGTTTTATCGGTAATTGCGTTAATTGTGTTGTACCCTTTGTATTTCGTCTTTATCGCTTCTATAAGTAATCCCACAACGGTCCTAAATGGTGAGATGTGGATTTGGCCAAAAGGCATTACGATGGAAGGTTACTTGCGCATTTTTAAAGAGGAAAGCATCTGGAGAGGGTATGAGAATACCATTTTGTATACGAGCGTGGGGACCATTATTAATGTTACGTTCACAGTCCTTGCAGGATATGCGTTATCGCGCAGAGATTTATATGGGCGTAATACCATTATGATTTACCTGCTTATCACGATGTTCTTTTCTGGTGGGTTGATTCCCACTTATCTGGTTGTAAAGAAGTTGCACTTGATTAATACGATGTGGGCACTGATTCTACCTAAGGCAGTTTCCCTCTTTAATGTCATCATAGCACGGTCTTTTTTCCAAGATACGATTCCGAATGAACTTCTAGAGCAGGCTAAGATTGATGGGTGTTCGGATATTACGTTTTTTGCCAGAATCGTATTTCCGCTTTCTAAGGCTATTATTGCTGTGTTGGCGTTGTTCTACGCCGTCGGTTACTGGAATTCGTTCTTCGATGCGCTTATTTATCTGGGAGACGAGAAAAAGTACCCGCTGCAGCTGGTACTGCGCAACATTCTTGTCATTCAAAATGAGCTGGCAAGCCAATTTGTTACTGATGTTGAATCGGCGGAAGTCCAGCAGCGCGTAGCTAGTTTGCTAAAGTATGGCGTAATCGTTATTGCTTCACTGCCGTTGCTGGTCGTATATCCGTTTATACAGCGTTATTTTGTCAAAGGCGTTATGATCGGCAGCGTGAAAGGATAATTAAAGCAAAGCCGACATTAATGAAGATCATCATGCTAAGGAGGTGGTCAATGTAAGAATAACTTTGGTGAGCGAATTTTAAGGGCGGTTGTTCTAAAAAAGAAAAAACGGGAGGAATTGAAATGAAAAGAAGGTATGCTTCAACCTTATTTCTGTTAGTTTCTGCAAGCCTGGTATTTACAGCATGTGGCAAGTCTTCAAATGATCCGAAATCTTCTTCGTCCAAAAATGGCAATGCAACCACGGTAAACGATATCAACTTGACAGGGTATCCAATTGTGCAGGATAAAGTTTCGCTTACATTTGTATCTCCTAAAAATCCGTTAGCCCCGAGCTTCGAAGACATGACCATTTTCAAGAACCTTGAAACGCAATCGAATGTTCATATCGAATGGAATAATATTGCGAGCGACGGTTATCAAGAAAAGAAGAATCTTCTCTTGGCTACAGATGATCTTCCAGATGCTTTCTATAATGCACAATTCTCTGACTACGACTTAATTAAATATGGCAGCGAGGGAACCATTATTCCTCTGGAAAACTTGATCGACAAGTACATGCCTAACCTGAAGAAGCTGTTCGAGACTCGCCCTGATTTGAAAGCTGTGGTAACGGCGCCTGACGGGCATATTTACTCCTTGCCATATGCGGAAGAAATGAACCTGATCAGCATGCCTAATCAGATGTTCATTAATAAGAAATGGTTGGATCAGTTAGGTCTGCCGGTACCTACTACGCTGCAAGAGTATCATGATGCATTAAAAGCATTCAAAGATAACAATGTAAACGGAAAGGGAACCGTAATCCCTCTCTCTTGGTGGTTCCAAGGCTGGTGTGGGAATGAAGGAGACCTGCTGGGCATGTTTGGAGCGCCAGACGTGACAACGGACGATCACCGTATTGTAAAAGACGGAAAGGTTCAGTATTCGCTGGCTCTTCCAGAATATAAGGAAGCTATTGCTTACTACCATGAATGGTATAAAGAAGGATTAATCGATCCGGAGATCGCTAGTATGGATGCCGAGAAGTTGAAAGCCAAAGGTAAAACCGCTGATGAGACGCTTGGTTCTTTCATTTGGTGGGAAGGTCCAGAGGTTGTTGGGGAAGATCGAATGAAAGATTACGTGTTGATGCCGCCTCTTAAAAACAACGAAGGCGAAGTCGTCATTGGCAAAACGAACTATTCCGAGTATTCCCGCGATTCTTTCGTTATTACAAAAGCAAACAAGCAACCGGAAATCACCGCACGTTGGGTTGACCAGTTGTATGATCCAAAAACGGCTATCCAAGCACATTGGGGACCGATTGGAGAAGTATACAAGGAAGAGAACGGCAAACTCGTAAACCTGCCGGTTCCAGCTGGTACGACAGCTGGCGAATACCGCATTAAAGTGGCACCAGGCGGACCGACTGTGATTACGAACGATGAATTTGGCACACTCGTCGATATGGAGCCGCGCGCTAAGCAACGGCTGGACGAACTGAAACAGTATTACTTCCCATATCAAGTGAAAGAAAATTATCCTTTCGTATTCTTCTCCGCAGAAGATCTGGACAAGATCAACCAAATCGAGACACAACTCAAAGAATATACAAAACAAATGAAAGCAAAATGGCTCATGGATGGCGGCGTTGAGAAAGAATGGGATGGTTACTTGAAGAAGCTAGACCAAATCGGATTGCAAGAGCTGCTCCAAATTTATCAAAAGGGCTATGACGATTTCAAGAAAAACAATACTTAAAGCAAGCCGGATAAAATAACGCACAGAACAAACCGGAGCAATGCACTGTTGTTCCGGTTTGTTCTTCCTGCAAGAGCAAGGCTTTTGCTTTCAAATGGAAGGATGAACACGAATTGACAACTCATATCATGGATCAAAGATACCGACCGCAATTTCACTTTACACCGCAGGCAAATTGGATGAATGATCCAAACGGAATGGTTTTCTTTGAAGGAGAGTATCATCTCTTTTATCAATATCACCCGAATGGGACCACCTGGGGACCGATGCACTGGGGACACGCCATCAGTTCGGATCTTGTACATTGGGAGCACATGCCGATCGCAATGAAGCCAGATCATAACGGTTTTATCTTCTCCGGAAGCATTATTGTAGATTGGAAGGACAGCAGCGGTCTCTTCGGTGGCCAACCGGGTCTCGTTGCCCTTTTCACTCAAGCAGACCAGTATCCGGACTCTGATCGTCCAAGACAGCGGCAAAGTTTGGCGTACAGTTCGGATAAAGGAAGAAGCTGGTCGATGTACGAGAACAACCCTGTATTAGCGAACGAGGAGCATACTGACTTCCGCGATCCAAAAGTATTCTGGTATGAGCAGAAGCAGCATTGGGTAATGATCCTGGCTGCTGGCGATCGTGTTCAATTCTATACCTCTTATGACTTAAAGAGCTGGACGTTTGCAAGTGAATTTGGCTTGGAGGAAGGTTCTCATGATGGAGTCTGGGAATGCCCAGATCTGATCGAGCTGCCAATTGAGGGTTCAGATGGCCAGTGCAAGTGGGTGCTTATTCTCAGCATCGGAGATCATCCTGATTATACAGAGGGCTCCAGAACGCAGTATTTCATTGGGGAGTTCGATGGCAAAAGCTTTATAAACGACAACAATTCCGACAGTATTATATGGCTTGATCACGGCCGTGATAATTATGCCGGTGTTACATGGTCGGATGTGCAACGTCCAGATCGTGCGAAGTTGTTTATTGGATGGATGAGCAACTGGAAGTATGCCAATTTGACGCCGACACAGGAATGGCGTAGTGCCATGACGCTTCCTAGAGAACTACGTTTGCGCCGCACGCCTTATGGCATACGAGTTGTGCAGCAACCTGTTCCGGAACTCCTGTTATTGAGAGAACAGAGTCAGGGGCTGCAATGGTCGGGTATTACCATTCGTCCCGGAGATAATCTGCTGGCAGGACTCAAAGGGGAAAAATACGAGCTGATTTGCGAAATCGAAGTTGGCTCTGCGGAGGAAATCGGGTTTAATCTTCGAACCTCTGATACTGAAAAGACTGTAGTTGGCTATCGTGGAGCTGAGAAAAGACTATTTGTTAATCGCTGCGAATCAGGTGAAAATGGATTTCATCATCAATTTGCATGCAGGCATGAGGTTCAGCTCGAACCTATTGAAGGTCGTATTCATCTTCACTTATTTATCGATCATTCTTCCGTTGAGGTTTTTGCTAATGATGGGGAGATTGTCATTACGGATCAGATTTTCCCGGATCCTTCAAGCGTAGGCTTGGAGTTGTATACCTGCGGCGGTGAAGCAACCATTCATCGACTTGATTTTTATCCGCTCCAATCCATCTATGCCTGTGAGCCGGTATCTAGTTAGGAGGTGAAGTGAGATGTTGCTGGGAGCTATTGAAGGCGGAGGAACTAAATTTGTTTGTGGAATCGGTACTATGGATGGTGAAATCTTAGAACGAATATCCATTCCAACCACGACACCTGAAGTGACTTTGGATGAGGCCATGTCCTTCTTTTCTAACAAAGGAATCGAGGCATTAGGAGTCGGCACTTTCGGTCCTATCGATATAAACCCTCAAAGTCCTGCATATGGTTCGGTCACGAGCACACCGAAACCGTACTGGAGCGGATATCGCATTCTGGATCATATAAAGCAAAGAATGGATATTCCGCTTGGATTTGATACCGATGTAAACGCGGCTGCCTTAGGCGAGTCCGTATGGGGGGCGGCAGCTGGACTTCGTAACTGTTTATATATGACGGTTGGAACGGGAATTGGCGTGGGCGCGATTGTTGAAGGGAATCTGGTGCACGGCTTGATGCACCCGGAGATGGGGCATATCATCGTGAATCGTCATCCGATGGACAGTTATGCTGGAAACTGTCCCTATCATGGCGATTGTCTGGAGGGAATGGCATCCGGGCCAGCGGTAGAGAAGAGGTGGGACAGCAAAGCCATACAATTGGAAGCCTCTCATAATGCTTGGGAATTGGAGAGCTTCTATATTGGTCAGGCATTAGCAAACTACATTCTCGTTCTCTCGCCAGAGAGAATCATCTTGGGCGGCGGCATTATGAATCAAAAGCATCTGTTCCCGCTGATAAGGGAACAAGTGAAAAAGCGTTTAAACGGTTATGTTGATCATCCTGTATTTGCTTCCGATTTAGAAACCTATATTGTTCCGCCTTTTCTGGAAGGTCGTGCAGGTTTGTGCGGCGCATTGGCTTTGGCAAAGAAAGCATTAATGAAATAAGCAGCGGTTGTTCTCTCCAACTATACATTGACAAGAGTCCGTATAGATGGGGGGAATTTACCCTTCTAAAATGTAAGCGCTATATTAGGAAAAAATGGGGGGTAGACTCGTGTTAAGAAAAAAAGCTCGTTCAAGGCTAATCCATTTGTTGATGTGCTCCTTCCTTTTATCGACAGGTCTTGGAAGCGGTGTTGGCAACGTCTATGCTGAAGAAATCACACCTGCGGATACTAGCGATGCGGTATCGACTTCTTCGGTATATGCAAATACCATCGAGAATGCCGGCTTTGAAACCGGAGATATGACGGGGTGGACTATTATCGAGGGAAGCGCATTCGGGTCAGACAGCGTATCTAATGAAACTATGTATTGGGCTGAAAACATCCCTTATCAACAAGAAGGGACGTATCATTTAAATGGTTGGAAGGCCGAAGAAGCAGCAACGGGAAGGGTGAGATCTTCAACTTTCACCTTGGACGGATCTGGTTGGATTACGTTTATGCTCGGCGGAGGCAGACATACGGATCAGGAGTATATTGAGATCCATAATGCGGACACGGGCGAAGTGATTGCTCGTTACGGAAATACGGAGTGGAATGCCGACAACTTTCCTAATGTAGACCTTGGCTTGCGTTTAGCTAACCTGGTGAAGTATAAAGCCGATTTAAGCTCTTATATTGGTCAAAATCTGTATATCGATATCGTAGATAACGGAACTACCGATTGGGGACTGCTGTTTGCTGATTCCTTCAATACCTACTATGAGACAAAACCAAATGAGGGCGTTAGAGCCGATAATTGGTACGATTCCAGTGTGAAGGAAATTGAAAACCCTGGATTTGAATCCGGAGATATGAGCGGGTGGACCGTTGTTGAAGGAGAGGCTTTCGGTCCAGACAGCGTATCGAATGAAACGACCTACTGGGATGAGAAGATCCCTTATAACCAGGAAGGTCAATATCATCTGAACGGTTGGAAATATTCGGAGGATAAGACGGGGAAACTGCGATCGACGACGTTCAAACTAAGTGGAAGCGGATGGATTTCCTTTAAATTAGGCGGCGGTAAGAATACGGATTCGGTACATATCGATGTTTATGATGCCAATACCAGTGAGCTAGTAGCGCGTTATGGGAACACCGAATTTGCTGATATTAATTTCCCTAATGTTGACAAGGGTCTTCGACTGGCTAATATGGTGCAGTATAAAGCGGATTTGCGATCGTATTTAGGCGAAAATCTATATTTTGAAATGGTTGATGAGGCAACAGCGGACTGGGGAGTTATTTTTGCAGACGATTTTAAGACCTATCTTACGAATACACCGACTGAAGGCGTGTTGGCCAAAAATCTGTATACTCCTGTTCGATACGAGTTACGCAATCCTGGCTTCGAATCGGGTAGTTTGTTAGGCTGGACGGTTGTCTCTGGCGACGCATTTGGACCGAGCAGTGTCTCGAGTGATACGACCTGGTGGGCAGAAAAGATCCCATTTAACCAAGAAGGCAGCTACCATCTTGACGGTTGGATGTATGACGAGCAGAAGACAGGAGTCCTTCGTTCCTCTACATTCACTCTGGGCGGCTCAGGCTGGATGACGTTTAAGCTTGGAGGAGGCAAAAACACTGACCTTGTACATATTGACGTATACAATGCGGATACGGATGAGTTGATCGCCCGGTATGGAAATACGGAATTTAAGGATGTCAATTTCCCGGATATTGATCAAGGCATGCGGCTTGCCAACATGGTTCAATACAAAGCAGATCTGTCTAAGCACCTTGATGAGAACCTCTATCTTGAAATTGTTGATAATGCCACTTCAGATTGGGGCATGATTTTTGCCGATGCTTTCTTTACCTATCATGAATCCGTTCCGACTGAGGGCGTATTAGCGACAAACTTAAACTCATCGACACCTGATATCATTGAAAATCCAGGCTTCGAAACTGGTGACTTAAGTGGCTGGACAGTGGAAGGAGATGCATTTATAGATGCAGTGACGAATGAAGCTGGTTTTGATGATGATTTAAAGCCATTCGGTCAAGAAGGCACCTATCATGTATCTGGCTATGGCAGAGCAGACGAGCAGACCGGCACGTTAACTTCTAATCCCTTCAGGTTGGCAGGAACCGGCTTTATCCATTTTCTTTTGGGCGGCGGAGCTAATAAAAACCAACTCTACGTGGCTCTAGTACGTGCTTCCGATCATTCTGTACTGATGAAAGTGACTGGAAGTCAGTCAGAAGCGTATACCCGAGTTAATTGGGATGCAACGCCGTATCTTGGCCAGGAGCTATATATTCAAGTTGTGGATCAGGATCCGGCTGGACATATCAATGTCGATGATTTTCAGGTGAAAGGATCAGGATTAGTTGGCTACTGGTCCTTCAATGAAGGACAGGGTACAACCGCTAACGATGAGGTTCGCAAGCAGAATGACGCGGTTCATTATGTATTCAATGATGCCAAGTATAAACCGAACAGCGAACCTTTATGGAGAGACAGTATCGCCGGCAAGGGATTGCTTTTCGATGGATACTCGACTTGGATCGATAGACCTGCGAATGAAATCGCTAAACCCGCGGATGAAATCACCATAGAATCTTGGGTTGCACCAAGGTCTTATGAGTGGGGTGACCAAGGAAAACTTTCTGCGATTGTCAATCAATATGACAGTGATAACCGCACCGGTTACATTTTGGGGATGGGCCGTCATGGAGAATGGTCGTTCCAGGTAGGAATTAACGGCAAATGGGCGGAAGTATGGGCAGCAGATGATAAGCCTCTCAAAAAATCCGAGTGGTCCCACATCGCTGCTACCTACAGCCGCACTGACGGGAAGTTAAAGCTGTACTTGAATGGTGAAGTGGTGGGTACAGCGACCGCTGAGAAGAAGTTGCCCATTTCCCCGGCGAACAAAGATTTTATGATCGGTAAAAATAACTCAGGCGTTTTGATTAACGGGGTCTTCACCGCCAATATGTTTAACGGCATGATTGACGAAGTGAAAGTGTATAATCGATCTCTCTCCCAAGGAGAAATTCAAAGCGACTACCAGGCCGTAACCTCCCGTTATGAAGGAGGCATCCTCCCAAAACCTTCTTTGGATTTTGAGCGCACAGATTATGATGGGGACCGTTATCGGCCACAGTATCATTTGATCGCGCCGGGCCATTGGATGAACGAACCGCACGCTCCGCTATACTTTGATGGAAAGTATCACATCTTCTATCAGTTTAATCCGCAAGGCCCTTATTGGCACCAAATTCATTGGGGACATGCAGTGAGCGATGATATGGTGCACTGGAAAGACATGCCGGTTGCCCTAGCTCCGGACGCTAATTCAGAAACACCTGACGGGGTGTGGTCTGGCAGTGCTGTCGTCGACGACAATGGTAATCCAGCGTTATTCTTTACGGCTGGGGATGATAAAGCTACGCCCAATCAGGCGACAGGACTTGCGAGAAGCACCTTTAAGGATGACGGCGATGTCAACCTGAAGAATTGGGTTTATAACGGATCTCCGGTAACTACCCAAGCGTCTAACTTGCAAGCGGAGGAAGGCGAAGTATGGTACGGCAATTTCCGTGACCCATACGTATGGAAGGACGGCGATACCTGGTACCAATTGGTTGGATCCGGAATCAAAAACGTAGGTGGTACTGCATTACTGTATACATCAGATGACATGATTCACTGGACTTATCAACATCCGTTCTTTGTAGGTGATTATGAGAAATACCATCAAACCGGCCAAGTATGGGAGCTTCCTGTATTGCTTCCACTGGGCAAAGATAGCAATGGAACGATGAAATATGCTTTCTTCATTAATCCGTGGTTTGACCACTACGATGCGGATAATGTGAAGTACGTCTTTCATTGGATTGGTACTTGGGATAAAGTGACTAACAAATTCATTCCCGACCACGAGGAGCCTCGCTTATTCGATTTTGGTGAACATTTTACAGGACCGAGCGGTATGGTGGATGGACAAGGACGTTCGATATTATTCAGCATCACGCAGGACCGTCGTACAGAACAGCAGCATTATGATGCTGGTTGGGCGCATAATGGCGGATTGCCGCTTGTGTTATCCTTGCGCAGCGACGATACGCTTGGCGTAGAGCCGATTCCCGAATTGCAATCGCTGCGAGGTCAAAAGTTGGCAGATCTTTCTCAGACTACGGTCGGAGCGGCTAATGCTAAGCTCAATAAGGTGCAAGGAGATATGCTAGAGGTTGTACTGGAAGCTAAGATGAATAACGCGAAAAAGCTGGGTCTGTCACTGCGGAAGACCGCTGATGGCAGTGAGGAGACCAAGCTCTTCTACGATGCAGAAAAACAACTTCTAAGCTTGGATAGATGGAAATCTTCTCTGGATCCTGACATGCAGAAAGGCATACAATCTGGAAAAATGGAACTCGATGGGGATCTATTGAAGCTGCATGTCTATCTTGATCGTTCGATGCTTGAGGCCTATGCCAACGGTAAGAATAGCATCACCTCCCGGATTTATCCAACACGCGGTGATGCGATCGGTCTTGCATTATGGAGCGAAGGCGGGGCAGTCTCCATTCAGAAATTACAGGTTTGGGAAATGAACTCCGCTTATGGCAGCTCGGTGCCAGCTGGTTGGCCGGCTCCTCAAGCTCAAACCGCGGCAGTTGGCGAGCTGCCAAATGCCGATTTCGAAAAGGGTGATTTGTCCGGTTGGACGGTAGAGGGCCAATCATTTTCGAATCAGAATGTCGTAAAGGTTAACGATTGGGGATGGGGCGGACCATTTAATCAGGCCTCAGTTGCAAAAGACCCTGATCGCTATCATTTGTGGGGATTTACGCCAGAACTCGGAGATTCAGCAACAGGAGCACTTAAATCTCAAACGTTTAAATTAGGAGGAGACGGCAAAATCAGCTTCCTGGTTGGCGGTGGAGCGGATATCGATAAGCTTTATGTTGCACTTGTTCGAGCATCCGATAATCATATTCTGATGAAAGCAACCGGAAACAACAACGAAGCCTACAGTCGAGTTTCTTGGGACGCCTCTGCATATAAAGGAGAGCGCCTGTATATTCAGGTCGTTGATCAAGGGACAGGCGGCTTTGGACATATCAATTTCGACAATCTGAGTGTTCCAGTAGCGTTAAATGCTAATAACAATCCAGGTGCTGGAGAGATAAGTAATCCGAAACCGAGTGTTATTACGCTCCCAAAAGCCAATCTTGATGGTAAAATCTCTGTCAAAATTGACAATGATGCGAAGCAAGTGCTTCTTCCTGCAAATGCAACAATCGACAAGAAGAACGTAATCGAGCTGTCAAATGATAATGTAACCATCCTTATTCCAGGCAGTGTGTTACTCAAACTGCAAAGTCTCTTATCGGAAGATCAACTGAAGGATGCGATGATTTCCCTAAAAATGGAGCCTGTATCCGTTGCAGATCGCACAGAGCTGTTGAAAAAAGCGGAAGCCAAAGTAAATGCGAATCTGACTGTTGCAGGGCGTATGTTCGAATTTTCGCTTTCGATCATAAACAAGGATGGAATGGAGAAAAAATTATCTCAATTTGACGAAAGCATTTCGATTGGACTCCAAGTATTAGATCAATCCATGAAAGAACTGAACGGCATTTATTATATGGCGAGTGACGGTTCCTTGGCGTATGTTGGCGGGAAGATAGTCGATGACAAACTGTTTGCGCAAATTAGTCACTTTAGCACATACGCAGTTCTTAGCTATGATAAATCCTTCACAGATGTGAGTGATTCGTTCTGGGCAGCGGGAGTGATTAAGGAAATGGCCGCCAAACACATTATTGAAGGGATTAATCCAACTCAGTTTGCACCGAATAAGGCTGTGACGCGAGCGGAATTCACAACGTTGATCGTGCGCTCCCTTGGTCTTAGAGCACAAGGAGTGACGACCTTCAAAGATGTGGCGCTAAAGAGCTGGTATAGCAGTGAAGTGGCGGCAGCTACGGAGGCGGGGATAGTGACCGGGCTTTCTGAGACTGTATTCGCACCGGATGCAGCCATTTCTCGGGAAGAAATGGCCGTTATGCTCGTACGTGCTTATGAGTACCTTAAAGGCACGAAGGCAGCTCCTGTTTATGTAAAAGGCTTTGCTGATGAAGGAACCGTTAACAGCTGGGCACAGGATGCGGTAAGAAAGGCGCAAGCGTTGGAACTTATAAAAGGACGTGGCAACAATCTATTCGTGCCAAAAGATAGGGTGACCCGGGCGGAGAGTGCGCAGGTTATTGCTAACTTGAACTTCTATGTACATTAAAGTCGTAGATGAACGTTCAGATGCATGGGGCTTATCAATTTGGGTGACTTCCTCGTTCCCGTTCAAAGCAACACGACGGATACGCAATCACCGACCGCACCGGTTAATTTGCAATCGCCGTCCAAGACATCGAATTCGTGACACTGAGTTGGGGGGGCTTCTACCGACAATGTCGGAATTACAGGGTATACCATTGTCCGAAACGGGACCCAACTAGGTACCAGTACAACTACCGGTTACACGGATACTGGATTAACGGCAAACACAGCTTATGTCTATACGGTAAAAGCGTCTGAAGAAGCCGGGAACCAATCGGCCGTAAGTAACAGCTTGTCGGTAACGACTAATGCTACTTCGAGCGCAGGATTACCTAAAAAATAAAATATGTATCTTATTTCTTAAAGGTTGTTCTGATACTCAGAGCAGCCTTTTTTAATTTGTAGGAATAGACATAGCAACTGCAGCCAAAAAATATCATTATGTTAGGTTTACGAAATGGAGATATCATATTATGCTTAATGGGATTCCAAGTTTATTGAAATAGGAAATATTATATTTATTGTCATTTTGTTAGCTGTGAGGGAGATAATGACATGAGGGAATACGATTACGAATATGCGGACTTTATCTACTACACGCCGGGCGAGCTGGACAAGGCAGGCCGGCTGTGGCCTGTAAGGGCGGGAAGATGTCTGGCTAAGCCCCATTATAAGGTTGGACCAAAACGGATCGAGTGCTACAGCATACATTTCGTGCGGGAAGGAAGACTGCGTCTCGAATATGAGGGCAGGCAGGTGGAGCTTGCAAAGGGAGACCTCTTCGTCCTATTCCCGGACCGAACGTATTATTACGACATGCTCCCGGCTGAAAGGCTGCTCGAGATGCACTGGCTGGCTATCGACGGAGATAGAGTAGAAGTGCTGCTTCAACTAGCTGGGCTTACGGAGCCAGAACCATTTCGTAGAGGTAACATCTCTTCCCGGATTGAAGTTGCTGTAGACCGGGCTATCGATGCACTGGAGCGGGTTCAGCGCTGGCGGCCGGCGGCAGCCTTGGAGCTGCAAGGACATCTGTACGGTCTGCTCTCGTCCCTGATGCTGGAAGAGGTCGGGCAGGGACAGGAGCTTGCGAGCTGGATCCACGAATGCGCGGAGTATATGGAGCTCCATGCAACTGAAGGTATTACCGTCCAGCAGGTGGCTGAATTTGCGGGCGTACATCGTTCTTATTTTACTCAAGTATTTACGGAAGAGATGGGGATGCCCCCGATGAAATATATGCAGAAGGTTCGGATGGAGAAGGCTAGACGCCTCTTAATCGATACCAATGCTTCGGTGACGGAGATCGGGCTGTCGCTTGGTTATCCGAATCTGTATACCTTCACAAGGGCCTTCAAAATGTACTTTAAGGAATCTCCGCTGGCGTTAAGAAAGGCAGAGGCTTAGCCGATTCCGTCCTGTTATTCATGTAAGCGATTGCATTTTATCTCCGCAAAGGAGTTGTCCGAAATGAAGCTATCCACCCTTAGGCGATGGGTATCGCCAAGCCTAAGCATTCAAGGCAAAATTTTTCTGGCGTTCAGCCTTGTCGCTCTTCTCTCTATCGTCTCTATCTCCGTCATTGTCTACCTCAACATGCGGGAAACGATCAAGTCCAACGCCGTAACCTCGGTGTCGGACAGTATACGCCAAGCCGACGAGTCGCTCAACATTATGCTAGAGGAGATTGACCGGCTCAATACGGTTGTCGTCACGAACAAAAACACCGTGATTGATACGGTACTTAGCCCATCGGAGGAGATTAGCTACGAATGGTTTCAGGAGCAGAAGCGAATCGAGGAATTTCTGTCATCCCTGGTTGCAAATAAGCCGTATATTGCGAGGATTGCCGTTGTTGGTTTAAACGGAAAGGTGTTTTTCACTGGAGGACCTTGGCTGGATAAAAGCATTCTCGAAACTCCGATGATGGATTACATGCTGCGCAACGGCTCGCGTCACGCCTATTTGAAGCAGTCGGGCGTCACGGAGACGATTACGGTAGGCCGCGAAATCCGGTACGACCGCCAGACGATTGGCGTGGTTATGGTCGATCTAAACTACGATTTTATCCGCAAGACATACGGCGTGAGGCCAACCGCAGACAGTATGCTGTATGTGCTTGATCAGCAGAATGAATTTGTGTATCGGTCGGACCACACGCCAAGTTTTGCGCCCTCCGATCAGAAAATCGTAGACATGAAGCATAAATTTGCGAAGCTTGGCAAGATTGAAGGCGACGTGAAGGAGAAGGTCATCAACGGCAGGTCCTATATCGTGGTAAGCCGGCAATCGGACCATACGGGCTGGACGACGCTGGCGCTAATTCCGACGGATTCGCTGTTTAGCGAATCGGCTCGACTGCTGAAATTGATTATCGAAGCTTCGGCGATCGTCCTGCTGGTTGTCCTCATTGGCTCGCTGCAGGTGTCGTCACGCATCACGATTAATATTCGGCGTTTGAAGTCCATGATGATGCTGGTGAAGGACGGCAATTTGACGTTCCCGAAGAAGGAGATAAGAACGAAGGACGAGGTGGGACAGCTGTATCACGTGTTTATTGGTATGGTGGAGGAGCTGAAGCGGTCATTCGAAGGGATACGCATCAGTGAACAGGAGAAACGGGAGGCCGAGCTGACCGCCCTCCAGGCACAAATACGCCCCCATTTTTTATACAACTCTCTTAATACGATCAAATATTTGGCCAAGCTGAACGGAACTCCCAACATAGAAGAGGTATCCGGCTCATTAATCGATTTGATGAGGGGCGTGCTGGGTAATTCCAACGAGTATTTGACGGTAAGGGAAGAGCTGGATTACGTGCGAAGCTATATCTCTATTATCAAATACAAATACATGGAGCCAATCATCGTTCACGAAGAGATTGAAGATCCGTCGTTATTAGATAGCCGTGTGCTGAAGCTTACGCTGCAGCCGATTGTGGAAAACGCGGTTCTGCACGGAATCGGTTCGAGGGACCAGGGAGGCTTTGTCACGATACGAGTATACGAGGACAATCGCGATCTGATGATCGAGGTGACGGACAACGGCAAAGGAATGACGCCGGAGCAGATGGAGCAATTGCTGGGCGGACCGGCGGGTACAAAGCCGACCTCTTCCCGGTTCAGCGGAATGGGCGTGCGCAATGTGCACGAGAGAATCGTTCGTTCGTTTGAAGCTCCATACGGTATCAGGCTGTATAGCGAGCCTGGCTTGTATACGAAAGTCGAAATTCGTTTTCCCAATTTGCGGGGCCAGATGGGCGCCGGACAAGAGGTGAGCTAATGATGTATCGCGTGTTATTGGTAGACGACGAGCCGCTCGTTCGCAACGATCTGCGGTCTTTATTGGATTTTCGCACACATGGCTTCGAGATCTGCGGTGAGGCCCAAAACGCGGAGATGGCATTGGCCATGATTGGGGAACAGCGTCCCGACGTGGCTATCCTTGACGTCAACATGCCGGGAATGAATGGCGTGGATTTGAACAGATTGATCAAGCAGCGTTATCCCGCCGTCCAGACGATTATGCTCAGCAGCTATGATGATTACGACTACGTCCGGGACTGTCTGAAGAACGGCTCGGTCGATTATTTGCTGAAGCATCGGCTGGACAAGGAGACACTGCTTGCGATGCTTGAAAAAGCAGTTCAGGCTGGAAAATCATCCGAAGCCGCGGGTGAGGCCGACGAATCGTCCCTCTTCCGTTCCGAGTTGGTCCGGAGCCAAATCGCTGACCTAGCAAGAGGCAATGCGGAAGCCGTAAGGGAGCTGGAAGGAAGCATAAGGCGATACGGCATGTACCCGCAGGCGGATTTGTATGCGGCAGCGGTTCTGCAGATCGTTCCTTTCCTGCTGCTGACGGAATCGAATACCGACGTGCAAACGAACAGACTGGTTCAGCAGGTTGTTGAGCTTATGCAGCAAAGCTTGGGAGACGCACGCGAGCGTACGGCCGCTTATGTGGAGGATGGGCGAATCGCCGTCGTGTTCGCCATTCGGGAGCGAAGCGAGCATGCAGCCGCTAGCGAAGCGGCCAGAAGCATGAGCAAGCTCTGCCACGCGCTCGAGATGTACTTGAATTTAAAAGCGATCTATGCCGTTGGGCATGTATGCAACAGCCTGTCGCAGCTTGGAGCAAGCTACAGCTCCGCGGAGCGGGCGCTTGACCCAAACGCTCAGGCCGCTCATCCGAATCCAGAGCAACGCGGAAAAGGCATGCGTGAGAGCCGCGTCGCGCTTACGATCGAAGAGCAGAAGCAGCTGCTTCTTGCTATCGAGAGGCTGGACGGGCAAGGCGCGCAGCGTCTGATTGCTTCGGTATTCGAACCGCTTCGCGGGCTTCCTTTGCATTCGCACGCGGTGCAGATGACGGTCAGCGAGCTGCTTCATATCGGCGATAAGGCGTTGAAAAAAGGGAACCGTTCCCCGCTTGGGACAACGAAGGATGTGGACCGCCTGCCATTACGCGGCGAGCTTAACCGCCTTGGAAGCGTCAGCGAGCTGGAGAAGTGGCTTCAGTCGTTCTATGGCGTCTTGCTGGTCTTGCTTAAGGAGCATCACGCGACGGGCAGTTATTCCCGCCATGTATCGCAGGCAGTCGGCTTTATTCTGGAGCGGTATTCAGGTGTCTTGACGCTGGAGCTAGCCGCAGGCTTCATCGGCTTAAACGCGTCATACCTGAGCCGGATCTTCAAGGAGGAGACGCAGTCGACGTTCTCCGAATACGTGAACCGGGTACGGGTCGACGCTGCGCGCAGGCTGCTGGAAAGTGGTCAATATACCATCAAGCAGGTCAGCGACCAGGTGGGCTTTTCCACGCACAACTATTTCTTCAAGGTGTTCAAGGAAGTGACGGGCATGACGCCTCAGGCGTATTGGAACAGTCTCGGAGACGGTAAGGCAGCAGCAAAGGAAGTCGTAAAATATGTGGAGTAAATAGTCATATAAGTGTAGCTCGGAGTGACTGGCTGTATTTTATAATCGAGTAACACCGGTGGTAAACGCTTACAAGATCCGGTGAATTGAAAGTTGGAGGGTATATACACATGCGAAAAACATGGGGGAGATATGCTTTCGCCACGATGCTTGTTAGCGGATTAATCGTATCCGGCTGCAGCAACGGCGGCAACGGCAACAGCAATGATAAAGGCAGCAATACGGGGGGGGCCAAATCATCGGGTTCTGCCGAAAATACGGTAAAAACGGAAGGGTTTCCGATCGTCGATACACCAATCAAGCTGAAGATGTTCACCCGCGTCGCGCCCGTAAACGGTCCGTTCAAGGACATGCCTGTCTTCCAGGATTACGAGAAGATGAGCAACATCAAGGTCGATTTTATTGAGGCGCCGACCGATGGCTTTGCGGAGAAGAAAAACCTCTTGTTCGCATCCAATGAGCTTCCCGATGCTTTGTACCGTTCGGGTCTGACGCAGCTGGAGACGGTCCGCTACGGATCTTCGGGACAACTGATCCCGCTGGAAAAATTAATCGATCAATACGCGCCTAACCTGAAGAGCCTAATGGAGCAATATCCGGAGATACGCGCAGGCATCACGACACCGGAGGGACATATTTATGCGATCCCGGGCATTGTCACGCTAGGCTCCGCACGGACCGACAAGAGATGGATCAACAAGGCATGGCTGGATAAGCTGGGCCTGAAGGTGCCTGAGACGACCGACGAATTGTATGAAGTGCTGAAGGCTTTCCGTGATGGCGACCCTAACGGCAACGGGAAAGCGGATGAAATTCCGATGACCGCTCGTATCGGCTTGCCAATCGTCTATCAAATGGCGGGAGCATTTGGACTTGATTCCCAGCTTGGCTACAACATTAATGTCGAGAACGACAAGGTGCATATCTGGAGTGGCGATGAGCAGTACAAAGAGCTGCTCATGTATTTGAACAAACTCTACAAGGAAAAGCTGATCGACCAGGAGATTTTCTCCCACACGGAAGCGCAATACCTTGCCAAGCAAGGAACAGGCAATACGGGCTACTTCTTCGATCAGACGAACAATAACTTCCTGACCATTCAGGATCAGTATGTAGGCATAGCCCCGCAGGCAGGTCCTAATGGCGACCGCCTGCATAGCCAGATTGCTCCGGTGCCACGCGACTACGGTGCATTCGCCATCACGTCCGTCAACAAATATCCGGAAGCGACCATGCGCTGGATCGACTACTTCTACAGCGATGAAGGCTCAACTCTGCTGCGTTTCGGCCGGGAAGGCGAGCACTATGATCTGAAAGACGGCATCCCGTACTACAAAGAGGAGCTTCTGTCCGTAGCGGGCGCCCAAGCGAAAATTACACCGTACGCCGGCGGCGGCGCGCCTCATATTATCAGTGATAAAGTAGCTTCGTTCATCAACCCGCCTCAAGTACAAGAGGCTTACGAGCAGCTCGAGCCGTATTTGCCGAAAATCCGCTATGCGCCGCCTTTATTTGACGAAGAAACTGCCCAGAAGGTTAACGTGCTGCGCAATGACATCGACAAATATTTCGAAGAGCAAAGCACGAAGTTTATCGTTGGGGCGCTCAGCTTCGACAAGTGGGACGAATTCCAGTCCACGCTGAAGAAAATGAACATTGCCGATCTTGAGAAGCTTTACCAGGATGCTTATGACAAAATGGCCAAATAAATGTGATGCCGCGAAGAGAGGGAGGGGTTGCTCATGGACAGCATGATAGAGAACGCGGGGGCCGCCCCCGTTCCCGGCCGCAAGAAGCGGAGCGACGGGCTGCTGAAAAGAATGGCGAAGCGGTATGATTTATATCTCATGCTGCTGCCGCCGCTTGCCTTCTATTTAATCTTCCATTACGGGCCGCTGTACGGTCTGCAGATCGCTTTTAAAAACTTCAATCCGGCCAAAGGCATTATCGGCAGCCCATGGGAAGGCTTTGGTCATTTCGAACGGTTTTTTAACTCGTATTACTTCTGGCGGCTGCTGTGGAATACCGTATCCATCAACTTGTTCTCGCTCCTGATCGCATTCCCGGTTCCAATTCTGCTGGCGCTGCTCGTGAACGAAATCAAGAGCCGGGCTTACAGTAAATGGCTGCAAAACATTACGTACATTCCGCATTTTATCTCGGTCGTGGTTATCGTCGGCATTCTAAACGTGTTTCTGTCGCCGAAGACGGGACCAATTAATCAACTAATCGAGGCGTTTGGCGGCACGCCAATTAATTTCCTGCAGGAAGCCGCCTGGTTCAAACCGATCTTCATCGGCTCGAACATCTGGCAGAGCATGGGATGGCAGTCCATTATCTATATCGCAGCGCTCAGTGGGGTTAATCCCCAGCTGTACGAAGCGGCCAAGATGGACGGGGCTTCGCGGCTCCGCCGCATCTGGCACGTATCGCTGCCTGGCATTATGCCAGTCATTGTTATCTTGCTCATTCTCGATATCGGCCACTTTATGAACATCGGCTTCGAGAAAATTTTGCTCATGCAGAACAACCTGAATCTGGAATCCAGCGACGTCATCTCCACGTTCGTCTATACGACGGGAATCTTGAAGGGCGAGTACAGCTACACGGCGGCCATCGGCCTGTTCAACTCAGTGATCAATCTCATGCTGCTGCTGCTCGTAAACCGTTTTGCCCGCAAGACGTCGGAGACGAGCTTATGGTAAGGAGGTAATCGCTTATGGAAAAGAGCATTAGACCGTCGAATGAACGTTTGTTCGACGCAATTGTATATATCATAGCCGCCATTATTATGGTCATCGTTTTGTATCCGCTGCTGTTCATTGTCAGTGCATCGATCAGCGACCCGGCCAAAGTATTAAACGGCGATGTATGGCTGCTGCCGCAAGGAATCAACGCCGATGCCTATGTCAATATTCTACAGAACGACAAGATCTGGACCGGCTACGGCAACTCGATTTTGTACACCGTCATCGGAACTGTCATCAACATCATCATGACGATCCTCGCGGCGTATCCGCTGTCGAGGCCCGACCTGCCCTTGCGCAACGGAATCATGGTCATGATTACGATGACGATGTTTTTCAGCGGAGGTCTTATCCCGAGTTATTTGCTGGTCAAAGACCTCGGCATGATCGACACGATGTGGGCGCTGATCGTACCTGGCGCTATCGCGACGTACAATCTTATTGTTATGCGGACGTATTTTCAGAACAGTATCCCTTGGGAGCTGCAGGAGGCGGCCCATATGGACGGCTGCTCCAACTGGAGACTGCTCGTTAGCATCATCCTGCCGCTCTCAAAACCAATTCTGGCCGTTATGGTGCTGTTCTACGCAGTTGGCCACTGGAACTCGTTCTTCAATGCGCTTATCTATATCCGCGATGAAGGCAAATATCCGCTTCAGCTTGTGCTTCGCGAAATATTGCTGATCAGTCAATCCGCCCAAACGGACGGCGGAAGCGTTGGCCTGGAGAAGCAGATTCTGCTGTCCGAAAGCATTAAATTCGCGGTTATCATCGTGTCCAGCCTGCCCGTGCTGATCATGTATCCCCTTGTGCAGCGGCATTTCGTCAAAGGCGTCATGATTGGTTCCGTTAAAGGATAAGGCGACTATACCTAACGATTCATTGGAGGTTCATTTTGACTAATAACGCTAATATTACTGTCGATTGTGCCGGAGCAAGCCGGCATGTGGTCAACCCGTATTTGTTCGGACATTTCGTCGAGGACATCCGGGACCATATGGAAGCTATGCTTGCCTTCCCGCTCAAGGATATGGATTTCGAGAGCGAGTCCGAAACCAAGAAGGAAATATCAGGGAGCTGGTACGCATATACGAACGGCCGCAATACCAAATACGCGCTGGAGGCGCCTGCACCAAAGCATTCGGGGCGAGCACAGCGCATCCGCTTGTTGAGCGACGATGAGGCATTTGCCGGAATCGCGCAGAAGGCTGCTCTCAAAGGTCCGGTCGAATATAAGGTGAAGGTGGTTGCACGTGCGTCCATTGAGCTGAAGCGGCTGGTGGTGGAAGCGGTGGATCGGCATACGGAGGAAACGCTTGGTTCATTGGTAATCGAGCTTGCTGGCCATAACTGGCGGGAATATGAAGCGGACTTGTCCGTCTCCCGCGCCTGCGCCGACGCCGAGCTTCGCGTCTACATTCCGGAGGATCATCCGCGCTGGACGGATCACGTGTCGACCGGCATGCTATGGATCGATCATGTTTCCCTGCTGGCGGCCGACAGCGTTGCCTTGGTGAAGCGCGAGGTCGTCGAAATGACGAGGGAGCTGAACGCCGGCATGATGAGGCTGGCGGGCAATTACATCAGCGCCTACCATTGGGAGCATGGCGTTGGTCCCGTGCTGGAGAGGCCGGTCATGTACAACGAGGCATGGGGCGGCTGGACGAGTAAATATTTTGGCACGGACGAATTTATCGCCTTCTGCCGGGAGCTGCGGGTGGAACCCCTCATTTGTGTGAACGACGGATCCGGAACGCCCGAAGAGGCAGCGGCATGGATCGAGTATTGCAATGGCGCCGCGGACACTCCGATGGGTGCCTTGCGCGCCGCGAACGGATATCCCGAGCCGTATGGCGTGAAATATTGGGAGATTGGCAACGAGGTATGGGGAGGGTGGCAGGTAGGAACCTGCTCTGCTGGGGAATTCGCGGCGCGTACGGTATCGTTTGCCGAAGCGATGAAAGCAACGGACCCGACCATCGTGCTGTTGGCCTGCGGCCATTACGACCAGGCATGGAACAAGCCGGTGCTGGAGCAGGCCGGTGAGCTAATTGATTATTTGACGCTGCATATCTATCACGGCTACGGACCTTTCGGTATGAACCGGAACACGCCTGCCGAGGACCGGTATAAGGCGATTGCGGCCTATCCCGAGTTTACGCGGCATTACTTGCAGGAGACTACGGAGAGCATCAAGGCTAACCCGAAGCATGCTCATGTGAAAATCGCCATTACAGAATACAACACGATGTATTACCCGAATACCATTCGCAAGGGGCTGCCGAACGAGCATACGCTTGGAGCGGCGGTTGCCAATGCTGCCAATCTTAACGAAATGCTTCGTTCAAGCGACATGGTGCATATCGGCAGCTTCTCCGACTTGGTCAACGGCTGGCTTGGCGGCTGCATCCGGGTAGGCGATTATTATGCCGACCAATATTGCGGCAAGCAGTCCGGCTGGAGCAATCGGCCTCTCGACGTATACGGGACACCTACCTATGAGGTCATGAAGCTATATGCGAACCAGGATCTGCAGCATATGCTTCCTGTGCAAGCGGACTGTTCTACGTTTACCGTGCCGGCACTTAAGGAGACGTCGGTCAACCTGAACGGGCTGCCGGAGCTGGACATCGCGGCGGGCATTAACGGAGCAGGCAATACCGTTACGGTATTCATCGTGAACCGCGGGCTGAATGAAGTAAATGCCGTGCTGGATCTGGCTGCTTTCGACACGGCTGGAGAGACGGTGCTGTACGAAATAACCGGCGAAGGCTACGACGAGATCAACAGTGTCTCGGAGCCGGAGAACATGATGTGCAAGAGCCGGGCCATTCCGACGGTCGAATGGCAGCGCGGCGTTCCGCTTCGCCCGTCTTCCATCTATGCAGCGGTATTCCAGGGCAAGGTATAGGAGGCACAGCATGGCGACGAAATCATATAGCAAGGACTATCCCAGACCTCAACTTGTACGCGGCGATTGGCATAATCTGAACGGCGAATGGGACTTCCGCTTTGACGACGCAAACGCCGGCGAGCGCGAGAAGTGGCAGGAGGCGTTCGAGGCCACTCACCGAATTACCGTACCGTTCACCTACGAAACAAAAGCCAGCGGTATTGGCGAGGAAAGCTTTCATCCTTGTGTGTGGTACAGCAGAGTGATATCCATTCCGGCGGAAGCAGCGGGCAAGCAGGCTATCCTGCATTTTCAGGCCGTGGACTACGAAGCCAAAGTATGGATTAATGGCGAGCTGGCAGGGGGTCATCAAGGGGGCTATGCGGCTTTCTCCATCGACATGACGCCGTATCTCAAGTTCGGAGCTGATAACCGGATAACGGTTAAGGTGACGGACAGCAATAGCTGCTACCAACCAAGAGGCAAGCAGCGCTGGGTGCCGGATAACTTCGAATGCTTCTACGTCCAGACGACGGGCATCTGGCAGACGGTATGGATGGAATATGTAGAAGGGCAGAGGCTGGAATCGGTCAAAATAACGCCGGATCTCGACCGCCATATTGTTCGTTTCGATTACGAGGTGAACGGTGTCGAGGCTGGTAGCGATCTGCTGCTCGAAGCTATCGTGACATTCAAGGGCCAGCCCGTGAAGCGGGTTGTGCTGGGGATTGACCGTCCGTGCCTCTCGGTTGAGGTTGATCTTCACCACGAGGCGAACGGACCGTGGAAGCGGGCGTATTGGACCCCGGCCCGTCCGAATCTGTACGACGTGGAGTTCATCCTGACCTCGGGCGGACGTGTCGTCGACCGGACGCTCTCTTATTTTGGCATGCGGAAAATATCTATCCAGAACGGAAAGGTGCTGCTCAACAACGCGCCAATCTATCAACGGCTTATTTTGGACCAAGGCTACTGGACAGACAGCCATCTGACGCCTCCGAGTGAAGAAGCGTTGACCCAAGATATCGACCTGATCCTGGCAATGGGCTACAACGGCGTGCGTAAGCATATGAAGATCGAGGATGCCCGTTTCCTATACTGGTGCGACGTGAAGGGACTGCTCGTCTGGTCGGAAATGGCGGCGACCTTTGAATTCCATGACCGCGCAGTTGAGGCTTTCACAAGGGAATGGCTGGAGATTATCAAGCAGCAGCATAATCATCCGAGCATCATTACGTGGGTACCGTTCAACGAATCGTGGGGCATTGGCAACATCCTTCGAGACAAACGGCAGCAGAAGTTCACGGAGGGCATCTACCATCTCACGAAGTCGTTCGATCCGCATCGCCCCGTTATCGTGAACGACGGCTGGGAGCACACCGTATCGGATATCGTGACACTGCATGATTATGTCCAGACAGGAGACGGTTTCTTGAAGCGTTATCTCGATAACAAGGATGCTATCATGTCGGGAGAAACGACCTGCAACCATTGGAAATATGCCTTTGCCGAAGGCTACAGCTACCGTGGACAACCGATTATCATCAGCGAGTTTGGGGRCATTGCGTTCCAGTCAGACAAGGGCTGGGGCTACGGGGAGCAGGTGGCCTCAGTGGAAGCATTTACGGAGCGCTTCAAGGGAATTACGCAGGCGATCAAGTCTGTCGATTATATTTGCGGCTATTGCTATACGCAGGTGACTGACGTGCAGCAGGAGATTAATGGTCTGCTCACGGAGGACCGCAAGCCGAAAATTCCGCTGGAGGAAATTCGGGCTATTAACTTGGGGTGATCGCCTATGCCTCTGAAATACGAGGCATCAAGAAACCCCTTGATATATGGGTAACTAACCAAGATAAGGTGAGAGACAGTAGGGGCATTTCAAAGTCATCATAGATGACCTTGGAATGCCCCTTTAATGTCTTTTTTTCATCTTTGTGTTAATTTAGCGGGAAGGTAGCACCTCTCTATGAAAAATGATGAATAACTGGTGAGCAGAGAGCTGATGATACCAAATAAATACAACGCCCCTTTTTCTAATCATCCTATTGAACAAAAGATGTCAACATAGTGAAAGCGATGTCAAGCTTTTGATATCGCTTTCAAAACGTGTGGGTATTAATATTAATTCATGTAAACACACAAAAAAATGGGGGGCACGGACAAGATGAAGAAGGCGCTTTCGATTATTTGTTTATTAGCATTAGGTACAAGCTTGCTAGCTGGATGCGGTAATAACGGAAATAACAACACAGCAGCAAATAAAAATGCCACAGAGACAACTCAGAACACCACGAATCAGCATGAAACGGTTGACCCGAATGCAAAGTATGATCCTCAGCTAAACATTTCAATTGATTTTCAAATTAGTGATGCCATTGCTAAAGATTTCAGTGAAGCAGATTGGCCTAATAACTTATGGAATCAAACTTATCGTGACAAGTATGGTATTAATCTTAATGCTTCCTGGTTCTGTAAAGGAAATGACCTATGCAGCCAGAAGAAAAGCGTTGCGATTGCGTCCGCTAATATTCCAGATATCATGACTGTTAACATAGCTCAATTGGCTGTTCTTTCGAAGACCAATATGATCCGGACTGATCTTAAAGATGTATATGACAAATACGCTTCCGAATTAACAAAGAGTGTAGTTGCTGAAGCAGGAGAAGCTCCATGGGACTCGGCTACATTTGGCGGTAAAGTATTGGCTATCCCGCAAGTAGATTCTTCCATCGATACAGCTTCCTTCCTGTGGATTCGTCAGGATTGGCTTGATAAGCTCGGGCTGAAAGTTCCAACGACTATGGATGAATTGTATACGGTGATGAAAGCGTTTAAAGAACAGGATCCAGATGGAAACGGTAAAGCTGACACCTATGGCTTGATGCTGAACAAAGACTTCTTGAGCCCAGGACTTGCAGAGGCACTTGGTATATTCAATGGATTCCATGCTTCCCCTGATATTTGGGTAAGAGATAGTTCTGGTAAACTCGCCTTCGGCAGCGTGCAGCCGGAAATGAAAGATGCTCTTACCTACTTGAACAGGATGTATAAAGATGGACTGATCGAGACCGACTTCGGAGCAAAGGATTCGGCTAAAGCATCTGAGCTTGCGGCAAGCGGCAAAGTCGGAATTGAATACGGGGCAATGTGGAACGGTATGTATCCGCTTCAACAAACGAAAGACAACTTCAAGGATTCGAATTGGATGGCCTTTGCACTTGCTTCCAATGATGATCAGCCTGCTAGACCTCAAATCAAGCTGAACGTGCGCGGTTATTATGTGGTTAAAAAAGATTTCGATCATCCGGAAGCCCTCATCAAAATGCTGAATCTCTTTACCGAAGCGAATCGTGGTCCGGACAAAGAAATGTATGACAAATTCTTTGGTCCTAATGGTCCTGGCCAGCACCCGACGGCATTCCAGGAATGGGCAGCTAAGAAAAATTTAACCGCACATTTGAATGTGACAGAAGCACTCAAATCCGGAGATACTTCTAAACTGAACAGTGAAGAACAAGGCTACTACGATAACATCAAGAAATACCAAGCCGGCGATAATACACAAGCCCAGTTTGAAAAGGTATTTGGCGAAACGGGCTCGTTCAGCACTATGAACGAATATGAACAGAAGAATCTGTTCCAGCTTGACCAGTTCTACGGTGCTCCAACCGATACCATGAAAAGCCGAATGGACACCATCAAGAAAACGGAAATTGAATATTTCACTAAAGTAATCATGGGTGCAGATTCGATCGATAACTTTGACAAATTTGTTTCGAATTTGAATGGCATGGGTCTTACTCAAATTACGAAAGAAGTAAATGAATGGGATGCTGCAAAGAAATAAGAGATCCATGTAGCGGGAGGGAGCAATCGCTCCTTCCCCTTCTTTCTCAACACAGACAGGAGTGGATAGTGTGGAAGCATTAAAAAGAAAAAAACGCGGTGTATCACAAACCGCTTTTCATATCATGCTGTTGCCTGCCGTCATTATCGTGATCATCTATAGTTATGGACCAATTGTAGGACTTGCTATTGCCTTTCAAGATTTTCTTCCTGCTAATGGTTGGTTTGGCTCCAAATGGATCGGTTTTGGGAATTTTGAATATTTGTGGCATATGCCAGGCGTCCTGCAAGTTCTTAAAAACACGTTTTTGATCGCGATTATGAAATTGATCGTCGGGATGGTTTTCCCGATATTGATGGCATTGTTATTAAATGAAGTGAAGTCGATGGTATTTAAGAGATCCGTGCAAACGATCGTTTACCTTCCTTATTTTCTTTCCTGGGTTATTTTATCCGGCATATTAATCGATATATTGTCGCCATCCGGCGGTATCATTAATGTCATGCTCGGCCATCTACACATAAAGCCCATTTATTTTCTTGGCAATGAACATTGGTTTCGGTTTATCTTGATCGCATCGCATATTTGGAAAGAAGTTGGCTTTGATACGATTGTTTATTTGGCAGCCATTTTAAGTATTGATAAATCGCTTTATGAAGCGGCATCGCTTGACGGGGCTGGTCATTTGAAAAAAGTATGGCATGTGACCCTTCCAGGCATGCGCCCGATTATCGTTTTGCTGAGCGTRCTTGCTCTTGGCAATATTCTTAACGCAGGGTTTGATCAGATTTTCAATTTGTATAGTCCACAGGTTTATAGCAGTTCGGATATTCTGGATACCTTTGTGTATCGGATGGGTATGGAGCAGATGCAGTACGGTGTAGCGACGGCAGTAGGGCTCTTTAAATCGGTTGTATCCTTGATTCTTATATCAGTCTCTTACTTCATGGCGTACAAAATTGCAGATTATCGAATTTTCTAGAGGAGGCTGACAGTAGTGATTGAAAGACGATCATTCGGGCGAGTATCCTTTCTCGCGCTTAACTATATCGTTCTTGCCGTATTTGCATTAACCTGTTTATTTCCAATCTTGCATATGCTCGCGATGTCGTTCAGCTCCAATTCGGCTGTTACGGCCGGCTGGGTTACCATCTGGCCTCGTGGGTTTAACTTAAGTTCCTATCAGTATATATTGGATAATCCTGCATTCAAATCAGCATTCCTAGTTTCGGTGGAGCGAGTGGTCCTTGGCGTGGCGATAAATATGCTCCTGACCATACTTGCGGCTTATCCTTTGTCCAAATCAAACAACCGCTTTCGTTATCGTACCGCTTATTCTTGGTTCTTTGTCGTCACGATGATCTTTAACGGCGGTCTGATTCCTACATTTATGATGGTAAAACAAACGGGCTTGATGGATTCGATCTGGGCGCTTATTATTCCATCGGCCGTCAACGTATTTAATATCATCCTCATGTTGAACTTTTTCCGGACGCTTCCACATGAGTTGGATGAGTCGGCTATGATCGACGGCGCTGGAAACTGGAGAACGTTATGGAGTATTTATTTGCCTATATCGAAGCCATCTATTGCAACAATCCTGCTATTCTCTGTCATTATGCATTGGAACTCGTGGTTTGATGGTCTTATTTATATGAATTCACCAAGCCATTATCCATTGCAAACCTACCTGCAAACGGTAATCGTATCGCATTCACTGGATAATATGAGTACAAGCGATTTGTCTGTCCTAAATTCCATTTCAGATCGGACGGTAATGTCTGCGCAGCTATTTATCTCCATACTGCCGATTCTTTGTATTTACCCGTTCCTTCAGCGATATTTCGTACAAGGATTAACACTTGGAAGTGTGAAAGGATAATAGGGCATGAACTATAAGAGTATAAAAAAACAATTTGATCAGCCGGGAATGGAATATCGTACCGTTCCGTTCTGGTCATGGAATGACGATCTGAAGCAAGATGAGCTTGATCGTCAAGTGAAGGGCTTTAAGGAACAAGGGATGGGCGGTTTCATGATGCATGTGAGGGAAGGGCTGGAAACCCCTTATCTGCAAGCCGAGTTCATGGAGCGCATCAAGGAAACCGTTGAGACTGCGAAACAAGAAGGGGTATTTGCCTGGCTATATGACGAAGACCGTTATTCTTCTGGCATGGGCGGCGGACTGGTGCCTAAGCTTGGCGGGGATGATGTTCGTGCTAAAGCCCTTACGATCGAAGTGACAACTGCGGCAACAGTGGATGCAAAGGTTCTGGCGGTTTATGAAGCGTCTATTTATAACGATTTGATTCAAAGCTTCAGGTTGTTGGAAAAGGGAACGATTAATGGAGGAATTCAGGCGAAAGACGGATGTGTCTATCTTGTATTTCGTCGTGAAATTGCCCCAGCTAATGAATGGTGCCACGGTGATACGTATACAGATAATCTGAATCCCCGTTCTGCAGAATTATTTATTCAGTCAACTTATGAAGCCTACAAGAAAGCGGTAGGTGAAGAATTCGGCAAGACTGTGCCAGGTATATTTACGGACGAACCAAGCATTCGTGGATTTGCTGAAGTTAATCATACCGATCGGGCTTGGATGTCTTGGACGGATACCTTCCCCGCCTATTACAAAGAAAAAAACGGATATGAGATTTGGGATGTATTGCCTTACTTTTTCTTTAAAGGCGATGGGGCAGAAAAAGCGAGATTCGACTATTGGAAGACGATTACCGAATTGTTCTGCGAAGCGTATACGAAACAAATTGGGGAATGGTGCAGCGCAAATGGCTTGCAGTTTACCGGTCACTTCCATTCGGAAAGCAGCATGCTGGGTTCCATTCAGACAACGGGTGCGGTAATGCCACACTATCGTTATCTGGATATCCCCGGTATCGATACATTGTGTGAGCAGACGGATGAGAGTTTAACGATCAAGCAGGCAGCAAGCGTCGCCAGACAATACGGGAAGAAACGTGTCATCACTGAGACCTATGGGGTAACGGGATGGGAATTTACGTTTGAAGGACGCAGGTGGCTTGGTGATTGGCAGTTTGTCCTTGGCGTTAACTTCCTAACGCATCATCTTGCCCTTTATTCGTTGAAAGGCTGCCGTAAAAGGGATTATCCGCCTTCCTTCAATTACAATACGAACTGGTGGGAGCATAACCACGTGCTGGAGGACTACTATGCACGGCTAGGGGCTGTACTTAGTGAAGGTGAGGCTGTTCGTGACGTACTCGTGCTCCACCCCGTTACTAGTGCATGGACAATGCTTGGTGTTGACGTGAAGGGTGAATGGGCAAATCAAGCTGGCAGAATAACAGAGGTTCAAGATTATGATGCCTCTTTCAGCCAATTTATTGATTTGTTATTAGCCTCTCATTACGACTACGACTTAGGTGATGAACTGATCTTAGAGGAATGTGGCAGTGCAGAGAAAGGGAAATTGAATGTTAATTTGGTGTCTTACTCTGTCGTTGTTATGCCTGCTATGAAAAATTTGCTCCGCTCTACGTTTGACTTGCTTCAAGCATTCTTGAGAACCGGCGGAAAAGTGATTGCATTCGGAGAATTGCCCACTTTTATTAATGGCCTGCCTTCTGGGGATGTAAAGCTGCTTGAGGAGCTGGAAGGATTTATTCAAGTGGAAGATCAGGGTGATGTTCCGACTGTACTGGAGCAAATTTTTCCTCGTGAGGTAAGCATTAAGAACAGTCATAGACGTGAAGCGGAAACGTTCCTCTATATGCTGAGAGAATTAGAAGATAGTCGGACTTTGTTTGTCGTAAACAAGGATCGGAATGGTGCTTACGACGTTGAGCTCGAGCTCAGCGGCTGCGGGAATGTCGAAGAATGGGATGTTCTAAACGGTACCGTTAAGCCAGTAAACGCTTGTTATAGAGATGGGAAAATGAAGTTCCGTGCTGCGTTTGGTCATGCGGATTCGAAGCTCTATATACTTCGCAAGACTGCGGAAGAAGGCATTTTCGTAGAACCGGAAATGGATTATTCGAACAGCAAACAATTTGTAACAGCATTAGGTCCTGCTGCTCGTTTTTCGAGAACAGCGCCAAATGTTCTAACACTTGATAGATGCCGCTACCGGATATCTGATGATGACTGGTCCGAGGTGATGGATGTATGGATGGCCCAGCGTGATATTCGAGCGAAGCTTAAGATGAGACAGGTATATGCTAATGGCGGGTTACAACGGCATTTGTGGATCCATGAAGCTCATGAATGCGATGGAACGCCTGTATCGCTTGAATTTGTCTTCGATGTTATTGACGTTCCTGATTCAGAGGTGCGGATTGGCATTGAAGAGGCTGAGCGTTTCAATGTGATTCTGAACGGAGCTGCTGTACCAAGCGAGTCAACGGGTTGGTATCTCGACCGCAGTATCGGAACGATTCCGCTGCCTAGACTAGCTGTTGGTCGAAATAGTCTAATCTTAAACTGCACATATTCGCATGATATGGAGATCGAGGATTCTTTTCTCCTTGGTGATTTCGCTGTTATGTCAGACCGCACCATAAGCAAGGAGATGGATAAGCTCCGTTTCGGCGACTGGGGGCTTCAAGGATATCTTCATTATTGCGGCAGCATCGTCTATCACTTGGAGTATGACTATGTACCAGAAGAAGCTGAAGGTGCAATCATTCTGGAATTAGGGGACTACAAGGCAGTTACCGTCGATATTAAGGTGAATGGTAAACATGCTGGACATATTCCTTGGTCAGCTGCGAAGAAATTGGATATCAGCGGACTACTCCTGAATGGTGTAAATCATATCGATATTGAAGTCGCGGGAAGCCCTCGCAATGTGTTGGGGCCGCTGCATCAAGCAGGTACCCATTACACTTGGAAAGAATGGTGGGATTATCGTCGCACTGGAGACGAATATACACCGGACTATATAACCGTTCCCTATGGATTGATGAGTCAAATTCATATCTACAAACGAGCGGCATTATAAAGCAGCTTCATTACCGGGTTTTGCGCTAAAGCGCCCGGTTCTTTCTTTTTCATTCTGATTTGAATACCGCTCACTTGGAAGTGTAAGCTAGGAATTGATACGTTATTAGTGTCAAATTGTCTTCACTCCCAGATGGGAGCGGGGGAAATTGGGAGTGAACCTCGTATTCATGCGACTCATAAAAATGCGACCTAGAAGCACATCGATATATACCAAAATGATTATTGCATTCATCATAGCGACGCTGCCAATCTATCTATTGGCTGCCTTTCTCTATAATTGGAGTACAACGATTATAAAGAAAGACATTACGGATTCAGCCCAGATTCAATCGACCAATTATATGAAGGACTTAGATGATGAGATAAAAAGATTAGCGATGATGCAGAATCAACTATTCAATAACGATTTTCTTGAGGAACTGGTTAACACAGCTGATACTGTGCGCGGTTACCGGAAAATTGAATTAATTCTAAACATTAGGGCGCAGCTGCTTACGGTGAAAAACAGCAATGACGATATTAGCGATGTTCGCATTTATCTGCCGAAGATGAAGGCAGAAATCTCTGCTGTAACGGGATACGGCGAATTAAACCCGGATATGATCACACCGGATAAATTAGCCTCAAACTATCAACTGCGTGCAAATAATGGTCTGCTGCTTATGGATGCGTATCCCGAATATAGGGTGGTAAATGGGATGCCTGATCTGATTGTTGAAATAGAATTAGCCCCTGACGTATTGAAAAAAACGATGGTAAGCTCCATACAGCGCGATTACACGGGAGCGATTCAACTGCGGCTTAATGGTGAGCCGCTGTTCGATGAGACAATCAATGAAGGACAAAAGGATTGGTTCAAGATGGGCAGCGAAAACAAAACGGGTGAGGTTACCCTTCACGGACAAAAATTTTTGCTCATTCATGCCAAATCAACTGAATTTGATATCATGCTGGATCATTACATCCGTAAGGACCTCATATTTGAGAAAGTAAACCAAATTGTCAAATGGACAGCTGTTTTCTTCATTCTTACTGTACTTGTCATTGCACTATACCTGATCTATATCAATCGAACGATTAGAAGACCGCTAGTAAAGATTGTCCGCGCGTTTCGGCACCTGGAAGAAGGGAACTTCGAAATGAACATCCAGCATGACAAAAACGATGAATTTCAGTATATCTATGGACGGTTTAATGAAATGCTTGAGAATCTTAAATCGTTGATTGAGCAAGTGTACAAACAGGAAATTTTACTCAAGAGTGCGGAGCTCAAGCAATTACAATCGCAGATCAATCCGCATTTTCTATATAACTGTCTATTTAGCGTGATCAGAATGATTAAATTAGAACGGACAGAACAGTCTGTTCACTTTATGGAGCATTTGGCACATTATTTTCAATTCATTACCCGGAATGCTAAGGATACGGTAAGAATCGAAGATGAAATTGCCCATGCGCGTAATTATTCTGTGCTTCAGCTAGCTCGGTTCTCGGATCGTATTTCCGTAGAGTTCAGTGATGTGCCTGACGATATTCGAGGCGTTGAGGTGCCGAGGCTTATTTTGCAGCCGCTTGTGGAAAATGCGTTCCTGCACGGGTTGGAAGACAAGCTGGAGGATGGGGTACTTAGAGTAAGTGTAACGTCTTGGAATGACCGAATCGTTATCGACGTGGAAGATAACGGAGATAACGGAGAGCTTGAAGTTGCGAAAATGAATCGGTTATTAGAAGAGTCGGATGAAGGACCGGAAGTGACAGCGATCTTGAATGTTCACCGGCGATTGAAGTTTAAATATGGCGAGACAAGTGGATTAGCGGTATCGCGCAGCGAGCTTGGGGGCGTTAAAGTAAGCATGACTATTCAGCGGGAGGCGAGCTTAGATGAACCGAATGCTCATCGTGGATGACGAGAAGCTGATTCTTGAAGGGTTAGTTCAGTTATTTACACAAGAAAGCACTGGGGATTTGGCTGTTTATCAGGCATCCTCGGCTATAGAGGCTTTATCGGTTCTCGCACGGAAAAAGATAGACATCTTGCTGACGGATATTCGTATGCCAACGATGACAGGGCTTCAGCTCGCTGAGGAGGTAAGAGAACGCTGGCCGGATTGCCGGATTATCTTCCTAACGGGTTATCATGACTTTGACTATATTTATGAAGCAGTGAAGAGAGGTTCAGTCCGATATGTACTGAAAAGTGAAGGCGACGCCAGAATCTTTGAGGTTGTTCAAGATACCATCCAGGAGCTCGAAGAAAGCTTACGCGTTGAGTCGCTGCTTCAGCAAGCGGTTCAACTACAGAAGCGGCAAAGCTCGCATTACCGATCGTTATTCCTATCGGATTTGGCAGAGGGTCTGTTGAATGAAGAAGAATTTGAGCATAGTTCCTTTACAGATTTGGATATTCCACTTGAAAAGGAAATGCCCGTATATTTTGCCGCTGCTCGATTGGATGAAGGCTCCAAAAGGTTGAAAGGGACCGAGAAGGATTACATGTTCGCTGCACTAGACACGCTCTGTCAGCGTTATCTTCACCCTTCTGTCAAGATTACTGGCTATTCGGATTCGCATTGTTATTACTATCTTTTCATACAGCCTAAAGATGATTCCTTGCTTTCCCGTGAGATGATACATGCCTTTCTTATAGGCTCCTTTGAAACCATTCAACGTTCTGCGGAAGTGACCTTGCAGCTTCCTGTATCGTTCGCTCTCATGAATCAGTCGATGGGATGGATGGAGACGTCCAGGGCCATTCAAGTGATCAAATTACTCTTCTATCCTTATCAAGGCGAAGAACGAATTATTCTAACGGAGAAAAGCATGGCTTCTGTCAATCCTTCTGATGAGAACAGTAATTATCAGGAGCTTGCAACGCTGCAGCAGCAAGCGAACAAAATAGAGCTGTATTTGGAGAGCGGTCAAAAAGAAGCTTTGTTACAGCTCATTGAAATGCTGCGGGCGGGCCTGCGTCCCTTTATTATGGAGGATCACAAGGTTTTGGCTGCCTACAGCTCTTATTCCCTTCGTTTCTTGATAGGTTTGAATAAATTTGAGCTTTCGGATAAGCCGCAGATCCAGCCGCTATTGAACATGCTGATGAATCCGATCATTCACCGTACATGGGAGCAAGCGGTTGATATTTTGAAGGAGCTTTCTCTATTATTCTTTGAATTCCAGCGCTCTCAGACGAGCATGGTCAAAAATGATGTGATTGGAAAATTGAAAACCTATATTCATCAAAATCTTTCGGGTGATTTGTCTTTAACCAATTTATCTGAACAGGTGTATTTGAACCCGGAGTATATGTCCCGGTTGTTCAAACAAGCCGAAGGCGTGACTTTATCCGATTACATTACGGCTCTTAAATTGGATAAAGCGAAGGAGCAGCTGAGTCTCCCCAATTTGTACGTTCAAGATATAGCCAGTAACCTGGGCTTTTCTACGGCCGGATATTTTACGCGATTTTTCAAAAAAGAGACCGGATTGACGCCGCAGGAGTTTCGGTCTAAATCATAGCGGACCATTATACGAATGCATTAATATTCATAAAGGGGAGCGTGTTTCTTATTAAACCGCATAATCTTCATTTGCAAAATTATTACTCATCGCTTGGTATCGATACTTGTAAACCATCCTTTTCCTGGCAGCTTGAGGGGGATGGTAGGGCAGAACAGCAAACACATTATCGTATCGTTGTTGCGCAACGTGAAGAAGCGCTTGAATTGTCGGAAGAGGCAGTGTGGGACACTGGTAAAGTAGAGTCTGCCAATCAACTTGGCATTGCCTATGAGGGGAACCAGTTAACAAGTATTACGGGGTACTTCTGGAAGGTTGCCGTATGGGACCAAGATGGTCAGGTTTCATGGAGTGAGGCGCAATTCTTTTATACAGGATACCTGCATGGGGAGTGCTGGAGAGCAGCTTGGATCGGTACCGGTAAAAACAAACCTTTTTATGCACGCAGCGAATTCAAAATAGACAAGCCCGTAAAGCGGGCGTTTGCCCTTGTTTCGGGCTTGGGTCATTTTAAGCTTTACATGAATGGAAGTAAGATCGGTAATCACGAAATGGACCCTGGATGGACAAATTATCGGGAGTCTATCCAATATGTAGGCTTCGAGTGTACGGATCAGATTCGTGATGGCTTGAATGCGATTGGATTGTCTATCGGGAACGGTTTCTACTCAGGTGATCCGGGAGGCCGGCATTTCTATACGATGGATAAAGGCTATGAGCCATATGGAACCGAGCTTATGGTGATTGGCGAATTGCATATTGAATACGAGGACGGTACGAAAGCCCATATTTGTACCAGCGATGAAGGTTGGACAGTTAGGGATAGCGCGACCACCTTGGCGAATGTATATGGCTCTGAGAATTTTGACGCGAGACTGTATCCAGCAGGCTGGAATGACCTTGGTTTTAATGATTCCGGCTGGGAGCATGCAGTTTGTCTGATCCCTCCTACAGGATCGCTGCGATATCAGAATCAACCTCCAATTGTCGTGAAGCATATTTATGATACCGTATTGATCGAAGAACCTCGTGAACAAGTCTATGTCTTCGATCTCGGTCAGAACATGTCGGGAATGTTTGAAATTTACGTGAGCGGCCCTGCGGGGAGTAAGGTAACGATAAAACCGGGTGAATTGCGTAAGGAAGACGATACAGTCGCAACTCCTTGGGATATCGTTACTTATTCGGAATATACGCTTGCAGGTACAGGTGAAGTAGAAGTCTGGAAACCGGACTTCTCTTGCTATGGAGCTAGATGGGTACAGATTGAAGGCTGCACCAGAGATATTGCCGACAGGAGCAAGCCATTCATTCATGATGTAAAGGGGCATTTCGTCACCTCCGCATCGATGGATGCTGGTGAATTAGAGACGGATGATCCGCGGATTACGAAGCTGGCGCAAATTATCCTTAAAGCCATAGAAAGCAACCTTCAAAGCGTCCACTCCGATTGCCCAACCATTGAAAAATTAGGTTGGATTGAGACTGCGCATTTAATGGGGCCTTCCATTATGTATGTGAAGCATGTGGATGAGCTTTGGCTGAAGATTACTCGTGACATGATCGAGGCACAGACGGAGGAAGGCCTTATTCCAGATATTGCCCCGGAATATTCCAAATTCGAAGGTCCATTCAGGGATTCAATCGCTTGGGGGAGCTCGATAGTTATCGTACCGGAGCTTTTACTGCAGACCTATGGAAACCGGACGGCTATTATAGAAGCTTATCCTTCAATGAAGCGGTACATGGGTTATTTGAAAACAAAAGAAACGCAGGATGGACTTATTGGTCATGGACTAGGGGACTGGGGGATTGCTCCTCAAACAGGTGGCGATTACATTGAAAACGTTGAAACAGCGATCTACTTCTATGATTATGAGCTGATGGCAAAGTATGCGGAGATGCTTGGGTACCCAGAGGATGCGGCGCATTATAGCTCCGAGGCTGAACGGATTAAATCTAACTATAACCGATTACTGCTAAAGTCTATTAACGGTGAGCAGTATTTTGCCTATTTTAAGCAGGATGGAACCCATGATCCGGTTAATCAAGTCATACAAGCAATACCTTTGTTCTTTGATCTTGTGCCGGAGCAGCATCATCAGGATATCGAGGCTGCCTTATTACAGGCCGCTTCTTCTAATCAACTGCTGTCTGGTGAAATCGGCCTGCGGTATTTATTTGGCGCCTTGGCGGGTATGAAACGAAATGACATTGTCTATCAAATGATGATGCAGCCTGAGCATCCGAGCTATATCCGATTTGTCGAGAAGGGCGAAACGGCACTGCCTGAATTTTGGACAGACGATGCTCGTTCCCGCAATCATGACATGATGGGCCATATTCTGGAATGGTTATATAAAGATCTGCTTGGCATTTCTTCAAGAAAAGATGCTTATAAAGAAATTAATATCGCACCATTGTATTCAACCTCAGTCCGGCAAATAAAAGGCAGATATAAATCGGTAAGAGGTTTGATCGAGGTTGAATTCTCGCATAACAGCAACGGCTCACAGTTGAACGTACTTATACCGCCGAATACAACGGCATTCGTAAAGGTTCCGCTTAACTCCTCGAATGAGGAACTATTCGAAAATGGACAGAGACTGGATTATAAGCTTGTCATTGAGGAAGGAATAAATTATGCCTTAGTGTCGATTCAATCCGGGAAATATTTATTTAATACAACGGGCAATCGTTAATCTTATTTAACTAATAAGTAGGGACAACTGAGAGACTCGCTGCAGTGGTATTTTTTATGGTTGAAGATCTTGGTACATACTTAAGAAAAACTACTACTGCTGTACCGAAAAAAAGCTGTTCGCTTCAAGGCAATTCCTTATTATCTGTGGGGCAACCGTGAGCCAGGAGAAATGAGTGGCTGCGCTATTAAATTCATAATATACCGAAAAATCCCTAGGGTCCCCTAGGGATTTTTCTTCAAGGAACCATAAGGAATGAAGGAGGGGGAACCTAAGAAGCCGGAGAGCCTGGTTTCTTTTTTATTAATCGTAAGTTAGTAAAGATAATCGTAACTTCTTCCACTTTCACACAATTTGAAAGCGTTTTAAAATAAACAACGACTACAGCAGAAAGGAGGAATTAGAGGAAAGAGCATAAAGAGCATATACCAATATCGTAAAGTGAGGTGCTAGGAATGAGGATGAAATTGAAATGGTTTGCCACTCTGCAAAGCTTGATTTTGTTCGCCGCTGTTGTGTTATCCTTTGGTGCACAGACGGCAAGCGCGGCAGCTAAGACGATTAACAATGATGTATTCTGGAAGGATACCTCAGGCAATCCCATCTACTCTCAAGGCGGCAATATTCTTAAAGTTGGCAGCACGTATTACTGGTACGGAGTCAAATATAACGGAGCGGTAACTTACTATAATAGTCCGTCTTCCAAAAACAGTGACACAAGCTTCGCTGCTGTGACCTGTTATTCCTCTACTGATCTTGCCAACTGGACGTTCTGCGGCAATGTGATTACCGGCGCGACCGATGGTTCGACCTGGGATGCGGACTGGCTGGGGCGTCTCGGGGTCGTGTACAACACGAATACGCAGAAATATGTACTGATCACGCAATATGCGGGTCCAGCCGGAAGTGGGATTGCCTTCGCGACAAGCAGCACGCCAACCGGAACCTTCACCTTTGATCATGTTCAAACCTCGATTACGAATGTAGTAAACAACATGTCAGGCGACCAGTCCACCTTCGTCGACGATGATGGGAAGGCTTATCTCATATACAGTAATGCCAGCGGAAGAAGCCATCTTTATGTTTCTGAGCTTCGGGCATCTGATTATTTGAACGTCGAACCCGCGACCAACGTATTCAATAGCAGCGCAGGCGGCCGTGAAGGGAATGCGATGTTCAAATATAATGGTCTGTACTACTTATGCTCATCCGACCTGCATGGATGGAATGCTTCGCATACTTACTGTGTCACTTCGACAAGCATTAAAGGCACATACGGAAGCGAGTTTGTCATGAACGGAACAGATGCGGATTTCTCGCATGTCTCGCAAACTTCCATGTTTATTAAAGTACAGGGCACCTCGCAGACTACGATTCTATTCGGCGGTGACCGTTGGAGCGACTTTGCCGGCAACGGAATTGGTTATAATCAATGGATGCCGATCTCGTTCAGCGGTACGACACCAACAATGAATTCTGTTAGCCAGTTTAATCTAGATGCTGCAACTGGAACCTGGAGTGTGGGCAGCGGCAACAACTATGCCATGAATCCAAGCTATGAGGCGGACAGGGTAGCCCAGATCAGTCTCGCGGGCTGGAGTACCTGGTTTAATACGGCAACAGATCCTAACTCTAATATTGAAGGCGGAGCCCATTCGGGAAGATGGTCGGGTAATCAATATGCAACAACCGCTTACAGTGCGAGCCGTTACCAAACGGTGACCGGTCTTCCGAACGGAACGTATACGCTGAAGGTATGGGTGAAGAGCAGCGGCGGGCAGACAACAGCCCAGATCTATGTCAAGAATTATGGGGGCTCCGAGCTGGATGCTGCAATTAATACGTCGCTCAGCAGCTGGACACAGATAACGATTCCCAATATTCAGGTGACTAACGGGCAAGCCCAGATTGGCCTGTATTCGGTTGCTAATGCCGGCAACTGGGTGAGGGTGGATGACTGGTCATTGATTAAGAACTAACTATTCTATGCGGGCAGCAAGCCACGGAGGATCTCCAAGGCTTGCTGTTTTTGCTATGCTGACAGAAAGCTGGAATAGCCTCAATAATTAAAGGTAATCGTAGCTTTTTCCTGTATGCATACCTTTATCTTCCTTCTATAATGAAGTGATGTACATCGCGATTCAGGAGGGATTCTCTTGAAGTTATTAATTATTGACGACGAGACTCGGACAAGAGAATTGTTAAGAAATTATATCCCATGGGACACGGTTGGTATAGATGAAGTAGAAACGGCGCGCAACGGACTTCAAGCACTCGAGATTGCCATGCAGAGGAAGCCCGATATTATTCTATGTGATATAAGAATGCCGAAGATGAGCGGCATCGAATTTGCCAGCCAGTACCGGGAGACTGATCCTGACTGTCCGATTATATTCCTCAGCGGCTTCTCCGATAAGGAGTACCTGAAATCGGCCATTCAACTGAAAGTATTTACGTATATTGAAAAGCCCGTTAACTTGAACGAAGTACGTGATGTGGTGGAGTCCGCCATTCGGCTCCGCAAGGAAGAGCAGAAGCGTAAGGAGGAAGAACGGAAGCTGCAGGAAGGGTATGACCACAGTCTGCCTTATCTGAGACAAGAAATGGTGCGCCGGCTTGTTTCTAATCCGCAGTCTCCTCATGTCATACCAGCGTTGCGCAGCCGAGAAACTTTCCTGCTTCCAGCAGAAGGCCCTTTTACGATAGTCGTCTCAAGCTTGTATTGGAGCCTCTACGATCTGCCTGAAGATCCAGGAGTGACGCAATTAAGAATACTTGAAGCCATTTCGGGTTGTAGTTGTTTTAATGAAATGAAAGCGCTTGCCGGATTTGACTCGATTAATCATCTGGTACTAATACTGCCTGGTGAATATGGCAGCAGCTACCGGAATGGCAGAGCAGCGATAGAGGGAATTTACTCGGAGCTTTGTGCCATTGCAGGACCAGCGATTGATCTTCGAATTGGAATCGGGCAGACGGTATTCTCTCATAAGGAAATTCCAGAATCGTACCGACAAGCCTCTCGTGCCTGTGCTTACCAATACTATAACAGCGGTTCTAAGCCGATCTTCTCTGATGCTCTTGATTATCACTCTCCTGTCGTGACGAATTGGGAAGAGGTGCGGCTGATGCGTGATCAGCTGCGTAAAGGTCATATAGACGAAGCCAAACGAATCGTGAGGGAATGGACTGCGTACGTGCGTAAGCAGAAGGATCTCGATATTTTGCGGCTGAAGGATACGTATTTTCAATTTCTCATTGCTATTATGGAAACGGCTGTCCAGCTGGGGCTGGCTGAGATTTCTAAAGATACGGAGCGTCGCTACATGTGGAAGGAGATTGACCGAATCCCAAGCCTGGAGGGGCTCGAGCTGTATGTACTGTCGTTTCTTGATGCGATGGCTGAGCCAAGTGAGGATGAGGCAGGAGCGGGAAGCGGTAAGATGAGGGAGATTATGCGTTATATCCATGCCCACTTTCACGAGAAAGGCTTTACGATCCGTGCGATAGCTGATCATGTTCAGCTAAGTGAAACGTATCTATGTGCTTATTTCAAGAGGCATAGCCGGCAGACGATTAAGGAGTATATTACGGATACAAGGATGAACAAGGCGAAGGAGCTGCTGAGTGATCAGAATGTAAAAATGATTGAAGTGGCGCTTCTGATCGGCATGACGGATGCTAATTACTTCACCACCTTTTTCAAGCGAAACGCAGGCTGCACTCCTTCCGAATTCAGGGAGCGTGCCGCCCGATGAGAAGAAGACTGAAACGGCCAATCTTCTTAAGCATTCGGTATAAACTTTTTGCGACTTATGTACTGGTCATTATGATCCCGTTTCTGCTGCTGTTGTTTATTCATATCAGCACCACGCAGCAAGAAAATAAAGAAGCGGCGGTCTATGCCTCACGCAAAATGCTGGATGAGACGAAGGCTTATCTCGAATATAAGTCTGAAGCGATTACGGAAGTGCTTAATTTTATCGCCTTTAACGAGCTTGTCCAGAAGGCAGTTGATGAGGATTCCAAGCCTTATGAGGACATAGACGTCTGGCATATGGCTTCGCTGCAGCTTTCAAGGCTCATTAATCAGTTCCGTTATAATGAAGATATAGATTCCATTCAGATCTATATGAGACAAGGTATAGCCGGCGCAACGGAAAATGTTGATTTCCTGGATATGAAGAAAGTGGAATCGGAAGCCTGGTATACCCGGTTCGCCTCTGTTAACGCCTTTGTCGCATGGCTGCCTTCCACTGCCATAACGCCCGGTGCTGACAGCCGGGAATTAACTGTCCTGCGTAAAATTCCGAATGAACATGATATTCAGCAATTTGACGGTATTGTCCGGGCCCGCGTAAAGCCCGCAGCGATGGAGTCTGTTCTTAACCATGCTATCTTGACTCCGAATGCGGCTGCGTTCTTGTTTAATGATGAAGGAGAGCTGCTTGGCAAATCCGACCGGTTCTCTTATTCGGATGAGCTTGTGAAGGAAGTAAGCGAGCTGTACCTCGATTCCGACGAAGTGGACAACTATTATAACAATAATTATCCGATCGAAGGAAGCCGGCATTTGCTTGGCGTGCAGGCTATTCCTCATACGGATATGAAAGTTGCACTTGTGGTGCCTTATACCGATATATTGCAATCCAGCGTCAAAGCGAGAAACCGGATTATATCGATCTTCCTAATCGTTGTGCCCTTTATGCTGCCTTTCTCCTTCTTCGTAGCTGCTTCGGCGACAAAGCGGATTCGAAGGCTGATTGTTCATGTGCGGAAGGTGAAGCATGGACATTTCCAGCTTGCTCCTCTGCCGGCGAATGATGATGAGATCGGTGAGCTGACCCATAACTTCAATACGATGGTTCAGAACATATCTGGTCTAATCGAAGAGAAGTCGTCGCTTGGGCGCGAGGTTAAAAATAAAGAATTGAAGGCGCTCCAGGCGCAGATCAACCCTCATTTTCTGTACAATACACTTGATCTGATCAATGCGATGGCGATTGAATCCAATGCGGGCGACATAAAGCGGGTCGTAGACGAGCTTGCTGTCTTCTACAAATTAAGCTTGTCGAACGGCAAGGAATATGTCTCGCTGGAGAGCGAGCTGAAGCATATTGAAGCGTATGTTCGAATCCAGAATATGCGCTTTGGTGACAGCGTCCGGTTAGAGTTTGAGGTTTCAAGAGATCTATATGACTGCCAGCTGCCCAAGATTCTGCTGCAGCCGCTTGTTGAGAATGCAATTCTGCACGGCATTATGGAGAAGGACAGTGAAGAAGGAGAGATCAGGATTGCAGCCTGGACCGATAAAGGCGATCTTCTGATTAAAGTGACTGATGATGGAGTAGGCATGTCTGCCGAGCAGCTTAGTACGATCCTGCTAGCCCCTTCAGCGGAGGGTGACAGGGGAGGTTATGGCGTCCGTAATATTGAAGAGCGGCTGCAGCTGTCATATGGTCTTCAATACGGCCTGAGGTTCGACAGCTCGGAGGGAGAAGGAACCAGCGTTTTGCTGCGGCTGCCCGAACGAAGGCTGGATGAACGGGGGAGAGCGCAATGAGACGGGGAATAAAAGGACGGTTATGGCTGGGTGCGGCTCTGCTGTCCGTGCTTCTCGTGCTTGGATTGACAGCCTGCACTGGTAATGGGGATGAACAAGAAGCAGCTAACCCAGGTCCCGGTCACGAGAAGGAAGTGAAGCTTGTAGGTTATCTGCTTGGAGAGGCACCGAAGGGCATGCAGCAAGTACTGCAGGCGATTAACGAGAAGCTGAAGAAAGATATCAATGCAAAGATTGAACTTAATTACATAGCGTGGAATGACGTCGCTTCGAAGTACCCGCTTGTTCTAGCAAGCGGCCAGGATGTTGATTTTATTTTTGCAGCGGACTGGAACTTCTATGTATCTGAGTCGACAAAGGGGGCGTTCTATCCGCTTAGTCAATCCTTGCTGGAGCAATACATGCCGAGACATATGGAGGCTATGGCGCCCGAAGCGCTCCGTGCAGCCGACGTAAATGGAACACCTTATATGATTCCGACCTCCTCTCCCGACCGTAAGGTGAATATTGCCTTATTCCGTAAGGATGTGATGGAGAAGGCAGGCATGACGCAAATTACAAAGTTCTCGGAGATTGAGCCGTACCTCGCTGAGATAAAGCGCAGTTATCCAGGCATGATTCCGCTCAACCTGGATTCCCAATATGATCTTCCAACCCCGTTTACTTATTTGCTGATGGAGAAATTCGCCTGGTTTAGTGCTCCATTCGATTCAGGTGATCCGCTTGCTCAAGGAATAACAGCGGATATGGAGGACCCGGAGGGTGTCATGTACAGCATGACAGAGGAGCCGATCCTGAGCTGGCAGAAGGAAGTCGCTTATATAATGAAGGACTGGTATGACAAGGGATATATGAATAAAAACCCGTATGCCAACAACATTCGTTCCAAGGACAATTTCTGCAACGGCAAATCGGGTATCGCATTCGGCAACTCCATCGATATGATGAATGTTTTTATGTCCTGCAAGGAGCAGGGAATTGATGTATATCCATTTCCGATGGTGTATCCGTCCGGGAAAGCCACGAAGGCAAGCTGGCTGAACAATGGTGTAGCGATATCCGCTTCCTCCAAAAATCCGGAGCGGGCCATGGAGGCTCTTGACCTGCTTATGGAGGATCCCTCCTATGCGTATCTGGCTTATTATGGCATCGAAGGGGTCAACTATACCATTACACCCGACGATAAGATTGGCTTGCCTGAAGGAGTTACGTCCGAGTCCAATACATATCCTCCTGATGCTGCCGGCTTCTGGTTTGTGAATAAGGACCTCTTTAAACCGGTTGCCAATTGGACGGATTCCTATAAGGCTTTGCAGGAGCGGGTTCAGCCGCTGCTCGAGCCGACCCCTTTACTTGGATTCCTGTTTAATTCTGATCAGGTGAAGTCGGAGATTGCCAATCTGAAAAGTGTATCCACACAATATGCGCAGCCGATCTATATCGGGGCGGTTGATAATGTGGAGGCTGCTTTTGATACGTTGGTTCAGCATATGAAGAAGGCTGGAATTGCTAAGGTTAAGGCAGAAGTACAGAAGCAAGCGGCTGATTATCTTGCAAATCAATAATTAGATCGAGGAAGCCTGCCTTGGCGGTAATGCCGGGTGGGCTTTTTTTATTTTTATAAGTGCCGGCAGATGTGATTTTCAAAGATGATCGTAAGTTTACCCCGTGTGAGGCGGAAGGCACTTTCGGTAACATTGAAGCAGATAGAGATTGCTGGAGAGAATGCTATGGAGGTTGCCTACATGAAGGATATTCGAAAAAATTGGCTGTTGTATCTGATGTTTGTACCCGTTGCTGTTTATTATGTTGTATTCGCTTATATTCCGATGGGCGGTATTGTTATGGCGTTCGAATCCTATTCCAGGCAGGGCGGCATGTTCTTAAGTGAATGGGTTGGATTGGATAACTTTCATTACTTTTTCGCTTCGGGAAAGGCTTGGCTTGTGACTCGCAATACGATGGTGTATAACGTTATATTCCTGGGCTGCTACACCGTGTTCTCCATCGTTGCTGCCGTTTTCTTATCCGAGATCCGCGGCAAGTCGTTCAAGAAGCTAAGTCAGACGCTGATGTTTCTCCCTTATTTTATTTCCTGGGTAACGGTATCGGCTTTCGTCTACAACTTCCTTAATTACGAGTATGGCATTGTTAATAAGGTTCTACATTTTCTAGATATTCAGGCACTCGATATTTATTCCAACACGAGCTATTGGTACTTCCTGCTGCCGTTCCTGTATGTGTGGAAATGGGTAGGCTACGGAAGCATTCTATATTTGGCGGCCATAGTAGGCATTGATCAGGAAATATATGAAGCAGCCACTATTGACGGAGCCAGTCGGTTCCAGCGCATTATGCAGATTACACTGCCTCTGCTAAAGCCAACGATGGTCATTCTGATTCTGCTAGGACTAGGCCGGATTATGAGAGGTGAGTTCGATATGTTCTATCAGTTAATCGGCAATAACGGACTGTTAATGGATGCCACAGATATTATCGACACGCTTGCCTTCCGCTCTTTGATGGGTTCTGCAGACTTCGGTATGGCGTCCTCGGTTGGTCTGTACCAATCCGTTCTGACACTGATCATTATCCTGACAGCCAATTGGTTTGTCCGCAGATATGACAAGGAACAAGCCTTGTTCTAAAATCTGCAGCCTTCAATCAACTTAAGTGAGAAAGCAGGGTGTTAACATGAGCAGTCAAGCTTCCACCGGAAAGCTGAATTCCGCTCCTATCTTTACAACGATTTCTTATACGGTCGTCTCCATTATCGCGGTGATCTGCCTGCTGCCCTTTGTTGTTCTGCTGGCCGGCGCATTCTCTTCGGAAAGCTCTGTGCTGAGTGATGGTTATTGGTTCTGGCCCCACGATCTATCACTCGAAGCTTTTCGGTATATTTTCCGCTATCCCGGAGATGTTCTTTCCGCCTATAAGGTTTCCGTTATCGTGACTGTTGTTGGTACGGTTCTATCGCTCTTCATCTCGACGATGGCGGCGTACGTCCTCGGGAGAAAGGAGCTTGCGCATCGCAATAAGCTGGCGTTCTTTCTTTTCTTCACAACGCTGTTTAATGGCGGTCTTGCACCCTATTATATCTGGCTTAGCCGTAACCTTCATCTGACCAATACGTATGCCGTACTCATTCTGGGGCCGATGTTCAATGTGATGTACATTCTGATTCTCCGAAGCTTTATCAAAAGCTCCGTTCCTGAACCGCTTATTGAATCCGCGAGGATTGATGGAGCAGGGGAGATGAGGATTTTCCTGCAGATGATTCTTCCGCTTAGTAAGCCGGCTCTTGCCTCTATCGGAGTGTTTACTGCCTTGGCTTACTGGAATGACTGGTGGACCGCCATGATGTTCACCACTAAGGATTCTATGATTCCGCTGCAATATTTGCTGTATAAGATGCTGTCCTCCATTAACCTTTCATCTGCTATGGCACAGCATGTGACAAGCCTGGATGCTCCAAAGGAGACATTCAAGCTGGCGATGACTGTCATCGCAACAGGCCCTATTTTGCTGGTCTTCCCGTTCGCTCAGAAATATTTCGTAAGTGGTGTCACGATTGGTGCTGTAAAAGGTTGATATAGATTCCGGTCAGATCTCGGAGTTTATATAGATGATGTCATTGCTCGACCACTATAAGGGGAGGGATTCACTTGAAAAGAAAAACAAAAAGCCTATTCAATATGCTGGCATTGATTGCAATGATTGCACTTCTTATCACTGCCTGCAGCAGCAACAACAATAACAGTAATACAGCAGCATCCTCAAATGCCTCTACGGAGCCTTCGGCTTCACCGTCTGCTGACAGCATGGAGCCGGCAGCCACAGATAACGGTAATGACCACTCGGAAGAGATTAAGCTTGTTGGTTATTTACTTGGCGAAGCACCAAAGGGCATGCCGGATGTGATGACGGCACTTAATGAGAAGCTGAAGAAGGACATTAACGCAACCCTTGAAATTAACTATATTGGATGGGGAGACATCGCTTCCAAATATCCTCTTATTCTAGCGTCCGGTGAAGATGTCGACTTCGTCTTCACGGCTGACTGGAACTTCTATGTGCCTGAGGCGAACAAGGGCTCTTTCAAAGAGCTGACACAGGATATGTTCCAGAAATACATGCCGAAGTATACGGCTAAACAAGATCCAGCTGCTTATAAAGCGGCACAAGTAAATGGCAAGCAGTACATGATTCCAACGACAACGCCAGACCGCAAAGTAAACGTCATTGTCCTTCGCAAAGACGTGATGGAGAAGGCTGGTTTAACTAATCCGACCAAGATCTCGGAACTTGAGCCTTACTTCGCTGAGGTCAAAAAAGATTATCCAAACATGATTCCGCTTAATCTGGATTCCCAGTATGACTTACCTACGCCATTCGGGGCTTTGGTATCAGAGAAGTTCGCTTACGCTGGTGCTCCGATTGATTCCGGTGACCCTTCCGGTGTCGGCAACTATACGGATCAGGAAGACCCAACCGGTAAAATTCTAAGCATTACGGATGAGCCTGTTCAAGGTGCGTTCAAATACGCAGCTGGCATTATGAAGCAGTGGTATGATGCAGGGTATGTTAACAAGAATCCGTATTCCAACAAGATCCGCTCGAAAGATAACTTCTGCGATGGCAAATCAGGTGTAGCGTTTGGTAACTCGATTGATATTCAAGCGACACTGTCGTCCTGCCAAGACAAGAATATCGAGACTTACATTATGCCGGTTCTGTCACCAACAGGTCATGCACCGTCCAACAGCTGGCTGAACAACGGTATTGCAATCGCTGCTAACTCCAAACATCCGGAGCGGGCGATGGAAGCACTTGATCTGATCATGGAAGATCCTGCTTACGTATTTAACGCTTACTACGGTATCGAGGGTAAAAACTATGTAATTACAGCCGATGATAAGCTGGCTCTGCCTGACGGTGTGACTGCTGAAACCAACACATATCCGCCTGATGCGGCAGGCTTCTGGTTCGTTGATAAGGATAACTTCAAGCCAAGCGTTAGCTGGACGGACTCCTACATTGAATTAAATAACAAGATTAAAGATTTCCTGCAGCCAGTTACTTATCTTGGTTTTACCTTCAACACGGATAACGTGAAGACCGAAATCGCGAACTTGAAGAACGTATCGACGCAGTACTTTATGCCGCTTGCTATTGGAGCTGTTAAGGATGTCGATAAACAGTTTGATTCGCTGAATGCCAAGATGAAAGCTGCTGGTATTGCTAAAGTGAAGAGCGAGCTTGAGACACAGGCATCTGCGTTCCTTGCAGCTAAGGGCTGATACAAGTAATTCGAAATCGTTTAGACTGTCGAGAAAGTCTAAGGACGCGTAAGCGTCCTTTTTTATGTGTTACTCACGATGTCAGGAGTAACGGCTCGCGAATATAGGCACATGTACCATAAATCGTCATATAGTAGTAAGGCACCAAGTTATTAGGCGCTTTCATGGTGCAATTTGGTGAAAAATGGGGTGGAATTATGCAAAACAATAGTATTGCGTATTTCTCGGCGGAGTTCGGACTTGATGAATCCTTACCGATCTACTCAGGTGGCCTTGGCATATTGGCTGGCGACCATATCAAGGCGGCAGCAGACTTGAATATTCCGCTTACGGGCGTAGGCATATTTTATGGAAAAGGATACTTCCAGCAACGTATTGACGAAGGTGGTTCACAACAGCATTTGTACCCCGAAGTGGACCTCGAGGCGAGTGTCTATCCGGTTCAACTCGTGCGGGATGACAATGGTCGGCCGATCATTATAGAGGTTCCGCTCCAGGGCAGGAAGGTATATGCGAAAGCATGGTCCGTGAAGGTGGGCTCGGTCACCTTGTACCTGCTTAATACCGATGTTGAAACGAACAGTGATGCGGACCGCCGCTTGACTGACACGTTATATCCCAATGTACAAGATATCCGTATAAGCCAGGAGATCCTCCTCGGCATCGGTGGTACTAGACTGCTTGCTGCGCTTGGCATCCAGCCAGAGGTCTGGCATATGAACGAAGGACACTGTGCATTCCTAACACTCGAACGAATCCGCATGCTTTCCGCTGAAGGTTTGTCTTTCGAGACAGCACTCGAAGCCGTCAAGGCAAGCACCGTCTTTACGACGCATACACCGGTTCCAGCCGGGCATGACGTTTTCTCCATCGACATGATGGACCGTTTTTTCGGCGACTATTATTGGCAGCTCGGAACTGACAGGGATCGAGTATTGTCACTTGGCAGCATGAACGGCGTGTTCAACATGACGCGCCTTGCCGTCAGCACCTCATCGAAAGTGAACGGGGTGAGCAAACTGCATGGTGAGGTTACCCGGGAAATGTTCCATCGGTGGATGCCGCATATTCCAGTACGGGACATTCCCGTCGATTCGGTCACAAACGGCATCCATACCGGGACATGGCTAGGCGCTGACTTAAAAGAGCTGTTCGATCGGTATCTCCCGTCCGACTGGACCTTGCAGACAGCGGAGCCGGAAGTATGGGCTGCTGTTCGGGATATTCCGGGCATCGAGCTGTGGGAGGAGCATCAGCGGGCTAAGCTCAAGATGCTTCAGGCTTTTGGTCTTCCGCTCCCCCCGTCTGATAGAATGCCGTTAATCATTGGTTTTGCCAGACGATTTGCGACGTATAAGCGGGCATTGCTTATCTTCAGTGACCCGGAGCGGATCGCGCGCATCCTGGGTAATCCAGACCGCCCGGTGGTCCTCGTTTTCGCAGGCAAGGCGCATCCCGCAGACGGACCCGGGCAGGACCTGATTCGTCAAATTGTGGAGCTGTCTCAGGATAATAGGTTTAAAGACCGCGTCTATATGATAGAGAATTATGCTATGGATAAGGCAAAGCTGCTTGTTCAAGGTGTTGATGTATGGCTTAATACGCCATTGAAGCCAATGGAGGCCAGCGGTACAAGTGGGCAAAAGGCTGCCCTGAATGGTGTGCTTAACTGCAGCGTGCTGGACGGGTGGTGGGTGGAAGGCTACAACGGAAGAAACGGCTGGGCCATCGAAAGTATGAATGATGGCAACACCGAGCTCCAGGCGAAGCAGGATACCGAAGCGCTTTATCGGCTGCTTGAGGAAGAGATTATTCCGCTGTTCTTCAAGCGGGAGGATCAGAAGGTCCCGATGGAATGGATCAACCTAATGAAGGAATCGATCTGCTCGCTCGCACCTGTCTACAACACTCACAGAATGGTTACCGACTATTGGAACAAGATGTACGTACCAACGAGTGCAAGAGGAAAGCGGTTCGCTGCGGATAATCTCGAGGTTGCATCAAGGGTTGCGGCTTACAAGCATTTTATCCGTGACAACTGGTCAAGTGTCCAAGTCAGGAAAGTGGATATTATTGAAGACAATAGCTGCAGAATCGGAATGAACAAGAAGGCTTTCCGGGCTGAGATTGGGCTTGGCGCCATATGGCACAAGGACGTCCGCGTGGAGGCGGTTGGCTCCGATGGTCATCGTGGTATCTGGAAGGTGACACTAAAGGCGATAAAGCAGCAGACTAAGGGACTCTATGTTTACGAGGGCACTTCTTCAGACATCCCAGTAGACAACATCTGGAAGGCCGACGTAAACGTGCGGGTTACACCAATCAGTCCTGATTTCGCTAACGATTTCGAGCTGGAGCTGGCCGCTTGGGGCTGATCAAGGGAAATACCAAGCCGCTTGATAACATGGAGGCTGGAACTGAAGAGTGGAGAGCGAGGAGACTGCCGTGATGGAAGTCTTCCTTCTGTCTGAGCAAAGATACGGCAGGGTTGAAAAGCCTTTTTCTACTTCTTATGCTCTTTGCAAACCACTCCAATTATAAATTGGATGGTATAAGATTCTGTGTAATTGGCTGGTTACATTCGTTCACCTCCAATTTATGATTAATAGTAATAAAGTCATACGAAGAAGAAGGTGATTACGAATGGAAGCATTGGTTTCTTTCATCATGGTTAGTTTAGCGTTTATCTCCGGTCCATTTATTATCGTTATGTTCGGGCGCCAGGTCATTCGTCATGAAGATCTTAATGAGGCTAACAGTAAAGGGTAGGGGATGTAACGACCTTGAGAGCCTTCACAACGGGATTGTTGTCCGCATAGCTGGCATGTATCGGTGAAGCTATACTATTGGTAAGAAAAGGGCCAATCCATGATGATTGGCCCTTTTCTATCTGGTTATTGTTTCATGTAAAGCTTCGGAGAATTTGCTGATGCCAATCTCGATATCCTCTACAGCAGGACGGGCGTAGGATAATCTGACAAAACCTGCTTCAGAACCATACACGCTGCCCGGGACAAACAAGACGCCACGCTTAAAACCATTTCTCAGCAGTGTATAGTCATCGACATCCTCATTTATTTTACACCAGAGATTTAATCCGCCTGCAGGCAATTCAAACGAAATCTTATCTCTTAACATACGATTAAGAGCATTTGCCATTAAATTTCGGCGGCTGCGCAAAGCCTCTCTCAGACGGTACAAATGGGGAGCTAACGCCGATGAATCAAGAAGATGAGCGGCAATCCATTGCGGGAAGATGCTAAGGCCAAAATCCATCTGCTGCCGCGCGTCTACCAGGCGCTGAAGAACGGTATGAGGAGCAACCATCCAGCCTATTCGCAGACCTGATGCTGCAATCTTAGATAAAGATCCAATGTATAACACAGTGCCCGTTCGATCCAAGGACTTAATTGGGGGAGGGACCTCTTCATCCATTGAGGTTAAGCTGAAGGGATCATCCTCCACGATCGGAATTCCAAGCTGCTCGCAGCAAGCAAGTATGTCTGCTCTTCTTTGTGTGCTTAAAACCGTTCCCGTCGGGTTCTGATAATTCGGATTTAAGAATACCATTCGGATTCGGTGCAGCTTGAATAAAGTGCGAATTTCCTCCGGATCAACACCATCCTTATCAACGGTTAATCCGAATAGACGGATGCCTGCTGACTGGAACATGGGTAAAGAGTAATTATAAGAAGGGTTTTCGATAGCAACGGCATCTCCGGGACTTAGGAGACATTGGGTAATAAGGTATAAGGATTGTTGGGATCCGGATGTAACTAATATAGAATCATTAGTCGTTTTAATACCGCGATGCTCCAGGAGAAAGGAGGCTAAAGCGTTGCGAAGTGGAACATAACCCTGCGGATCCCCGTATCCTAACGGTTCATGAAATGGCTGGCTCTGCATGACATTTCTAATCCATTCATTGGGTGAAAGCTCTGGAGCCAGCTCGCCGTTTGCGAAATTAATGAACGGTTCCCCACTTTGAACGCCTTCTCTTATTCTTCTTAAAAAGGGGAGGTTAGGCAGAAGCGTCCCTCCCTCTACATAACGATTCCAATTCGGTGTTTGCACCTGAGCCGTTCCCCAGCACGATTGAGAAACGCGGGTACCGCTTCCTGTCGTGCTCTCAATGATTCCGGAAGCACGAAGATTCTCATAGGCTTGTACGACTGTGCTTCGATTTACACCTAATTGTTCAGCAAGTTTGCGTTCAGAAGGCAGCATACTTCCAGGAGGCATTTCACCTAGTGTAATACGCTGCTCAATATATTCTGCGATTTGTTGGTACAACGTTGTTTTAATGGTTCGGTCTGGTTTCCACATCTTATTACACCTTTCCAATGACACGATACCTGAATTGTCTTTTCCTTTAGTGTAACAACAAGATGAGTTTTTTGTAGGGAAGCTTATTTCAATTTCGTGAAAACAGCCAAAGGGCTTTAGATATATCAAGGCTCTTGGGCTGTTCATTAATATCGCCCAGCAGAAAGATTACCATTCAGCAGAATAACTGGAATAAGCATGACGGTATGCCTGCCATCAATGGTGAGTTCAATGACGAACCGATTCTCGAAAGAAGTGACCTTCTCCATCATTACTTTTTCAAACTGATTAATATAGTCGCCTGTTGAACATGCTTGACTTGGAGTGAACTCCAGATGCAATAATATCTTTGATGTATGAACTTTTGGAGAGCGAGGCGTATCTAATGGAATATGTGAAGCTTGGCCATACAGGCTTGGATGTATCGAGGTTATGTCTTGGATGTATGGGCTTTGGGATCGCAGAGCGTTCCTTTCACCAATGGGTTCTCAATGAAGAAGGCAGTCGTCCGGTTATAAAAAAAGCACTGGAGCTTGGAATCAATTTCTTTGATACGGCTAACGTCTATGCGGATGGAACAAGTGAGGAAATTGTTGGACTTGCACTCAAAGAATATGCCAATCGAGATGAGATCGTCCTCGCAACAAAGATTCACGGAAGAATGCATGAAGGTCCTAACGGCGCCGGACTTTCAAGGAAAGCGATTATGAGCGAGATAGATAAGAGCTTGAAACGTCTAAAAACCGATTATGTAGATCTGTACCAGATTCATCGCTGGGATTACCATACGCCAATCGAAGAGACGATGGAAGCCTTGCATGATGTGGTGAAAGCAGGAAAGGCAAGATACATCGGTGCCTCCGCTATGTATGCGTGGCAGTTCCAGAAGGCCCTCCATGTTGCAGAGCGAAATGGATGGACTAGGTTCGTATCGATGCAGAATCACTTAAACCTCATCTACCGTGAAGAAGAACGAGAGATGCTGCCGCTTTGTCGGGAAGAAAAAATCGGCGTTATTCCGTACAGTCCGCTTGCTGGAGGACGATTAACTAGAGATCCGAAGGAAACAACGCATCGTTCTGAAACGGATCAAATTGCGAAACAGAAATACGACGCAACGGCAGAGGCCGACCGATTAATCATAGATCAAGTTGCAGCGATCGCGGAACAACGAGGCGTTTCCCGTGTTCAGATTGCACTTGCCTGGCTGCTGCAGAAAGAACCGGTGACTGCGCCTATTGTTGGTGCGACGAAACTCTCTCATCTTGAGGACGCAGCAGCAGCGCTGGATATCAAGTTAACACATGAGGAAATTACTTCACTTGAAGCACCATATGTCCCTCACAGAGTTGTTGGTCATCAATAAGATAGCGTTTTTCTCACTTCTTCTACTAAAAGGATTCTATTATAATAGAACAAATATGGTAAATAGAAGTGGGGGCAACATACAAATGGCAAGTGAGACGGTCAGCTACTCAAATCCCTGGATTGTAAATCGCGCAGATCCCTATGTGCTTAAGCATACGGATGGTTTCTATTATTTCACAGCTTCCGTACCTGAGTATGACCGAATTGTTTTGCGGAAGGCAGCTACGCTTGAAGGACTTGTTACTGCGGAGGAAGCGGTGATCTGGCGTAAGCATGAAGTCGGAGAGATGGGCAACCATATCTGGGCGCCGGAGATTCATCACATCGATGGCAAGTGGTATATCTATTTCGCAGCGGGAACAGCTGAGGATCAATGGGCAATCCGGCCTTATGTCCTGGAGTGCAACGATGAAGACCCGATAACTGGCACATGGGTTGAAAAAGGCAAAATAGCACTAAATTTCGAGAGCTTCTCGCTTGATGCTACGACTTTCAATCATCGTGGAGATCAATATCTGATCTGGGCGCAATATAAAGAATCAGACAGCAATTTATACATAGCCAAACTGGTCAATCCATGGACGATTGCCGGTCCTCAAGTTCTGATATCAACGCCTCAATATGATTGGGAGATTCAAGGTCATCGGGTGAATGAAGGGCCAGCTGTACTGCTGCGTAATGGGCGGATTTTTGTTGCTTTTTCAGCAAGCGCGACCGATCACCGATATTGTATGGGTCTGCTGGAAGTTTCTGATGATGCCAACTTGCTTGATCCGAATTCGTGGACAAAGCATCCTCTCCCTGTATTTGAGACTAATGAGGAGACTGCTAACTATGGACCAGGACATAACTGCTTTACGATGAGTGAAGATGGCTCTATCGACCTGATCGTCTATCATGCCCGTCCTTATAAGGAACTAATAGGAAGTGCTCTGTCGGATCCAAACCGACATGCCCGTGTACAAGCATTTTCTTGGAATGAAGATGGCACACCTCACTTCGGGAGACCAGGGAAAATATAATCCAATTAAAAAGCGGACTATACTAGCCTTGCAGCTAGTTAGTCCGTTGTTCTTTCCGATATTGCAGATAACTAAGATTGTCAAAAAGATAGCTTGAACGTATTATTTAAAATGGAAAGCTACGGATGAAACCTCCCATAGGAGATACCCTACTACCCCGGTACTCCCATCCGATGCTAATCACAAATTCCCCGATTAAAGGAGACCTCTCTATGTCCACACGTCTATTTCCTCATGTTTACCATGAAGCCATCTCGGCAACCCAGCATTTTGTTGAAGCCTCTAATGATTTTCTTCGCTATTGGATCCATGATTTTCGGTATGATATTACTTCTTTCTTCTCCCTTGCTTCAGCAATTCGAACCCTACCTTATATTATTAATAACAGCTTCTATGCTCAAATATCGGACGGTAAGAAGGAGGAGGCTGATTCTCATCAAGAGGAAGTTGAGAATGTTATGTTTGAGATTGAAGAGCAAATGGTGAGAGTCTCGTTCAGCCTCCCAATTGTTGACCGAAGATGGGAATATGAATTGGAACGAATGTGGCGTTTATTTGATCGCGTTTATAATGAGCTCCGCAATGTCCTTGGAGGGTTCCGTCGTTATTCGTTTGATCTTGACGAGAAATTAGTTTGCAGAGCTACCAGCGAATAAAATGAATAAATCCCCCTGCTTCAAGCTCAGGGGGATTTATATGGTATTTAGCCTTTATAATCGATATTAATGTCGTATGTATTCATCTCTAAGGAGATCTCGTTTCTAGTGTCGAAATTAATGCTTTTCAGCCATGTTGTATCGAATTTATCAATCGTCTCATTCCTAAGAGTTTCATACTTTTTCTTCGCTTTATCGATTTCCTTGGCCAGTACATACAAATAAACAAAGCTGACAATGAATACGGCGATCAGGAAGATGAGGAAAGAATTGTTCATGATGCCTTCAAAGAAGCTGATATAGCTGCCGTTAAGGGAGGCGATATTTTTATAATAGACAACGGCAAACATCAGAAAACAAAATAAGCAAAGCAATGCACATGCTGCCGCCCTTGATTTACAGGTATCCCATTTTTTCTTACGATCAATTAACTTATCGAATGTTATCTTCGCATCGCTCGGAACCTGTTCACGCCAAGCCATGTCAGCCCTCTCCCTTCACTTACCTGTCCATACATGTTATGCCTGTACGCATAAAGCAATGTCTATCCGCACACAACTAATAAGAAAAAGTTGGATGCTGGAAGGAGCAGTTCGTGATGATCGTGCCAATCAAAGTGAAAGACGTGAAAGATATTGAACAAATCAACCATATCGTATCCAGATATGACTTTGATATTTGGATTCATGGCAAAAGCGGGATGGCTGATGCGAAGTCGATTCTCGGTTTGTTCGTGCTGAAGCTGAGTGAACCGTTGACACTTGTAGTGCCGGATGATGTTAACTACAAAAAGCTTTTCAAAGAATTGGAGCCGTTTCTCGTGATTGGCTAGCTCCTTGTACCCGAATGTACTTTGGCCATGCAGCATCTATCCGCCAACAATTTAATACAACCCCATAAAGTTTTGTTTTACCCCCGTGCAATCCAAAATAGAGTCGTTTAGTATGGAGGTAGGCTAACACAACAAGACAGGTTATGATTTGTATAATGGGGATGGTGAGTGGATGCTGCGAGCTTTAATTGTGGATGATGAATTCGAGATCCGCGAAGGTTTACGTAACCGCTTTCCTTGGGCTTCTTTTGGCATTGTTGAGGTGCTGGTTGCTGATGACGGCGATACCGCACTTATGCTGGCGCAGGATGTACGTCCGGATTTGATTGTAACGGATATAAAGATGAACCGGATGTCCGGACTTGAGTTTCTTAGTGCGTTGCAGCAGCTCACGGATTATCATCCGGAGGCGATTGTAGTCAGTGGCTACGATGATTTCGAACTCGTGAAGCAAGCGATGAAAACCGGTGCCMTCGACTATATTCTCAAACCAATCAATATCAGTGAACTGGAGCAAATTGTACGCAAAGCGCTTGATAATATTAAAAGGAAGCAGCTGGAGCAGCATAATGAACAGATGCTGATGAATCAGGTGAAATTCGCAATTCCCAAGATGCGCGAAGAGCTGCTTCGGGAAATGGTAGAGCAGGAGCATGATCCCTATAAGGAAACAAGAAGGCGCCACCGGTTGACGACCTTGAATCTGGAGTGGATGATCAGTCAGCATATGACGCTGATGGTTATTGAAGCCGATGATTTGAAGGCAATCGAGAACCGCCGGGTTCAGGAAAAGGACTTAATTCTGTTTGGTATCGGCAATGTGGTGAACCAGACATTGGAGGAGGATTATCCTTATCCGTACGCTTTATGTATGGATAGCGGGAACCGATGGGTCATTCTACTCAGCTGCATGCGTTCGGATCAATTGGAGCTGACGAGTGGCATCGCATATTTGTGCATTAAGCGCATCAATGATTTTGTTAAAGTGAAAGCGAGCGCGGGACTACGGACGAACCCGGGTACCTTCGAGCAATTGCATGATATGTATACCGAGGCGCTTGGCGTGCTGGAGCAAAAGGCGGTGTATGGCGGGAATCGGGTATTTACGCTGCAAGGTAGCTTTGAAGAGGGAGACAACGCTGATCTAACGCTTGCGGAGCCGGAAGAAGTACTGGATCTGGTCAAATTCGGTTCGGATGAAGATATTTCAGCTGCGTTGGACCGATTTGAGTTAATGGTTCAAGCTTGGCAGCTCACACAGCTGCGGGATATTCAGCAGAACATCTTCGAGTGGCTGTTTGAGATTTTCAAGAAAGCATCCTCTGCTGGCGTTCCTAATAAAAAGTGGATCAGTAATCCAATCGCGTTATGGGAGCAGCTTGAACGATATGATACGCTTCAATCACTTAGGGAGCAGGCGGAAAAATGCCTGAAGGAAATTGCGGTTGATTTCCGCAGTCTCTCATCTACACCAAGCCAGATTATATGCGAAGCCGAAAAAATCCTGCAGCGTGATTACGCGGAAAGCTTAACGCTGCAAAGTGTAGCAAACGCGGTTCATGTCACGCCAGTATGGCTTAGCAAACTGTTTAAGAAAGACAAGCGGCAGACCTTCCTCGAATATTTGACCGATATTCGGATCGAGAAAGCGAAGGAAATGCTTGGTGATATCCAGTTCAAGGTTTATCAAATCTCATTCCAGGTTGGCTATAAGGACCCTGTCCATTTCTCAAAGCTGTTCAAGAAGCAGGTTGGCTGTACGCCAAAAGAATACCGTAGACAACGGGGCATTGTGGACGAGTAAGGTATAAAAAGGCAGTATCCAAGGTGAATAGCTTTACCTTTGGAACTGCCTTTTTTGTTGCTTGTTATAAAGATTTGATACCAATCGTTACGATTTTGAAGCCGTCTACTGGAAGACTGCTGCCCACAGCTTCTTCACCAGCGTCTTCCATTATGGTGCTCTCATAACTCGCTGCTGCGGATTTCGGCTGAACAGTAAGATGGGTTGATGCGCCCGAAAGATTATACCAGCGTGCCATCAGATCACCGCGATCTTCATTGATTTTCAGACTGGAGAAAGCAAGACCGTCACCGTTCCAAGCGAGGAAATGGTCACTCAGTGGAAGCTCACCATGCTGTAATCCCATACTTCTTGAGGTGATTGGCACAGGGAATCGGTAAGCTTCGCGGTAAGCGCTGAACCGTTCATTCTCACCGCCATAAGGGCTGATCATCCATTCCGCTTCATTGATGCCTAGGCACTGCGCATCTGGTGTATGGAATACCCCCCAATCGCCAAGCTCGCCGACTGACCGAAGCAGTGTTAGGGCAATGGTATTTCTGCCGTCATGCAGTACTTCGTATTCGTTAAGACCTTTACCGGCAACTGTGAGACCTCTATTAGCATCATGAACGTCAATGAAGGTTTGCAAATGCTGGCAGTTACTAGGGTTCTCCCAAACAGATGATGGAACGGTCTGGCGCTCAGCCACTTCAAAGATAGAGTCTGCAAAATGCGTGGAAGCATCAGCATCGGATGGCAGCCATACGCGAACACGGTGATCCTTCGATTGATTGTCAATCTGTGCATGAACAACTACGCCTTTTCCATCACGCTCAAGGCTTAGTTTAGTGACAATAACAAGCGAAGCAAGCTCGTTTGATCGTCCAGCCTTCCGCTGGCGGAACTCAACCATCGTGTTAATTTCTTGGGCTAACCGCTCATCCGCACTTGCTGGAATAGCAAAGGAATGAGTGATCTCAAATGCTGCCCGGTATGGCGTGTCTTCTACGATTCGAATGGCCGCTTTGAGCCCTTTGGTTGTAATTGCTTTATCGCCTACAGGCTGTTTGAAAATATATTCATTACCGATATCGCCCACGTTCTCGTAAATCCCAAGTCCGCTGTACGTTTGACTGCTTGCCTTATGATGGATGGAGTAGCTTCCATCGTCCTCAACGGTCAGCTTCAGATGGGCGTTCTCTAACGTCCGGCTGCTGCTGATTAGAGATAATTCTGCGGCTGGCTTGTTGTTGTGAGCGCCTTCATCTGGAATCCAGGCAAAGGTCTGATAGCCGAGCTGAGGCAGGTTAGCTGCTTCGAAGGTTAGTCGTAGTGCACGCGCCATATAAGGCTGGCGGAACTTATCGCCTGGCAGCTCATAGCCGAAGCGTACACCCAAATCTTCTGCCGTATGAGCGATTTGATTACCAGCGGCATTAACCAGATAGCCTTCAGCATGCGTACGTTCTTTTACGGCGGCAGCAATGGCAACTGGATCCTCACTTTGGTCAAAGAAGCGATGGGAATATTCAATCTCAACGGAAATGACGGATGAGCCTTCGTAACCGCTGGTGTTAAAGACAACGACCGGAACAGCTTCTTTACTAAGCGAAGCGAAGGAGGAAGTATCGATCTTAGAGCTGATGAATCTGACGCTTTCTTCAGTCAGCCGTTTGCCAACCTCCATGCTTTTGGCAAAACGTGTCTTCATCTCGTCGTAAACCTCGTCGACACTGCAGCCGCAAATACTGTCATGCGGATGGTTCTGCATCAGTGTCTTCCAGGCATATTGCAGCAGTCCATGTGGGTAAGGCTTCCCAAGGCTATGAGCAGCGGCGGCGAGTGGTTCGGTCACTTTTTCCAGCAGCGTTTGGTTCTGCTGATTAAGCTGCTTAATATAGATACGTGCAGAAGCGGTGTTAACGAGAGAATACCAGCCATCGGTCTGCTGGCCTCGGAGCTCACCCCGCGTTACGCTAAGCGTATCCGGAAGCTCGGTTTCCACTGCACGCACATAATCATCGAAATTCGAATGGATAAACTCGTAATCCGGGAACAGCTCTCTTGCCGTGCGAAGTGCCTCGGACAGGTTGGTCTGAATGGGCTGATGATCGCAGCCATTCATTAGTAAAAGATGCGGAGTGGAGGCAAACTGCTCTGCTCGTGCCAGACGATGCTCCCAGTAAGGCTTTGCTTGAGCCAGGTCAACGGGAATCTCCATACCATTGTTGTACCAGTTGGCAAACAGGATGCCAAGCACACTAGAGCCGTCTGGCGATTGCCAGATCAGTTCGGAGAACGGTGATTCCAGTCCCGAGTCATCAACCCGGTTGTTGAAGCCGGTCGCCTTAACTCCTCTTCCGAAGACGGCTGTATCAATGCCTGCCTGCTTCAGAAGCTGTGCCGCTTGTCCCATATTGCCAAACGAATCGGGGAAGTAGCCCAGCTTCGAGATTGGACCAAACTTGGCAGCATCCCGGTGTCCGATCTGTAAATTACGTACATTTGCTTCACTGCTCGTCAGAAATTCGTCCTGCAGGATATACCAAGGGCCAAGGGAGAGCTTGCCCTCATCGCAGAGCTTCTGGATCTGGTCCCGTTTCTCCGGATACACCTGCAAATAATCGTCCAATACGATCGTCTGCCCATCCAGATAGAAGCTGCGGAATTCAGGGTCCGCTTCGAAGGTATCAAGCAGCGTATTCATCGTTTCGATCAGTTTGACGTGATGGGCTTCATATGGCATATACCATTCCCGGTCCCAGTGGGTGTGAGAGATAACATGTACAATACGCTTAGATAATGGCATGATGGTTCCTCTTTTCATAGAAGGTTAGTCATTATGCAACAAGTGTAAAGAATAGGGCATTCCCTTACAATGAGGCATAAGTAAACTTTAATGTTCATTTTTATCGCTTTTTCTTTACATGAAAGGCAGGTTTATTAGGTGAGAAAAATATCGTTCCGGCTGGCATCCTCCTTCCGCAATCGTATGATCTTTATATTTCTGCTCATCATCATTGTTCCATTCCTACTATTTGCCTACTATTCCCATATCAAATCTATTGAGGGGATATCCGACGCGAATGCGAAGATGACGATGAGTTATTTGCAGCAGGCTAAGAAGAACTTCGAAATATATCTGAACAATCTCAATGAGCAGGTGAACGAGGTGATCGGCAATAAAGGCGTTCAAGACCTGCTGTACAAGGAACCGATTGATAACTCGGAAGAAGAATCGTTTGCGGTGAATATGCTGACGACGCTCATTCATACGACACCAGTCATCGATGCTTTCCGGGTGAAGGTGTATCCAATCCATCCAACGAAATACCCTTCGTATATGAGATCGATTGATGAATCGGTTCGTATTGGCGATCAATATTGGTTTCAACGCTCGAGGGCAACAGTGGAGCCGATCTGGTATTTGACCATGCCAAAGCAAGGGAGATATGCGAAGCCGCTGCTTACTTATGTGAAACGGTTCTCCGGACTATATGATTCCAAGCTGCGGGGTCTTATTGCGACCGACTTGTCCGATGATTTCCTGGTGCGCTATTTCTCCCCTTCCGATCAGTTGAAGGATCAGAAGCTGCTGCTCGTGAACGAGAAGGGAATCGTCCATTACGATTCCGCTGTCAATGAATGGACCGGGCAGCCGTTTCCGTCCGATTCTTTTATTTCGTTTATGAAAACAAGCGATTCCGGTTCTAAGTCGATCACCATTAGCGGTCATACTTATCTGGCGACTTATGTGACGATGGCTAATCATCCCTGGACAATCGTCAGCTTGACTCCACTTAAGGAACTGACGGGCACGATTGATGAGATTAATAAAGTTCTTATTATTTTTCTTATCGTTTATTTGATCTGCTGTATAAGTGTTGTTATCTATCTTACCGTTACCTACACGCAGCCTATTGCTCATTTAGTCCGGTTGATGCGCAGGCTTGAATCGGATAATCTTCATTATTTATCACCTTGGTCATCTCGTAAGGATGAAGTAGGATGGCTGTACCGGAGTGTCGGAAGTATGGTGCAGCGAATTGATGGATTGATTAAAGATGCGGCGCGTTCGGAACGGAACAAGAAAGCACTGGAATTCCAGGTGCTGAGCCATCAGATTAACCCACATTTTCTATACAATACATTGGAGTCGATCCGGTGGAAGGCGGAAAATCACGGCAGGAGCGATATAAGCGAAATGGTATCGGCGCTTGGCAATTTGCTTCGTCTCAGTCTCAATCAAGGGAAAGAGATTACGACGCTTCGGCGTGAGTTTGATCAGGTGAAAGCATATGTGGCTATTGAGCAGGCAAGGATGGGGAAAACCGTACGCATCCTGTACTCCTGCGATGATGCAACGCTTGATTTGCCGTTCCTGCGTCTTCTGCTGCAGCCTTTAGTAGAGAATGCGATTCAGCATAGTGTAAGGGATAATTTTGATAAAGGGAAAATTATGATTGCCGCAAGGCAAGAGGATGACGATATTGTCATTGACATTGCCGATAATGGAAAAGGAATTCCTCAGCATGTGCTCGATCAGCTCGAACAAGAGGAAGAGCTGGCAGGCAGCAAGTTCTCGCAATCGCGAAGAGGAGTAGGGCTGCGCAATGTGAACGACCGGCTGAAGCTGTATTTTGGCGAGGCCTATAAACTAAAGATAGTAACCGGGCCGGACGCTGGGACGAAGATAACGTTAAGGCATCCGATTCTGAAGGAAGGGCAAGAGCTGGATTCCATCCAACAATGAGTTAAGAGTTATATCATAGGAGACATGCTTTCGAAGTATGAATCACCACAAATGGTAGATGCCCTACCTCTTGTGTGGCAATTCATTTAAGGAGGAGTATCAAATGAAAAACAAACATAGGGTTGTTGGAAGTTTACTCCTGACACTTGTTCTGGTTCTTGTCTCTTGCTCCAGCTATACACCTAAACCGTCAGACAAAATTCAGGAACCAGCCCCCGTTAAGCTAAGGCTGCTCACTTGGGCAGATGACCGGTATCAACAGCTCTATGATATGTTCCATGAGAGGTATCCCTGGATTACCATCGAACCGGTTATGGTACAGGCGAATGATTCGACTATTATGGCCAAGATCGAGGAATTGGAGAAAGCGGGAACACCTGCTGACCTGACCTGGATTGCAGGGGATCTGCTTACTTATGAGCAGAAAGGGATGCTGGCTAATTTAAAGCCATACATGGATAATGACGAGTCCTTCCAGGACAAAGTGCTGCCGGACGGTTATTTCGATACGATGAATTTCCACGGCAGCAGACTCGCTGTCCCGTTCGTGGACGTGCCGATGTGGATCGTCGTTAATAAGGATCTGCTTGCAAAGCATGGCGTACAGATGCCGCCTAATACGTGGAGCTTTGATGATTTCCGTTATATAGCGAAGCAAGTAACCGATCCAGGGGCAGGCGAATATGGCCTTACTACCAGCAATGAGTTCGTGATGCGCCTCCTTCCGCTGAAAGCTGCTGCCGACGGACATGTTCCGAATCTGGCTTATATGAACGAAGCGATGACGAAGAGCCTGCTAGATATGCCGGCTGTTCTGGATGATGTACGTTGGTTGACGGAGTTCGTCACGAAGGATGGCTCCATGCTCTCCTGGTACAGATCTGCTCAAGAAGGCGATCTCGTTAAAAATTTCATGAACGGAAAGACGGCCTTCGAAATAGGAGGAGACTGGCTGCTGCCCCGCCTGCAGCGGGAGGCGAAGTTTAACTGGGATATTCTGCCCTTCCCCCGGGGAAAGCTGAACCAATATTCATTCCACATCTATGGACCACTCGCTTTACTCAGCAGCTCAGAGCATAAGGAGGAGGCGTATGAATGGATCAGCTTTCAATTCGAGCTTGAAGCACAGAAATGGAAGATTGACGAAGGTGCCAACGCCTCCGTTATTGATCCTGAGCTGACTGACTACATCGATAAAGCACCGATCTGGCAAGGCCGGAATATCGAAGCCGTTAAGATGACAAAAGATAACGGACTCGTCCTGCCAGGCGCGACAATCCCCGGCTTTTCCGATTACAACTGGGTGAATATGATCAACGAAATCGTGTTTAACAACTATGATGTGAACCATCTCATCCCAGAGACAGAAGCCTGGAACAAGAAAACACAACAGCTTCGCGAGCAGTGGCAAAAGGCTGCCCCTAAATAACAAACAAAGCCGTCCTCTCTGGGGCGGCTTTGTTTGTTCATCGCTATCATGTCGCAGTTGGTTGGTATTTAGCTTATTGATCGTTTCTAGAGGTAATATACTGTGCCCCTTTTAATGAGCGATTAATTCTAAACAACCTGCGTAGTTATGTGTTATATATGCTTATTGGCTGCCCTGCTCGGCTTCGACCACTATGTTTTTGAACCAGAATGAATTACTGGTATCATTATTATCGCAACCCGTTAGCTCGTAATGGGAGCCTAATTCTTTGCTCTCCTTAAGCTCTATACCTCGGCACACCGTACTTGGACGACCTAAATCGCTGCCGAATCCGTCCATCGAGTTGTCGTACGTATACGTAATCGCCTCAGCCCCGTCATAGTTCAGCTCATAGAAGATCGGGTCACCTTCAATCGTATACTGCGTAATACGTACCTGATCTGGCATGCCCATGTCGAGATTCGCCAGAAACAGCTTCCATTTGTCGAGATTATACATCTTCCCGTGAACGTTCACGATATCTCCATTCGCTGCTGCTTGATCAGCATCGTAAGGATCTGACACAGTGGGGAACGCCTTCGGCTTCGCTGGCGGTGCAACCGTCTCCCCTGGTGCAGGAGCGGTGGTAGGATTAGTCGTATTGTCCCCAGGACTGCCTGACTTCTCACTACACCCCGATAGCAGCACCAATGCAGCCGCTAATGTTAATATCCATTTGGACATGTATTTTCACCTCACAACTAAGAACGTTGCAAAGAGTACGAATGTTTCATTATTAAACTATCCGTGATCGTTAGCACGTATGGCCGAATTTTAAGGGGCGTTCAGGTCCCGCGGGCGGTAGAGATGGTATAATAGAGAGCGAAGTTTTAAGAATACATTACGATGTACCGGGAGTCAACGGATTATGGATATGGACTACATGCTGGATGACGACGCGTGGCGGAGGCTGCTGGAGGGCGTTGCCGCGTGCTTCGACGAACTGACAATCATACGGGGGTTTCAATATTATAAACAGGGGCGGGTCGAGGAGCTGGCGCTCCGCGACGACGGCGTGCACGTGGACGCCCGCGTCAAGGATAATCGGATGTACGACGTCGCCGTCGATCTAGAAGATCTTGCGGTGAGCGAATGCGCATGTTCCGCGAACCGCGCCTGTACGCACATGGCCGCGACCCTGATGCGTTACGCGGATCTGTGCGGCCGGCCGATTCAGGCGCTCGCCAACGCGCGCAACGCTTTGAAGAGCGCGTCCGCCGGAGGCAAGCCGGACAGCGGAAGCGGACGTGCCCGCGCGGGCACCGAAGGAGTAGTCGCGGAAGCGCCATCCCGGGCTGGCAACAGCGCCGCGCCGGCGGCCCCTCGGCCCGTCCGGCCGACCTTTACGGAGGCGGAGCTGACTGAGCTCCCCGTGGCAAAGTGGCACGAGCGGTTCCTGGCGCGCCGCGGACCGATGCAGCTGCAGATCCGCACGGCACAGGAGGCCGGCGAGCTGCTCACCGACCTGCAGGCGATGCGGCCTGTGCTGCCATGGGCGCTGGAACAGTTGTTCACCCTCCATGCTCTGCTGTTTGTACTGGAGCGGATGGTCAAGCCGGCCCAGGCGGACTTGCGCCAATCGGGCTTGTTCTTGGGCTACCATACGAAGCTCGCGGTGGACGGGTTGCGCAGCCATGCAAGGAGCCTGCTCGAGGACAAGCTGGCGCTGGCGGACGACAGCTCGGCATATTGGGACCGGTTGATAGAGACGGCTGATTTCCTTCGGGTGAGCATGCTGACCGAGGATAAGACGCTCGGCTGCTTCGCGGCGCTCTATGCTTCGCTGTGGCTGGGCTGGCTCGGTCCCGGCTCGGGCGGAAGCGCGCCGCTGTACGAGGAGGAGCTGCGCAAGCTGCAAGCGGCGGAAGGGGAGCTCGGCCCTGCCCTGTCGCGGCTGCCGTGGACGCTCGCGCAGTGCCTGCTCCTGCTCTACCTTGCGCGCGACGCGGAAGCGCGGACTCTGCTCGCCCGGGACGGAAGCAAGCTGATGCTGAAGACGGAGCATATCGCGCCGCTGCTCGGCGTCCTCGAGCGCGCGGAGCAATGGGCGCGGCTGCGCGACTGGCTTGCGGAGACCGGCCCACTTCTCGTCGGCTTCCGCGGCGAGGATCTCGCACCCTACGGAAACTATTGGGCGGCGGTCGTGGCGCAGCTGCCTGAGGCGGAGCCGGCGATGTGGCGCACGCTCCAGGTGATGCTGCCGTTCTCGCGCACCGTCTACGAGGACGCGCTGGTGGCGCACGGCAGGTGGGACCGCTGGATCGACCTGCAAATGTGCATGGGCCAGGATCCGATGTCGTTCCGCGTGAGCGCGTTGAAGCCGGTCGAGAAGGACGCGCCTGAGCTGCTGCTGCCCTTCTACCATCAGGCGGTGGAACGGTATGTGCTTCAGAAGAACCGCGACGGCTACAAAGCGGCTGCGAAGCTGTTGAAGCGGCTTGCCAAGCTGTACGCACGCCTGAAGAAGATAGAGCGGTGGGAGCAGTTCATCGCCGCGTTCGCGAGCCGGAACAGCCGGCTGCGGGCGCTGCAGGAAGAACTGCGCAAAGGAGGACTGCTGTCATGAATGCGTACGCCGATACGCTTACGATTCAAGCGAGCCTGACCGAACAGGGCGATGCGCTGATCTTCGGCACGGACGCCTCAGGCTACGCGCCGGGGCTGCTCGTCAAGCAGCGGCTGTTCGCTCGACACGAGCCGTCGTTTTACGGCACGGAGCTCGAGATTGAGAGGCTGCGGGACGAGCTGGAGCTCGTCGTGCTGCCGGCGGAGATGGTCGTCCCGTTCTTCGCCGATCCCGGGCTGCTGCCGATGCACGTGACCTGGCGGCTCGAAGGCGACGCCGCGCGGCTCGCCGAGCTCGCGCCGGCGCTGGAGCAAGGCGTCGTTGAGCGGAGTTTCGTCCCGAGCTTCGAGGCCTACAAGGCCGGCAAGCTGCGGTGGACGTGGGACACGGCGGCGCTCGACGTGAAGTCGCGCCGGGTGCTGCGAACGCTCGCGGACGGCGGCACGGACGAGCCGGGCGGTTGGGAAGAAGAAGCCCTGGACGCGGCCTTCCGGGCTGGCTTAGGCGCAGCGTTCTCTGCGGCTGTGTTCCAGCGCCATTACGGCACGGAAGAAGCCGCCGCTGACCTGCGCCGCGACTTTCCGCTGCTGTTCGCGCCCGACCGCGCCGCGGTGGCCGCGGGTCTCGACGAGCGCGGCTGGCTCGTTGCCGCCGGCTGGAAGGCCGACACGTTGCCGTTCCGGCCGCTCCTGCAGCTGCTGGAGCCGGAGGACGCCGAAGCCGGCGGTTGGCACCTCGTGCTACTGCTGCAGGACAAGCTTGAACCGGCGAAGCTCGCGCCGGTTCGGCTGGCCGCGGACGGCGAAGCCTCCGGGACGTGGCCAGCCGGCTGGACGCAGCACGTGCGCGAGCGCTCAGCGGCTTGGCTCGCGCATCTGCGCGCGAGCCTGCCAGCGGACCGGTTGGCAGGCAGCTCCGCGGACGCGCTGAATGCCCCGCTGTCGGACGACGACGCGTGGCAGTTTCTGACCATGGACAGCCAGCGCCTCCTGGCCGCCGGCTGGCAAGTGCTGCTGCCCGCCTGGTGGGAGGAGGCGAGCCGCAAGAAGCCGCGCCTGCGCGCAAAGTTGCGCCCAGGCGAAGGCGAAGGGGAGCGCGCGGGCGGCAGCCGGTCTTTCTTCGGCCTCGACGCGCTGATCGAATTCGACTGGCGGCTGTCTATTGGGGACGCCGACCTCAGCGAGTTGGAGTTCCAGGAGCTGGTCGCCCGCGGCGAGCGGCTCGTGCAATTCCGCGGCCAATGGGTGTCGCTCGATCCCGCCCTGCTCGCGCAGATCCGCAAGGCGATGGCGGGCGTCGATTCGCGGCGGGGTTTGTCCTTCCAGGACGTGCTGCAGCTGCAACTGCGCCGCAATCGCGACTTCTACATGCCGGCGTCCGCGGGCAAGGTTGGAGAAAGCGGCGCTTCAGAGAACGGCGAGGACGATGGCGAGCTGGAGGTGGACGTCGAGCTGAACGCTCACCTGACGACGCTCTTGGGGCAATTGACGCAGCAGACGGACTGGCCGTCGATCCCCGTACCGCCGACGCTGCGCGCGGAGCTGCGCAGCTACCAGCAAGCGGGCTTCTCCTGGCTGGCGTTTCTGCGCCGGATCGGGCTCGGTGCCGTGTTGGCCGACGATATGGGGCTCGGCAAGACGATTCAGTTCATCACGTACCTACTGCACGTCTCCGAGGAAGCGGCCGCGAACGGAGGACGCCGTCCCGCCCTGCTGATCTGTCCGACCTCCGTGCTCGGCAACTGGCAGAAGGAGGTGCGCCGCTTCGCGCCGTCGCTTCGCATCCTGCTCCATTACGGTGGCAAGCGGCTGGGCGGCGAAGCTTTCTACGAAGAAGCAGAGGAAGCCGATCTCGTACTGACCTCATACGCGACTTCGACGCTGGACCAAGAGCTGCTCGGCGGCTATACGTGGTCGGCAATCTGCCTCGACGAGGCGCAGAACATCAAGAACGCCGGCACGAAGCAGGCAATAGCGGTAAAGAGCTTCCCCGCGCTGCACCGTATCGCGCTGACGGGCACGCCGATCGAGAACAAGCTCGCGGAGCTGTGGTCGATCTACGATTTTACCAATCCGGGTTATCTCGGCACCGCCCGTACCTTCGCCGAACGGTTCGGCCAGGCGATCGAGCGCGAGCGTGACGAGAAGCGGACGCAGGAGCTGCAGCGGCTCGTGAAGCCGTTCATGCTCCGGCGCAAGAAGAAGGATCCGAACATCATGCTGGACCTGCCGGAGAAGAACGAAATGAAGACGTACATCCATCTCACCGGCGAGCAGAGCGCGCTCTACGAGCAGACTGTGAAGGAGCTGATGGACGAGGTCAAGAAGCTGGAGGGCATTCAGCGCAAAGGCGCGATCCTCTCCGCGCTGACGCGGCTGAAGCAGCTGTGCGACCACCCTGTGCTGCTGACGAAGGAGGCCGTGCCGGTGCCGGAGGACGAGCGCGAGGAAGCCGCCGAATCGGCGATGCTCATCGGCCGCTCCGCCAAGCTCGAACGGCTGCTTGATCTCGTGAAGGAGCTTCGAGAGGAGGGCGAGCGCTGCCTCATTTTCACGCAGTACATCGGGATGGGCGAAATCCTGCAGCGGGTGCTCGGCCGAGAGCTGGGCGAGCCCGTTCTGTACCTGCACGGCGGATCGTCCAAGATGGCGCGCGACCGGATGATCGAGCAGTTCCAGTCCCAGGAGCTGCCGGAAGCGGAACAGCCTAACGTATTCATTCTATCGATCAAAGCCGGCGGTGTCGGGCTCAACCTGACCGCGGCGAACCACGTGTTCCATTTCGACCGCTGGTGGAACCCCGCCGTGGAGAACCAAGCGACGGACCGCGCCTACCGGATGGGCCAGACACGCGACGTGCAGGTGCACAAGTTCATCTCGCTCGGCACGCTGGAGGAGCGGATTGACGAGATGCTCGAGAGCAAGCAGCAGCTGAGCGACGACGTTATCACGAGCTCGGAAGGCTGGATCACGGAGCTGTCGACGGACGCGCTGCGCGACCTGTTCACGCTGCGGTCCGACTGGTCGGAATAACGGTCGGCGCGGGAAAGCGAGATCTGTACGCGCTGCCCGTGCGCTTTGATCTGCTTCAGTAACAAAGGAAGGTCTGCCTTTCAAAGCGATTGAGCCTTAGATCCTTAAGCTAAGACGTAAGAACGATAGTGTAATAAAAGAAGCTCTGTTCAAGCCCACTCATCAAAGGAGTGGGCTTTTGTTTATATACGATACGAAAACCTTGTGCTCATAGTTATATTACGGTGAAATCTATCATAAATAACGGCAAATTTATTAGGGGAGGGGAAAGAATGGACAGAACAGAAGCTTTCATTATTTTGATGTGTTGTTTTCTATTTTTAAGTCAATGACCGGGACCATTCCAGAGCCATTTTTAAATTAGCAACAGCAATCAGATTAAGAGATCATTTTAGCCTGAAGGGATGTATTAATAATCGACCTGATGGTTAATGAGATATTGTTGTTTCATCATGGCAATGTGTTGTTCCATCATGGACACGGCTTCATCCGGTTCTATGATCTTGGCGTCATAACTAACCCCCCAAATCATGTCTACATAAAAAGCCAATTGCCGAACGGGAATTGACACTCGAAGTGTTCCTCTGCCATCTTCATGAAGGTCGATGAAAGGATACAGTCTGCCGTTCGGCGTAAGCTTTCTGACCCCTGCCGGTGTTAAAGAAGCAACCAGGACCGTTTTGTTGGGATCTTCCATCTCCACGTTCGGCCAATCCAATATGGAACTCAGATCCAACTTCTCTTGATAGGCTATGGCTTCGTTTAATTGCACAGAAAGTATCCGATCCGCACGGAACAGACGATAGTCTTTACGATTGAAGCAAAAAGCCGGACAATACCAATAGCCACGGTCGGAATAAAGCCCGAGAGGCTGAATATTCCTGGTTTCGAGCGTATTGCTCGTACCGTATTCAATAGTTACCGTGCTCCGAATCATAATGGCCTGCAGCAGAACTTGAAGGCATGCCGCAGACATCTCGCGGTTGGGGCTCCAGATGGCGACTTTGTTCTTTAAACGATCGATGCGTTCTTTTACATCGGAAGGCAAATAGTGATAAAACTTATCCATTGCAGATTCCGTCCCGTCTCCAAATGGGAGCGAACCGTAATATTTCAAGGATTGCGCGGCGAAAAAGAGGGAAATCGCTTCACTTTCAGTAAACGCGATTGGCGGAAGCAACCGTTCTTTTAAAATCTTGAAGCCTCCTCCACGTCCTTGAATCGAATAGAGGGGGACGCCGAGCTCGCCTAAATCGAGTAAATCCCGGGAAATCGTGCGCTCAGACACGCCTAGTTCCCTTGCGAGTTCGCCGATGGTGAAGGTTTTTCGTGCGTTAATCTTCATCATTAATAGAATTAATCGCTGAGATTTATGCATTCCTACTCAACCCTTGCTGTTTTTTTATATTTTAACACGAAAAGATGCCAGTACCTGTCATGTTTTCTTGCTACTCTTACAGTAAGTCTCGTTGCATATGTGCGATGAAGATGAGACTTTTTGAAGGGAGTAATGATAATGAAAGCATACCATCTCGAAAAAGTAGGCAGCTTGAATGGAATCGAACTTCGAGAGCGAGATATTCCATCCCCTGGCCCTAATGAAGTGCTGATTCGTGTTCGGGCAGTTTCTCTTAACAGGCGAGATCTCATGATCTTAAACGGAAAATATCCCCTGCCAGCTGTAAAGGATATCGTTCCGGTAAGCGATGGGGTGGGTGAAGTAGTCGCGGTTGGGACAAACGTGCAACAAGTAGTCGCAGGTGACCGTATTATGGCGAATTATTTTCCGCAATGGATTGGTGGTAAGTTAACTTGGGAGTCAATGCTTAGTCAGTTTGGCTGTACGTTGGATGGCTTGCTTGCGGAATATGCAGTTATACCTGCGGGAGCTGTCATTCACATCCCGGATCATCTCAGCTGGGAAGAAGCAGCCACACTGCCATGCGCTGCATTAACGGCATGGTCGGCATTAAACGGTCCCGAACCGATTCAAGCCAATGATACGGTTCTCACGCTGGGGACGGGGGCCGTCGCCCTGTTCGCTGTTCAATTGGCTAGGGCGCTAGGCGCTCGAGTGATCTCCACAACTTCCAACGATGAGAAAGCGGAGAGGCTTCGTGTGCTTGGAGCCGAGGAAGTGATCAATTATCAGATGACACCAGACTGGTCGAAAGCTGTACGCAGTTATACAGAGGGCAAAGGGGTGAACCGAGTCGTAGACACTGGAGGATCTGATACTCTTTTGGAATCGATAAAATCAACCACCCCAAACGGAGAAATCGCTTTGGTAACAGCAATTGGCAAGCGCCCCATGATTGAGATTGAGCCACCAGTTCTTGCCGCATCATTGCTGACAATAAGACGTCTGCTTGTCGGGAGCCGGACGGATTTCGAAGATATGAACAAGACGATTATTAAGACGGGGATTCGGCCCGTTATTGATTCTGTATTTGCCTTTGCTGATGCTAAGAAAGCGATACAGTATTATTCGGATGGAAGGAATTTCGGCAAAGTTGTCATCCGCGTGAACGAGTAACTCATTGTACTTAACGAGGAACTTTAGCTTTCAATAAGAAAACAGCAACAGCCGGTCTTAACGACCGGCTGTTGCTGTTTCTCAACCAATAGGTACTAGAGTGAGGAATAGATGGGGGACTATATGATTTATAGTTCGTTCTATAAACGCTAAAGTTCACGACGGGAAACGTTAGTTCAGAGCCATCCAGGCCCTCTCCTGATCGGGAGAGGGCACTTTTGCAAGCTTAGATAAACTGACTTACATCGTTGTTGCGGCTGAAACGGTATATGGCGACCAGCGTGAACAAGGCAGCGAAGGCGACGAGAATGGCCAAGTTGAGCCCAAGACTTCCGATCGCTTGGCCGTTCTGCAGCTTCGTAATCGTATCGAGAAGCCAGTGCTGCGGGAGGAAACTCGAGATTTTCTTAACGGTATCCGGCATAATCTCGGATGGGAAGAAGCAGCCGGCAAGCAGGCAGGTCGGTGTAATGATCAGTGTCTGAAGAGCATTGGCGCCTCTGCTGTTCTTTGAGAATGCAGTGAGTAACAGGGCGAGGCTGATGGCGACGAGCGAGAACAGGAGGAGCGCGCCGAGCATATCTCCGAACGGAACGCCGGAGTCGATGCCGAAGGCATACTTCAAGATCAACAGCGTAATGACGATCTGCAGCACCTGGACTATGAAGGTAACCAGGACGTTCGCAAGCACAAATCCCCGGGCCGACAGCGGTGACGAGAGCAAACGAAGGAAGGTGCGATCTTCTCTCTCTTTAAGAATAAGCCCGCACATGTTGACTGCGGAGGTGAGAAGGAACATCAGCAGGAAGCCGATCGATTGATACGTCATATCCTTAAACTTCGCCGTGTCCTTAAGAGACTCGGAGTCGAACTTGAAGCTGGACTTTTTGTAATCCGCATAGATGGCGTCGAACGCATCTTTGTCGTCCTTCGTCGCTTGACCAATAGCGGCGACATTACCGAGGTAGCCATCAAGAAGTGCCTTCACGTAAGAAGTCACTTCCGCGCCTTTGGCGGAGACGAGGCGCAGATGGGCCGGATGACCGTCCTGGACACTGTCCGCGAATCCTTCCTCGAAGATAAGACCGCTGTCCAGCTTGCCGGAAGCGATGTCCTTGTTCATAGATGCTTCATCCGTTATCGTGATCTTCACGTTGTTCAATCCTTCGACGAAATGAATCGTATCTTGCGTCAAGTTCTTGTCGCCGTCTTGGTTGAGGACACCGACGTTTAGGCTGCCGCCGCTGGAGCTTCCGTAGATCAGCATGGAGAGCAGGATGGCGGCGATCGGCAATCCGAAGTATACGATCCAGCTCGATCTCTTGCGGAAGGTCGAGTGGAGCAGCCTGCGAGTAATCCAAAGAATGTTAGACATGTCAGAACGCCTCCCGTTTGCGCATCGTAATGGCGACGAATGCAAGGAACACTGCCGCTATCGCGGTGTTAAGCCCGATGACCGGGAACACAGCATACAAATCGTCGTTATAAATCAAGTTCATCAAAGCTTCATTCGCCCAGCGAAGAGGCGAGACGTTCGCGATTCCGCCGAAGACACCGGATGCCTCATCGACAGGGAAGTAGGCGCCGCCGACCATGGATGCCACTTGAACGAAAATCATCATGACGGCGTTGACGGCATCGTCTTTAAATAGGAAGGCGATGCCAAGTCCGAAGCTGACTGCCAGCAGAACTTCGGTAAACAGCAGGAGGAACACAAAGCCGAGGTGATGGCCCCAGTTGGCGTTGAACGCGTATTTGCTGAACAAGACGACCGCTAGAATGCACAGGAAGTTGATGATTGTGCTAGCAATCACCTTACCCGCGAAGATCTCCAACTTCCCGATGGGGGCGGCGACCAGTCGGAGCGCCGTCTTCCGCTTTACTTCGCCGCGAATGAGCCAGCTAGCCGACATGCAGGCATAGAAGGCAATCAATGTTGATTCTGCAATCGCGTAATAATCGATGGAGCCTGGTTTACGGTCTGGATCGAGCGAGGACTCCTGGACGAACGAACCGGCAGATGTGGATCCCGCGATGATGGTCTGCGCCGCTTCGGGATCGATTTTTACGGCTGCCGCAGCCAAGTTGTACTTGTCGGCGAACGAGGTTAGCATGCCTTGGATGATATTGCTAGAGATTGTCTCACGGCTGCTTCCGTAGAAGTGAATGCCATTGTCGTCAATCTCCGCGTATGCTGTAAATTGATTGTCCTGGACGGCTCCCTTGCCGTCGATGCCGTTCACCGCGGTTGTTAACTCGACACCTTCTTTGCTAATCGTTTGAGCGAAGCCGTTCCAATAGCTTTGAAGCTGCTGACTCTGGGCGGTATTTTTAACAAGCAGCTTCATATCTCCAATTTCGATTCCGTTATGGAAGGCGTTTGTTAGTGCCGTTCCGAGAATCAGAATAAGCACGATTGGAAAAGCAAGCATAAAGAGCAGGGTGCGCTTATCCCGCAAGCTCTTCTTGATTTCGAATAACGCAATGTTTAGCACGTTCACGTTCCTCGTCCTCCTTAGTCGCGCAGTTTCCGGCCTGTTAAGGTCAGGAACACCGTCTCCAGATTAGGTGCTTGCTCTTCGACCGAGCTGATCTCGACTTGATCGCGAATCAACTGTTGGATAACCAAATTAAGATTGTTGATTTCGCCTCTCGACACGATCTTGATGGTCTGTTCCTCCAACCCAGCTGAATTGACGCCGGTAATTCGCTTCAGTGCATCCAGATCAAGATGCTCAGCATTCCTCACGCCAATCCAAGTCTCCTTCGTATCGGTAATGATCGAATTGAGCTGCTCCTTCGTGCCCTCCGCGATGATCTTGCCATGGTCGACGATCGCGATTCGTGTGCAGATCTCTTCGACCTCTTCCATATAGTGGCTCGTATAGATGACTGAGCAGCCCATCTGATTCAGCTTTTTGACCGAGTTCAGGATGTAGTTACGAGACTGAGGATCGATACCTACGGTCGGTTCATCCATGATGATCAGCTTCGGGTGGTGGGCGATGGCGCAGGCAATGTTCAGGCGCCGCTTCATGCCGCCGGAGAAACTCTTCGGCAGAGTTTTGTGCTTGTCGCCGAGACCGACGAACTCTAGCGCCTCCTCCGTGCGTTCCTTCAGAAGCGAGCCGCGGAGACCGTACAGTCCGGCAAAGAAGCTCACATTCTCGTAGGCGGTCATCTCTTCGTAGATCGCGAGATCCTGTGGTACGATGCCGATGTTCATTTTGGCGAATTTATTCTCCTTCACAATGTCTCTGCCGAGAACTTGGATCTCTCCCTTCGTGATCCGCAGCAGAGAGGAGATCATGTTGATCGTTGTGCTCTTGCCCGCGCCATTCGCTCCGAGGAATCCGAAGATTTCTCCATCACGAATGCTAAGATTCATGTTGTCGACGGCGATGAAGTCGCCGAATTTTTTGGTCAGGTTGCGGATTTCCAATACGTTCATCCGTATCACTCCGATTCGTTATTGTTTATGACTTTATTCTAATAAAAAAGGATGACCTCATGTCAGTGCATAAGTTCATCCTTTGCATATGAGAAATTTCATGTTCGAAGCATGAGTTCTTTCATCCGCCCTTCTGAAGGGGCAGGAGAGTGGTCACGCGGAAGCCTTTGGCACCGTCGACGATGACGGTGCCCCCCGCGGATGCGGCTCTCTCCTCCATGCCGACAATACCCAGCCCTTTGACGATTTTGTCCACACCTCTGCCGTTGTCGGTGACAACGGACTGGATCATGCGGTTCAGCACGCGAATCTCGAACTCGATGGCGGTCGCCCCTCCGTACTTCAGCGAATTGGTGACCGCCTCCTTCGTGTTCTCATGGATGATCCTCCACTGAAGAGGCGTGATCACATCTAGATCTCCCGCATGCGTGACGGTCGAGTTCAACGAGTGATTGGCGGACAACTCATCCGCGAACAGCCGAAGCCGGTGAATGCCAAGCTCCTCCGACCGAGGCTTCATATCTTTAAGAGTAAGGCGGATCTGCTCCAGCCCCTCCTTGGAGATCGAGATCGCGTTGCCGAGTAGTTCGGAGGCTTTATCCGGATTCGTGCCGAGCAGACGCCTGGACGCCTCCATCTGGATGAGCGCCCCGGCCATCGCGTGGCCGACTTCGTCGTGAATCTGCTGCGACAGCCGATTGCGCTCCTCCAGCTTGCTTGTGTACTTGGATTGGCGAATATACTCCTCGTTCATGCTAAGGGATTGCTTCAGACGCTGTAGATCGAGGCGAAACGTCTCTTTCTCCTCGCCAATCTTCTCGAGTTTCTCGGTATAAACCCGCATGCCATAGTAGAGAAGACAGCTTAAAGAGGTTACGAGAAGATAGACCAGTATCTCATCGTCCGGAATGAGGAACAGCGGCACAAGTCCGAGCAGCAGGGCGAAGCGGTTCCTTCCTCCTGACAACAACACAATCTCATAGAGATTGATGGGCAGCAGAAGGATAAAAATCGTATTCAGACGAAAGGCGAGTAGAGCGACCAGTACGGCCGAAGCGACAGATCCCAGCAGCTGAAACCGTCTTTGCTTTCTCAGAATCGGAATGGTCATGTTCACGCATAAATAGGACAAGTAGGCTAGTATCTCCCAGGGAGACGCTCCGCGCACGACCGAATAAGAGACGAAGATGACGTAGAAAAGCAATACAGCCTTGTTGCCAATGATCCAAAATTCCATGTCGCGACTCCCTAATCTTCGGATTGCTTGACTTCACCTGTCAAATAATAGATCGCGATCTGCGTCCTGTGTTCAAGTCCCGTCTTGTTCAGGATGGACGTGATGTAATTGGCGGCCGTGCCTTCGGAGATGAACAGCTTCTTCGAGATTTCCTTGTTAGAGAGCCCTCTAGCGATCTGCGCCATGATTTCGAGCTCCCGCTCTGTGAACAGGCCGCGGTCAATCCGACCCGAACCGGAGGACGGAGCGGGAGCAGGCTCAACCGGATCGAAAGCGGCGACATGACCGTTATGCTGCTCGCGGCCGGTCTGAGGTTTCAATTGCGCGCCTGTCAACAGATTGGATTTGATCGTATTCAGGACGACGTCTTGGAGAACGTGATGGTCGTTATATACGCTCTTTATGGCGTCCCGGATTCTCTCGGGGTCGTTGTTCTTGAGGAGGTACCCTCTGGCGCCCGACCGCACCGCCTCGAGAATGTATTCGTCGTCGTCGAACGTGGTAAGGATCAACGGCTTGGCCTTCGTTTGCTCTGTCAGTAGACGGGTTGCCTCGACGCCGTTCATGTTCGGCATTCGCACGTCGAGAAGGGCGACGTCCACTTCGTGCGAGAGGCAATAATCAACCGCCTCCGCCCCGTCGCCGACGGTGGCGACCACCTCGAACTCATCGAACGTGGTGAGGATGATCTTCATTCCTTCACGGATAAACGAATTATCGTCCGCGATCAGCACTTTTATTTTCAATTGATAGAGCCTCCTCATGAACTTGCTTCGCAGCGTATACATTAATACAAGAATATACCAATCGCGTTCGTCCGACAATCCGGGTAAGCGGTAGAAGATCGAGGCCTTGCGACGGCTCGGTATTGATAGAATCGAAGAGGAGCTTCGAAAACAGTACAAGACCTAACGTTGAAGTTTTCCGATGGTAAGATTGTTTTATGATCAGAAACTAAATCCATTATTATCGTTCCTGTTGCTGATGTATTAGCGGTATGGGACGTGTAATCAGTAAGCTTCTCTTGAACAAAGTTGCGTTGCACGATCAAGCCAGTCACAGCTATAACAGCAGCTAAAGCAACGAGAATGTATTTAGCATACGGCTTATCGAATATTCAGACTTAGAAGAGATAGATATTTTGAATATGAAAGTTGATGTAATACAATTAAAATAAAGATGACTGAGCTCCCTCGGGGACCGTTTGCTGGAATATGAACTCTACTAAGGAGTAGGAAAGGATGTTTTATTAGTGAAGAAACCCGTGAAATTGGATGAATTAGTCGGCGAGATTGAAATGGATTTAGAGGATACGTTTACTTATATAGATGTTACAACAGGTGAAGTGATTACGTTAACTGGAGAAGAAATTCGAGCTGCTGAAGATGAACGGCCGCTTGAAAATTTCCCCGAATGGCAAAGAGAGAACATTGAAAGGGCTATTTGTATACTCGAGGATGAACAAGGGAAATATGCGGACTTCACGTTGAAAAACGACTACAACGAATATGAACTCATAGAAAAGTTCATCAGTACTCTTGAAGATGAAAAGATCAATGAAGCGCTGAATGACGCAATTATTGGGAAAGGTGCATTTCGCAGATTTAAAGATAAAGTAATAGAATTTGGCATTGATAAGCAATGGTATACCTACAAGGAAAACAGGATAAAGGAATTAGTGATTGAGTGGTGTATCGAACATGATATTGAGTTCCAACATTAAAATATACCAAAAATGAAAGCTGCCGCCATGGCAGCTTCGTTACTTTAAAGGGCAATAGTTACACTACAGCTTAATCGAGCGTGATTTTTGCTTATCGCTGCCGTTCCGCAGTGCATTATCAACAGAGGGTTTCGCTTGCCCATATGCAAGTGTAGCATTGACCTCTCCGCCTAGAATGATAATATTGGAGCTGATGTACAGCCAGATCAGCAGGATGATAATGCCGCCGATGCTTCCGTACGTTTTGGAATAGTTGCCGAAGTTGTTAATATAGAATTGGAACAGCAACGAGGATGCAATCCAGCCAAAGGTCGCAAACAGAGCCCCCGGAATGACTGTTTTGAAACGAATTTTGTGGTTGGGCACAATCCAGTAGAGCAGCGAGAAAACAACAATCATGAACGAAATGGGAAAGATGTATTTCAATGTGCCCCAGATGAGTTCGAAGCCAACAGGGGAATCGAACCAATCAAATAGAAATTCTCCGATCACCTCTCCAAAAATAAGCAAAACTATCGCCAGCAAAATGGCAATGGCTAACACAACTGTCGCCGCAAGCGATATCGCTCTCACCTTCCAGAACGGGCGGTTTTCTTCGACATCATAGGCCTTATTAACACCCTTGATGACCGCATTAACACCATTGGATGCTGACCAAAGTGTAGCGATCATACCAATCGATAGCAGCGTCCCCCTGCTGTTGTTCGTTACCTCCTGCAAACTATTTTGAATCGCTTCACCCGTTTGCTCCGGCAGCAGACGAATAAGCTCAGCGACGACACTGTCTCCAGACAACTGGACAAAACTCAACAAGCTCACGACAAAAATAAGAAACGGAAAAAATGACAAAATAAAATAATACGTAAGCTGCGCCCCTAGAGCAGGAACATCATCATCACGAAAACGGCAGTACAAATTTTTGGAAAATGGAAAAATCTTTGAAACTCGTTTCATTGCCATCACTCCTCTTATTAGTAGGTAAACAAGAGAAGCCTAATTTAAAACAGGAGTTATTATCTAAAGCTTAGCTCAAAAATGCTCGAGTTTTATTTATTCAGATATTGAACCTCAAGGTATAGACAGCGTAATATTACTATCAAATACGTTTAATAATGGATGAGACGAATAGGGGGAACGGAAATGAAGACGATCAAGTGCATGATGGAGCATCTGTACTGGGCGGACGGACGCATATTGGACGCGCTCGAGGAGAGTAAGACGAAGAACAAGGACCTTCTGAAGCTAGTTCGGCACGTCGCGGTCGCAGAACGAGTCTGGCTGTCCCGATTGCAAGGCAAGGGCAGTGCGCAATATTCGTTGTGGGAGGAAGCGGAAGACCTGAAGGAGATTCGGACGATGTTCGAGGAAAACGCTGAGCAATATCGCATCTATATCGAAGGGCTTGAGGAATCCGAGTTGGATGAGATGATCGACTATGCGAACCAGAGCGGGGTTCCGTTCCAAACGTCCGTCCGTGACATCCTGTTGCAGGTCCTCTTACATGGGCAATATCACCGGGGACAGATTAACCGGGCACTTCGGATCGAATCGGCAGAGCCTGTTCAAGTCGATTACATTACGTTCGCGAGGCTCTAATAATAAGCCCTCTTGGAGATGGAGGAGTAGCACTCTTTACTCAATCACCGTGATCCGGCTCGGAAAATTGGCCAGATTCGTGCATACGATCTCGACTCTATGGTCAACTCGGAGAGCCTCGAGCACCTCTGGCACGTTTATTTTGAAACGCTTTAGCTTACCGTCATCCCGCAGAACGTTAATGATGCTGCCTTCCTTGTTTATGATGCGGCCCTGAATGATTCGCTGCGCTTTCGTCAGCAGGTCGATTAGCATCACGATGAGGAGCCCCAGAAACACTAGACTCACGAGGAAATACGTAAAGCCAATAAAAGCCGGTACCAGTTGATGGTCCGTATTGAATAAACGCACCACTGATAACGTTAGCTGCAGTGCGCAGATTATTATGAAGGTCACAATGGTTTTGTGCGGTTTTAGTTGAATTGCTGCTCACTCCTGTCCGTTGCTTCTACTTTCAAAGCCCTTACTCCACCGACTTACGCATCAAGTATAAGCGTCATCCTCGCGAGGTGTCATTTATGCTCAGCATCATTTTCGAGCCAATCTCCGCTAATGATTTTCGTTCTGTGCTCTACCTGCTTTAGCTTATCGTTTGTTTGCTAAGGAGCATACTAGCAATCCCTATCATCTCAGCCATACATTTGTTCGAATTTGGATATTAGTATACATGAATTGGGGAGAGGAGAGAACAAATGCTTTTTTCTGACCTTATAGATAAAACTCAATTCAATACTGGTTATTATGAATCAGAGTTGGAGCGTGTTTATTACATACAATCAAAATACCTCAAAGCAGGCTCTAGAGTCCCTGAAGTGGGTGAGGCGGGGGCAAGGAAAAAGCATCATATGATCAGGGTAACGTAACGTTACGTTAAGTAGTACACATAGAATTGAGAAACAACCTTAGCTCGGCTAGCCGGACTAAGGTTGTTTGATTGCTTGAGTCGAGTGGTCCAGTATCGCATCAATTAAAACATCGGCAGGATGTATTTTGCGATGAAATACAGCAACCCGAAAGTAATGATCACATAAGCAAAGTATTTGATAAATGTAGATGCCACACGGCTCGGGTCGTGCCTTTTCTCGATATGGCGTTCTTCGTAATTGTGCTGTTGAACGGACATTCTGATCACCGCCCTCGATTTTTTTTTTGCTTAACTTCTATTATTTTTTTACCCGGAGCAGTACTAACTGAAACAGTTATTAGGTAAGCAGGTAATGCTAAATAAAACAGCAGCAGTCTAGGACTTTATTTTCAAGTCCATGGCTGCTGCTGTTTCGTTATTATGGTTATGCTCCTCTGTAATTCGAATTTCGCGTAAGCCGCCCCATACAGTAGCGATCAAAATCACGGCCCCACCCCAACAAACAAAGCGCCTTTGAGGGCGGCTTTGTCGCTTTCTGAAAGTGATTAATTACAATAGCCATAAATAGGAGATAGGGTATGCCCCTGAGGAGCGGGAGCATCCGCCTTTGTCTGCGGGAAATATCCACTTCTAGTGAATTGTTCGAATTTCCTGCAGACAACAGCGGCCGAAGGGGCATACCCTACTCCCCCTTAAGAGGCTAATAGAGTTTATTCATCACTTTCAGTTGACAAATCCACCCTCAGGACAGCTTTGTTTAATCCCAAACTAGAAAGTATAAGATCCACTCATGGTTTTCAAATTCCCACAAATCTACAATAAAACTATCAAAAGAGAGAAGGGAAAACGCTATGAAAAATGGAGTCATTCGGGAATTGTTTAAAAATCGCACCTTGCTGCTTATGTTCCTCCCTGTAGCGGTACTCCTATTCCTGTTCAACTACTTGCCGCTGGCCGGACTTGTAATCGCCTTCAAAGATTTCGACTTTACCAAAGGCATATTCGGCAGTAATTGGATGAACCCGCTATTTGATAACTTTGACTACTTATTCTCGTCGGACACCGCGTTCCGGGCAGTGAGAAATACAATCTTGCTGAATGCGCTGTTCATCATCGTTGGCTTGATATTCGAAGTTGGGTTTGCGCTTCTGCTCAACGAGATCAGGAACAAATATTTCAAGCGGGTATCGCAGTCCTTGACGTTCCTGCCGTTCTTTATTTCCTGGATTGTTGTTGGCGTATTCGCCTACAACCTGCTCGATTTCGAGAGTGGTGCGGTCAATCACTTCCTAACAACCATAGGCCTGCAGCCAATCGACTTCTATAGCGAAGCGGGATTGTGGCCAATCATTCTTACTATCGCGGTCAGATGGAAAGTGACCGGATACGGTACGATCATTTATTTGGCGGCATTGACCTCCATTGATAATTCTTACTATGAAGCCGCTTCTATCGATGGGGCGACCAGATGGCAGCAGATCCGTTACATCAGTATTCCGATGCTGAGACCAACGATTATTATACTAACTCTGCTGGCTGTGGGAAGAATTATGAATGCGGATTTCGGCATGTTTTATGCGATGGTTGGCGACGCTTCGCTGCTCTTCCCAACGACAGACGTTATCGATACCTTTGTCTACCGCAGCTTGCGTAAATCTGGAGACATCGGAATGGCATCCGCAGCAGGTTTCCTGCAGTCCATGATTGCCTTCGTTCTGGTTATTGTCAGCAACTACGCAGCTCGCAAAATCGATAAAGATTCGGCTATCTTCTAGAACGGAGGAAACATACTATGCTTGCCAAAAAATTCTCAATCTCGCAATCTCTCATCATTCTCGTCATTTCCTTGTTCAGCTTGTCCTGTTTATTCCCATTCATCATGGTTATATCGGGCTCGCTGAGCACAGAGAAGGACATTATGGATTACGGCTACACGTTATGGCCGCATCATATTACGTTTGATTCCTATCGAATTCTGTTCCTTGGCTCCAACCGGATTATTGATGCATACGGCATTAGTATTCTAGTAACTACAGTAGGGACGGTCCTATCTGTGCTCGTTACGAGCATGGGTGCGTATGTGATGGCAAGACGCTCCTTTAAGTACCGGAATATTTTATCCGTCTACGTCATCATTACGATGCTCTTCAACGGCGGTCTGGTGCCATGGTATATCATTTGCGTTCATTATCTCGATCTCAAAGACTCGCTATGGGCACTGATTTTACCGATGCTCGCTAATGCGTTCAATATGTTTTTGATCCGCAACTTCATGCATTCGATTCCCGAGGAAATTAATGAGTCGGCGAAAATGGACGGAGCGGGAGATTTCAAAATTTTCTACCGCCTTGTTATGCCGCTTTCGCTTCCAGTGCTCGCAACCGTTGGTTTATTCGTCGCACTAAGCTACTGGAATGACTGGTTCCTTGGCCTTATGTTCGTCGACAAGCAAGAGCTTCAGCCACTGCAGCTCTTACTGCGAACGCTCGTCTCCAACGTCGATTTCTTGAAGAGTTCAAGCAACGCTTCGGCGATGCAGCGCATATCGGCGCAAATTCCGTCAGAATCGATCAAGATGGCGCTCACTGTCGTCACGATTGGTCCCATTGTTTTCCTGTATCCATTCTTGCAGCGTTATTTCGTCAAGGGTCTCATGGTAGGTGCAGTAAAGGGATGACTATATCGGCTAACGCCGTGTAGTATATAAATGACAAGCATAAGGGAGAGGTCAAGATGAAGAAGAAGATCCGCATCATGTCGTTAGCCCTCGCAGCTACGATGTCGCTGAGCATTATGCTCTCGGCATGCAGCTCGAATAACGGCAACGGTAATGGCAACACGCCTAGCAACAGCGGTGGTAACAACACTCCTAAGGAAAGCTCGCAAACAGATACGAAAGAGCCGGAAAAAGAAGTTACGCTGAAGTTCTACTTTGGTGGTGACAAGAAAGCGGCTACGGACGAAGTATGGTCCAAAGTCAGCGATTATGTGAAAGAAAAAGGACTTAATATTAAATTCGATATTAACTTTATTCCGTTTGGCGATTTCAAAGATAAAATGCTCGTTATGGCTGCTTCCGGCGATAAATGGGATATGAACTTTGACGGTGACTGGCTGTCTTATAAACAAATGGCTGCCAAAGGATCATATATGACGTTAAACGATCTTCTGCCTGAATACGCACCTAACCTGTATAAGAAATATGAGGAGCAAGGTACACTTGGCGCTGCTACGGTAAACGGCAACATAGTTGGCCTCCCGTGGACAATGAAAATGAATGAGCGTAAATTTATTGCTTGGCGCTCTGACCTGACGGAGAAAGCTGGACTGGATATTCCAGAAGGCTCTGTAAAAACGATTGAAGATATGGATAAATTGCTTCGTCAGATGAAAGAAGCTTATCCGAACGAAAGAATTTCCCGTACAACTCCGCTCTCGATCTACATGATTCGTGATGAGTGGGTAGACTTGAACTTCCATGGACTTGGCTTCTACCTAAGTGATCCAGCTGTAAAAGTACAGCCGGTTGAGCAGCAGCCGTTCTACCTGGAAGCCTCCAAGCTCGCAAAAGTATGGTATGACGATAACCTCATCAACCGTGATGCGATGATCGACAAGACCGATGAAGCAGCTGAGTGGAGAAACGGCAAGAAGCTGGTTACGGTTACTTCCCATGAATGGGTAGAAGCAAACCCTGGCTTTGCGGATCCGACATATAAACTGGTCGCTTCTGAGTTCTACCCTGACAAGCGTTTCATTAACCGTACCGCGCTTGCTAACGTTGTAGCGATTAACCGCAACTCGAAAAATGCCGACCGCGTTCTGCGCTTCCTCGATATGATGGAGACGGACAAAACGTTGTATGACCTTGTACAATACGGTATTGAAGGCAAAACCTATGTCCTGAACGGTGATACAGCGGAATATCCGGATGGTATGGAAACAACAACAAGTAACTATATGGAGTGGGGCGGCCAATGGGCGTTCTGGAAGCCGCAATTCATGCGTCCGACCATGACATACGGACCAGACTTCTGGGTGAACGAAGCGAAGTTCGCAAGCGAGCCTAACAATGTGAACTCGCCGATCGATGGACTCTTCCTTGCTGAAGACGCGATGAAAAACGAAGTGGCCAAACGTGATGCAGCAAGCGATGAGCTGAGCAGACCAATCGAATTTGGTGTTGTGAAAGATGTAGACAAATCCGTTAATGATTACATCGAAACTCAAAAGAAAAACGGTCTGGATACAATCATCACAGAAACTCAAAAACAAATTGACGCATTCTTAGCTAACAAGAAGTAATAACAACTAACATACTGCACAGACACATGAAGAGAAGCCGGCCTGATGACACCTATAGGGGCTTCTCTTTTTTCATGACTATGTAAGCGGATACAGACCAAATACATCTGCAAAATGGAGGTTTGATTGTGATAACGAACCAAAATTGGACAAAAGTACGTGCTCAAATGGTGAGACTACTCGTTATGCTGATGATTTTCTCTTCTGTTTGTTTTATTGGTTTACCTAGTGTTCATGCGGCGGATGAGGCTGCTGATGATGTGAGTATGACCCTTGGGGCAACACCGGTTGAGAATGGTCTATCCGGCAGAGCGGGGGATAATGGAGATGGACTTCTGACGGGGACGGAAGCGGATATCCCTTATTGGCAGACAAACAAAGCGGAAGGCACCACTTACCTCTATATGAACGTCAGCGACGATTATTTATTCGACAGCGCTGATTATAACGTTGATGTGACCCTTCGTTATTATGACGAGGGAAGCGGGAGTTTCCTGCTCCAATATGATGCGCAGTCGGCTGCCTTTAAGGACAGCACCAAGTTTACTTATGGCGACACGAAGACGTGGAAGGACTATACCTTTAATCTGACGGATGCGAAGTTCTCCAACCGCACGAACGGCACCGACTTCCGGATTGCCATTGAAGGTGGAGGTATTAACGGTGAGCTTAATCCTGATTTGAAGCTGGCGAGTGTTACCGTCAAGAAGACGCCTAAGCAGCCGACGGTTCCTGAAGAGCCGGAAGCATCAGATCCAGGAATCATTTTGGGCGAGACACCGGTATCTAATGGCATTACGGCAAAACCTGGCGATGGAGCAGCAGAGCATTTGCTGACTGGTGAAATCACGGGGAAAACGTATTGGCAAACGAATCAAACGATTAGCCCAACGGTCCATGGCGATAATATTCTTTATTTTTACTTTAATGTAGATGATGCTTACTTGTATGACAACTCCGACCAGGATGTTTTTGTAACGGTCGAATATTATGACAGTGGCAGCGGCAGTATGAAGCTGCAGTACGACTCGCAATCTGCAGCGTTCAAGGATGCACCAGAGTTTACTTATACAAATACGAATACATGGAAAAAACATACCTTCAAGCTTGGCGATGCCAAGTTCGCTAACCGTGCAAACGAAGGAGACTTCCGCCTTCAAGTATCCGGGCCGGGAGCACTTGGAAGTAATCCCGATCTGCATATTGCTTCGGTGACAGTGAAAAAGCAGCCGCAGCTGAACTTTGATACAGCAACCAAAGTCTACGACACGGTCTATCCAACGGATGACGTTGTGATTGCTGATATGAGCGTGAAGGATTTTGGGGCGGTTGGAGACAGTGCAACAGATGACACGAAAGCCTTCGAGGATGCGCTGGCGGCAGCTGGCAACAAGGGAGGCGGAGTTGTTTTTGCTCCTGCTGGCACCTATAAGCTGACAAGACATCTAATTGTACCAACTGGCGTTACACTGCGTGGTGACTGGAACAGTCCTGAGGTTTCAGGAGGCGAGGTTGAAGGAACCATCCTAGCTGTATATGCCGACAAAGGTATTGAAAACGGCCCAAGCTTCCTGCAGCTGGCACCGGTGAGTGGCGTGACGAACTTATCTGTCTGGTATCCGGAGCAGTCGGTCAGCTCGCCAGTTGCTTACCCATGGACGTTCGAGCAGTTGTCGGGCGACAGTATGACGATCAAGAATGTGACGCTTGTCAATTCCTATAACGGGATCAAGATTGGTCCATCCTGGAATGAGCTTCACTATGTCCGTAATTTGTATGGCACAGCTCTTAAAACGGGGATTTTCCTAGACTATACGACGGATATTGGAAGATTGGAGCATGTAAGACTTTCCTCTTCGTATTGGGCTGACTCGGGTCTTGCAGGTTCACCTCAGGAAGCGGATTTGAAGTCGTATATGACGACCCATTCGGAAGGCATTGTGATGGGCCGGTCGGACTGGGAGTATATGTCGGACATTCATATTGCCGATTTCAAGACAGGTATGCGAATTACAACAAGAACGGGCAGCCTGGAGACGGCAAATGCTCAGCTCTATAAAATTAATATTGAGGACTGTAATGTAGCTTTGAAAATCGAAGGCGTTAACGATTTTGGCCTGCTCGTCTCAGACAGCAGCTTCAAAGCAAATATCGGCACAGAGCCTATAGCGGTATACGCTACTGAAGGCTTCCATTCGATTGCTCAGTTCAATACGGTAACGTTTGGCGGCAATCCACATCACGCTGTTGTAAATGAAGGCAGCGGGGTATTGTCCTTCGAGAACAGTACGTTTGAGAATTGGGATGATCAAGGCGGCGGTTATGCTATTGCAGCTAAGGGAGGCTCACTCCTTCTAGGTCAGTCGAGCTTCGTTAAGGCTTCGAAGCATGTGAAGCTGGAAGGCAGTGTTACTACCGTTAACGCGATCAATTCCGGTCATAATGGCAGTCTGGCTGTTCTGGATAAGAGCGAAGCAGCGGAGGTTAGTGTCCGTCAAGGTGCTCAGTATACACTTGAGCAGCTGCCTGAAGTAGCGGCACTTGATCTGGCAAATAGGCCAAAACCATCAACTAACAGCCTGTTTGATATTACGGCAGCACCTTATGAGGCTGACAGCACAGGTGAAACAGATGTATCGGCAATTATCCAGCAGGCGCTTGATGATGCTGATGCAGCAGGAGGCGGTACCGTTTATTTACCGGCTGGTATCTACCGTGCTAATGATCCATTAAATGTTCCAAGCGGTGTTGAGCTGCGTGGTTCATGGGACGTTCCGCATCATACGATTGGCGGCGGTACTGTTTTATTCACGAATCATGGTGAGAACGATCCGGACGGTGTACCATTCCTGTCACTTGAGCAGGATGCAGGCTTAAGAGGCTTGTCGGTCTATTACGATCAGCAAAGCTGGACGAATGTGAAGCCGTATGCCTGGACGGTACAGGGCCAAGGAACAGGCGTATATCTAATCGATACAACGCTAATCAACCCGTACAAAGGCGTGGACTTTGGTTCCCATAATACAAGTGGCCACTATATCGATTACGTCGCTGGTTCACCACTTATGGAAGGTATTTTCCTTGGCGGCGGCGCTGATGGCGGATTGATGCGTAACGTACAGTTCAACCCGCATTATTACGGGCGTAACAATTTCCCTAACCATCCTTCTACAGATCAGGACTTTGATGCGGTATGGAGCTATCAGAAGGAAAATCTGGATGCTTTCCGGATTGGCGATGTTACAAACGAGACGATCTTTAATACGTTTGTTTATGGTTCGAAATACGGTATTCATTTTGAGGAACAGAACGGTAAAGGTCCGGAAGCTGTCGTCATCGGCCACGGAACGGATGGCAGCAAGAAGGGCGCCGTACTGGACTCTGCTGGCGAAGCGGGCCTTACGCTGATTAACACTGAGCTTGTCTCAATGAGCTCCTCCGACAAAGTGTATGTTGTCGTTGGGGAAGATTTTGACTCTAAGGCTGTCTTCTTTAACTCTTCGATGTGGGGAGATACGACCCGTTCCTTTGATATATTCGGAGGAGACGTTCGTATCCAGCAAAGCAACTTTACGAGAGTAGGACAACGCGGTATCAATGCTGTTGGCGGCGATATTACGCTTTATGATTCCTACTTCCAGCAGCCAAATACAAATCATGTGTATGCTGGCCCAGACATTGAGAAGCTGGTTATCGCTAACAACCTGTTCAAAGGCGGCCTGCAGCTGGTTAATGAAGCGGGCACGAAAGTGACAGGAACAAATTTGGTTCCGGTATCGCTGGATCTGGTGAAAGGCCAGTTTGATGAGAGCAATCCGGCAAATGCGAATTTTGCGCTGAAGCTGACCAACATGACGGAATCGGCTCCACTTGCTGGCAAGATTGAGGTCATTTCACCGGACAGCTACAAAGATTTGTTCGTACCGGTCCGGTTCAACAATATCGCGCTTGGTGAGAGTGTGTCGATTAAGCTTCCTTATTTGTCGGGCGATACGCTGAAATATAAAGTGACGCTGGATAATGGGTATTCCTATGTGACCCAGGTGAAAACGGCACAGTCGTTCGCGACACGTCTCGATGACGAGAGCGAGGTTCAGCCTGTTATTGATATCTCAAGTGCGACAAATTACTCGAGCCTAGGCGGCAATTGGGGCGGCAAGGACGACCTGAGTGCACAATCAACCGTCCGGTGGGATGACGATAATTTGTACGTTACTGTCCGTTCAACGGATAATACGCATTATCAGACGTGGACAAACGGCGATATTTGGCAGGGCGACAGCTTGCAGCTTGGTATCGATTTATCGAGAAAAGATGGATCTGCCAGCCAAAATGTCAACGAGCTTGGTTTTGCGCTGACGAATAGCGGTACAGTATCGAAATGGAGATGGCGTGCGCCTGCTGGCGTAGCAGCTGGAGCTTTTAACGCAGCGGATGCTGTCATTACAAGAGATGAAGCGACGCATGCAACCATCTATGACATTACTCTTCCAATCTCTGCGCTTCATGGTGCGGGATATACCTTCTCTCCTGAGGATTCGCTTGGTCTGACGATCCTGCTTAATGAACATGATGGCGCGGGCCGCGCTGGTTTCATCGAATATAATCAAGGGATTGGAACAAGCAAAGATGCAACACAATTTGGCGATCTGTATTTGCTTGGCTCCGATTATGGAAGCCTGCTGGCGCAATCGGCTGAGTCGGCGGTTGCAGCGGCTGAAAAAGCGAAGGATGTTACAAGCATTGATGCGGCAGCCAACTTTGTCTGCCTTATTCCGCAAGGTACAGTGAAGTCTGGACTGGCAGCAAGACTGACTGCAATTGGCGGGACGACGAATCCGGGACCGGGTACAGGTTCTGGCTCCGGTACTGGTGCTGGTCAAGTTGAACAGCCGAAGGTGACGGTTAAGGCAGATGGAACGGTACAGGTGGAAGGTACTGCTGTAGTAGATGCAAGTTCAAAGAATGCGAAGCTTTCCCTGGAAGCCGCGTTGCTTGATCAAGCGTTCGCCAAAGCAGCGGATCAAGACGGCAAGAAAAAAATTACGGTTGTGCTGTCTGCTGCTTCTGGAGCAAACGGTTATTCCTTGGAGCTTTCGTCGGGTTATTTGACACAGCAATCCTCGAATCGGCAGATTGAGCTCATTACACCGTCTGGAACGATTCTATTGTCCAGTGATATGCTGACGCCTGATGCGAGTAAGCTTGGTCAAACTGTCATCATCAGCATCGGAAATGCGGACAAAAGTGGTTGGAGCGAAGAGCTGCAGAAGAAGATTGGAGATCGTCCAGTTGTCGATCTGACTGTACAATCTTCGGGTCACACCGTTGACTGGCATAACAGCCAATCACCGGTTACGGTATCACTTCCTTATGCCCCTTCGGTGACTGAGAAAGTGGATACAAATAAGCTGACCATCTGGTATATTGACGGAAGTGGCAAACCGTTCCCTGTGCCAAACGCACGTTATGATGCAGCTGGCGGACAGATCGTATTTACTACAAAACATTTTAGCCAGTATGCGGTTGTATATGTGCAAAAATCGTTTGCAGATTTAAACGGATACGGATGGGCGAAAGAAGCGATTGAGGTGCTTGCGTCAAAAGGTATTATTAACGGTGTATCGGAAACGGCATTCGATCCGAGCGCATCTATCAAACGGGCGGACTTCGTGAAGCTGCTCATAGATACACTTGGACTCACCTCAGATGCTCCAGCTAGTTTTGCAGATGTGCAGGCAAATCGTTATTATGCTGAGGCTGTAGGCATTGCGAAGTCGCTTGGTATTACTAATGGTGCCGGTGGTAACCGGTTTAATCCGGAAGCAGCAATCACGAGAGAAGAAGCGGCAACGTTTATCGAACGTGCTCTCGCAGCTGTGAAAGCCGGTCTTCCGGTTGGCACAGAGGATGCACTTGCGGATTATAAAGATGCGGATCAAATATCGGCTTATGCAAAAGGAAGTATAGGCTCGCTGGTGAAGGCTGGTCTCTTGCAGGGTTATGATGATATGCTGGAGCCAAAAGGCCAATTGACACGAGCAGAAGCAGCTGTTCTATTCTACCGAATTTATAATCGTTAATAAGTGTGAAAGGAGCCAGATTCCATGCAGGAATCTGGCTCCTTTTTGGCGTATTATTAGCGTACTACACAAGCTTATGGACAAATAAAATAGATTGGTAAGCGCTTACTAGAGTGCAGACAGAGGTATGGCTATTAATGTTGGGAGGCTGTATGTGATGAGTACAATTCGGATTGGATTTATTGGCACAGGAGGTATTGCCGGCTGGCATGCGAAACAGCTGCTGGAGCTCCCTGAAGTTCAGATTACGGCGCTTGCGGATACAAGCGAAAGCAACCGCCTTGCTTTTGTAGAGAAATTTGGTTTGCAGGATGCCACGTTGTTCTCCGACTATGAGGATATGTTGGAAGAAGGGGAGCTTGATGCCGTTGTCATCTGTTCGCCGCATACTCTTCATTTCAGACAAGCTTATGATGTGTTGGATCATAATTTGCATGTTCTGATTGAAAAGCCGATGACCTGCTCATCGGAGGAAGCTGAGCAGCTGATTCAGAAAGCTAAGCAGTCGGAGAAAGTGATGCAGGTATCGTACCAGCGGCATTTTCAGCCAGAGTTTTTGTACATCCGGGATGCGATCCAAAGTGGAGTGATCGGGAAGGTTACTTCCGTAACGGCATCGCTGTTCCAAGAGTGGTACCAGCTTACAACCGATACTTGGCGGCAGATTCCGTCGTTATCCGGCGGCGGGTTCCTGATGGATTCGGGAAGCCATATTATCGACGTGCTGCTATGGACAACCGGGCTGACTCCTGAGGACGTTCAATCGCGGATTAATAGCCATGGCGCTCCGGTTGAGATTGATTCCTTTACTTCGATCAAGTTTGAGGAAGGTGCTATTGCTAGTTTGAATTTCGTTGGGTATGCGCCTGGATGGCATGAGACGTTTGCCTTCTGCGGAGAGGAAGGCGGGATCTTCTACGACAATGGTACGATCACACTCCGTCGTATGGGCAAAGAAACCATCGTGCCAGAGCTGCCCGAACCCGTCACCAACCAAGATAAAAGCTTCATCGACGCCATCCTCGGCCGTCATGAAGTACTCGTTCCTGGCGAGTTCGCACTCAAAGTGGTGCGCCTCAGCGAAATGATCTATCAAGCAGCCGGTTATGAGCCGCTGAAGAGATAAATGAAATGGGCTGGAGCAAAGGAAGACCTTTGCGCCAGCCCATTTTTCTTGCGTGTCTTGGAAAGCGCGTAAACATAGCTGGAGCGAAAGAAGCCAATATTGCGACAGAAAGTTTAAATATGTCTCATTTAGAGTGCTTGTGAACGGGCTTAGAATGGTAGGAAGCACGACATGAGGAGGGCAATAGGATGGCAAAAATTACAGGAATCAAATGTATTCGTACCCGCAAAAATGGGGCTTGGACCATCGTCAAAGTCATGACGGACCAGGACGGACTTTATGGGCTTGGCTCTGCATCGGATGTGTATAACCCGGAAGCGGTCGTGCAGATTATTGAGCAATTGCTTGCCCCTCTGTTAATCGGCAAAGAAGCCGCTAATATAGAGGATTTGTGGCAGACGATGTATATGAGTGGATATTGGAGAAACGGCGCTTTGCTTCATACGGCGATTGGCGGTATTGATATGGCGCTGTGGGATATAAAAGGAAAAGAAGCCGGCCTGCCGGTCTATCAGCTGCTTGGCGGTGCATGCCGGGCAGCGGTTCCATGCTATGGCCATGCGGGAGGGAAGGATATTGGCGAGCTGAAGGAAGATGTACACAAGTTCATCGAAGAGGGGTATACCGTAATCCGTGTTCAAATGGGAGGTTACGGAGGCGGCGGCTTTATCGATCGGGATAAGGCGAATCTTCCTCAGCAGGCATGGGGCAGCGGTCCGGTATTCGACGAGCAGTCTTATTTGAACGCGATCCCGAATATGTTCGAGCAGCTAAGGAATGAGTTTGGGATGAACGTTCAGTTTACCCATGATGTGCATGAGCATCTATCACCTGTTAATGCCATTCAGCTAGCCAAGCGGGTTGAGCCGTATAGTCTGTTCTTCCTTGAGGATGCGTTAGCACCAGAACAGATCGGATGGTATCGCCATTTGCGGCAGCAAAGCGCAACACCTCAAGCTGTCGGCGAGTTATTCGTCAATCCACAGGAATGGATACAGCTGATCAAGGAGCAGCTGATTGATTTTATTCGCGTACGTGTCTCGAAGGCAGGAGGGATAAGTGCCTGCCGTAAAATTGCTGCCTTAGGAGAAGCGTTTGGCGTTCGAACCGCATGGCAGGAAGGCGGGGAAAATGACCCTGTCAACCAAGCGGCGGCTGTGCACCTCGATATGGCGATTTGGAATTTTGGCATTCAGGAAGTAAACCATTTCCGGCCGGAGGAGCAGGATGCTTTCGCGGGGCACATTGAGCGGAAAGGCGGGTACCTTTATCCGTCAAAAAAGCCGGGACTTGGCATTGAACTAGATGAGCTGAAAGCGCAGCAGCTGCTTGGAGAAGGCTGGAGCCGATCGGTTTATTTTAATCCCTATCAGCTTGACCGCAAGGCAGATGGTACGTTGGTTCGCCCATAACAATATGAGATAATAGGAGTGTAATCGCATGAAGACAATTGTAGTGACAGGCGGCAGCGGCAAGCTGGGCACGGCACTTATTAAGGAGCTCCTGCAAGAGGGTTATGCTGTTACCTCGCTTGATACACAGCGTTCGAATGAATTAAAGTGCAGGCAGATCAAAGTGGATCTGAATGATTTCGGGCAGGTCGTATCTGCCCTTCACGGGGCTGACGCGGTTATCCATTTGGCAGCCATTCCAGCTCCGCTTGGCCATACGTACCCGTATATTTTCGCTAATAATGTGGTGTCCAGCTATCATATTCTCGAGGCAGCATCGCTTCTCGGCATTCGTAAAGTAGTAGTTGGCTCCAGTGAATCCTCCTATGGCTTTGCTTGGGCACCAACACCGTTCTCGCCGGACTATTTACCAGTTGATGAGGAGCATCCGCAGCAGCCACAGGAGTGTTATGGGTTATCTAAAGTTGTAAATGAACTTACGGCTTCCATGTTCGATCGGCGCAATGGGATGCAGATTATCTCCCTCCGTTTCTCGATGATTACCAAGCCAGAGGATTATAAGCATCTTGCAGCTAGACCACCGGAGGCCTTCAAAAATATTATGTGGAGCTATATCGACATCCGGGATGCCGTCAGCGCTTGTATGGCTTCGCTTAAGGTTGAGGATCGAGGCGCGATCTGCCTCAATATTACAAGCAGCGATACGCTTAGTGATCTCCGCACAGAGCAGCTCATTGAGCAGTTCTACCCCGATGTGAAGGATTTACGTGACGCCTTCCCGGAACGGACCGCTCTTGTAAGTAACATGGAGGCTCAACGGGTGCTCAGCTGGAAGCCGCAGCATTCTTGGGCGGATACGATAAATTAAACTTAAGCCAGGACTTCTCTCTTAAGCAGAGGTCCTGGCTTTATTGTCATGATCTCTCATTTGTAAGGTTTTTCTAATTAATAGAGCCCATTATAATAGAATCATTAGCAACTTTCTCTTCATACTTCATTGGATTGTGAGAGGAGTTTTGAGATGAAAAAGGTTTATAAAGGTGCAAAAACGAGAGAAATCTCTTTCCCCCTTGGTGGGATTGGCAGCGGCAGCATCGGGCTTTCCGGCAATGGGAGGCTGATTGATTGGGAGATTTTTAATCGGCCGAATAAAAAGAGCTTTAATGGCTTTAGTCATTTTGCTATTAAAGCGGAGCAAGAAGGACGTCTATTAGACGCCAGGATTCTGAATGGGGATTTGCAGGCACCATACATAGGAGAGCACATCAGGGGAGGTCCGTGGTACAGCGGATATGGCTTTGGACCAGAAAGCCAGACGATGGCTGGCATGCCGCATTTTAGAGAGACCGAATTCAGGGGAGAATTTCCTTTGGCAGGAATGACGTTCGCAGACCCTTCGTTTCCCGGACGGGTGGAACTGCTGGCCTTTAATCCCTTTATCCCTCTTAATGATCAGGATTCGAGTATTCCTGCTGCTTTCTTCGAATGGGAGATCGAAAATACCAGTAAGGAGCCCATTACCTATACGATCGGTTTGTCGGTAGGGAACCCAATTCCTACGGAGAGGGTCATCCATCGATATCAAGAATCGGTGAGTGAGACGGGTCACAAAATACATACGCTGGGACTTTCCTCCAAGCAATACGGAGAGGATTATCCGCAGTATGGTGATATATGTATTGCTACGGATGCGGATGAAGTTAGTCATCAAGATTTCTGGTATCGCGGTGGATGGTGCGATGCGCTGGAAATGTATTGGCATGATTTTGCGAAGCCTGGACCACTGAATAATAGAACATATACCGAAGAGATGCCGCCTAGCGAGAGACATAAGGATACGGCTACACTTGCTGCACATTTTACCCTGAATCCTGGCGAGAAAGGGAAGGTCAGGTTTACGATCAGCTGGAGCTTCCCGAATATGGTCAATTTTTGGAATCCGCAAGTGGACGGGTCTAACAGTTGGAGACATTACTATGCTTCGTTATTCAAAAATGCTGAGGCAAGCGGAAAATATGCGTTAGAGCACTGGGATCGCCTTCTTGAAGAAACATTAACCTTTAAAGAGGCACTGTTTTCTTCCACTATACCCGAGGTCGTCAAGGAAGCTATATCTGCTAATTTATCCGTGCTAAAGTCAGCGACCTGCTTGCGATTGACGGATGGCTCCTTTTATGGATTCGAGGGGGTGACGGAAGATACCGGCTCCTGTGAAGGCTCTTGTACGCATGTGTGGAACTACGCCTATGCGCTGCCGTTTCTGTTTCCAAAGCTGGAAAGAAGCATGCGTGATCTCGATTTTCGCTATAACAGCCGCCCAGATGGCCGTATGACATTTCGACTCATGCTGCCCGTTGGCCGGGAACAACAGCACTATCATGCTTGTGCGGATGGTCAATTCGGCGGCGTTATTAAAGCGTATCGGGATTGGAAAATATCCGGCGATACAGAGTGGTTAATGTCGAATTGGTCTACGATAAGGAACTCCATTGAATATGCGTGGGCAGATACGAACGTTGATCAATGGGATCCTTTGAAAAAAGGGGTTTTGGAGGGGAGACAGCACCATACCCTTGATATGGAGCTCTATGGACCTAACTCCTGGTTGACTGGATTTTATCTCGCAGCACTGAAGGCGGGTTTCGAGATGGCTTCCTTCTTAGGGGAATTGGACACAGCTGAAACCTATAATCGAATGTTTAATAAGGGAAAAGAATGGGCAGATCAGCATCTGTTTAACGGTTCGTATTATGCACAGCGAGTGGATTTATCCGATCAAACGCTTCTTACGCAATTCGGGAGCGAAGCTGTACAAGGCTATTGGAATGAAGAGCTGGAGGAAATCAAATACCAGATCGCAGGCGGCTGCGTGATCGACCAGGTTATCGCTCAGTGGCATGCCAACTTATGTGGGCTTGGAGAGATTTTCGATAAGGCACAAACCCGCACGGCGTTGCAATCGTTATATCGGCATAATTTTAAATCAAGCATGAGAAATGAAGCTAACACATGGCGGTTATACTCTCTGAATGATGAAGCAGGTCTCGTTATTTGTACATGGCCGGAGGGAACCAGCAAGCCCTCGATCCCGCTGACCTATAACTCGGAGACGATGACAGGCTTTGAATATCAAGCGGCCTCGCATATGATTCAAGAGGGTCTTGTTGAAGAAGGCCTTTCAATTGTATCAGCGATTCGAGATCGTTATGACGGGGAGAAACGTAACCCTTGGAATGAGATCGAATGCGGCAGCAACTATGCGCGGTCCATGGCGAGCTACTCGTTGCTCCATGCTTTTAGCGGATTTGAATTCGATATGGTCCAAGGGATGATCGGCTTTCAACCCGTTCAAATGATGGAAGGCGAGTATCGGACCTTCTGGTCGCTCGACCAGGGCTGGGGCATATTCGAGATGTCAGCAGACAGTTTGAGCGTAAAGGTATTAGCTGGCAAGCTGAATCTAAAAGCGCTTAAGCTAGCTGTGTCCGAAATCAATCATATTTATATCGGTGATGAAGAGATAGGCTTCACAATCTCTGAAAACACCGTGCATTTTCAAAACGAAGTGATTCTTCAAGCGCAGCAGTCTGTCGTCCTGAAACTAGTTCATTAATTGATTAAAAAGCCCTGATCATCATCAAGATATCTTGATGGATCAGGGCTTTCGTCTTTATCCTTTAATCGAACCAATCATAACCCCTTTAACAAAATGCCGCTGCACAAAAGGATACATGATCCAGACAGGCAGGCTGGAGACGATAATAATCGCATATTTGATGCTCTCGGCCAGCAGGATCTTATCTTCCAGTCCGACAGTGCCGTCCGCAGCAGCAGATTGGCTGAACATCAATATTTCACGTAAAACAAGCTGAAGCGGGTAATGCGACTCGTCGCGCATATAAATAAGCGCGTTAAAAAACGAATTCCAATGTGCTACTGCATAGAACAAAATCATTACGGCCAATATTGGCTTTGACAGCGGCAAAATAATATTCAGCAGCAGCCGCCAATTCGAGCAGCCATCGATATGGGCTGCCTCCTGGATCTCCCAAGGTATGCTCGATTGAAAATAAGTTCTCATCACGATCAGATTGTAGGTAGAGATCGCACCGGGAACGATAAGGGACCACATCGTATCGACCATCCCCAGATCCTTGACCAGCAGATAAGTTGGAATAAGGCCACCGCTGAAAAACATCGTAAGTGTGATGAACAGCATCAATATTTTTCGTCCGGGAAGATCGGGCCTCGACAGCGGATACGCCGCCAAGATGGTCATGATGATATTAATAACGGTGCCAACTACCGTATACACGATCGTATTCCGATATCCGAGCCACACTTCTTTGTTATGGAAAATTTCCGTATAAGCCTCAGCCGTAACGCTCTTTGGCAGCAGCCATACTTCACCGCTTAGCACCCTCGCTGGATCGCTGACCGAAGCGCTGACCACAAATAGCAGGGGATAAAGCACAATGACGATAATTATCGCGGCTAATGCACAGACAACTACGTTAAATAACCGCTCCCCCCTTACCATAAACTCGTCTCCGACAGCTTGCGTGCCAAACGATTGACCACCAGCAGCAGCACCAAATTAATGACCGAATTAAATAGTCCAATCGCGGCCGTATAGCTGTACTCCCCTTTGAGAATGCCCGTTGTATAGACAAACGTAGAGATGACATCGCTTTTTTCAATATTTAAGCTGTTTTGCATGAGCAGCACCTTCTCAAAGCCAATATTCATGAAATGGCCGATATCAAGAATAAGCAAAATCACAATGACCGGAACGATGCCAGGCAAGGAAATATGCCAAATGCGCCGCATCCGGGAAGCCCCATCCATCTTGGCAGCCTCATACAGCTGAGGATTGATGCCGATTAGGGCTGCAATATACATGATCGACTGCCAACCCATGTTCTGCCAAATATTCGAGCTGATGAAGATGGGCTTGAACCAGGAGGCTTCCTCAAGAAAGCGGATTGGCGTGCCTCCAAAAGCCTCGATCAGCCCATTGACAGGGCCACTCTTGGGAGACAGCAGCAATTGCAGCATGCCGACAATAACAACAACCGAAATAAAATGTGGAAGGTACGTAATATTTTGCAGCCATTTGCTGAAGCCTTTGCTTGGAAGCTCTTGAATAATGAGTGCCAGCAATATCGGAATCGGAAAGGCAATCAGCAGTGAGAATAGATTAATAGAAACGGTATTCCACAGCAGCCTCCAGAAATAATACGAATCAAAAAACCGCGTAAAATGCTCAAAACCTACCCAACTGCTGCCCGCAATTCCCTTTGCCGGGTTGAAGTCTTTAAAGGCGATTTGGAGCCCATATAACGGTCCGTATTGAAAAATGAAATACCAGACGATAGGCAGAAGAAGCATTAAGTAAAGGTCATATCGTCTGGCGATCTGTTTAAACAGCCGGGAGCCGCGTATGACGCGGCTGCGGGAAGAAACGATGGTCGGATTTTTAGTCTGCGCCGAATTCATAAGCGCCCTCCTCGGTTAATTACTTGATTTTATCATAAGCATCCTGGTACAGCTTCTCAAGCTCGTCAATTTTCAGCTTCTTGAGAGTAGACTGGAAATCATCCCACTTATCAAAGCTGAGTGCACCAGTAATGAATTTGGAACTCTGCTCTTCGTAATACTTATCGATGTCGTTGCGAAGCACATCTACTTTCTTTGCGGTTTCCTCGTCAAACATCGGAGCTGCGTAGCGGACTTTTGGCATGTAAGGATCCAGCTTCGTTTGAGCCTCTTGTACTTGAGGAGGATTAATAAAGGAAGCTACCTTCTCGCTGATTAGGTGAGGAGCTCCCCCACCGGCATAAGGTGTGATTTTCCCTTGATTTCCTGTGTTCAAAAACTCCTCCGTATAATACGGAACGCCGTCCTTCAGCTCGTAATGTTCTCCTTCTCTACCGAATCGGAGCAGAGTGGAGCCTTCCTCGCCGTAGAAGTAATCAATCCAGCGCATAGTAGCTTCCGGATACTTGTTGACCGATGTGATGGCAAATGATCCTAGATCCCGCGGAACAGACGCGCCTTGACTTTGCAGACAATCGCCATGCGGACCTTTGAGCGGAGCAATTCCTGTATATTGATCCTGGATAGGCAGGAAGGAATTATTCGTTTGATCAAAGAAGAAGCCAACGGCGCCTGACCCTTGCTTAGCAAGGTATTGTGCTTCTGTCTGCGAGAATACTTCGGGATCCAGCAGCTTCTCGCTGTAGAGCTTGTTCAAATACTGGAGCAGCTCCTTGTTGCGGTCATTACCCATCCAGATATCGACTTTGTCATTATCCAGATTAATGTTATAGCCTAGCTGAGAATCGAGGCCAAAGGAGCCGCTCATCATAGGGAGAATAGGCAGACCTAGACCAACTCCGCTGCTTGCGCGTGCAGTCATTGGAATTTCATCCTGCTTGCCGTTTCCGTTTGGATCCTGATCGCGGAAGGCAACCAGCACTTTATACAGATCTTCTGTTGTTTGCGGTTCTTGTAAATTCAGTTTTTTCAGCCATGCTTGATTAATCCATTTCTTGTCTGTCCGCGCAGCACTTAAGGTAACGACAGTTGGGAGCGCGTAAATATGACCTTCCGGAGTAGTGATAGCTGGTGCAATTTCAGGGTATTGCTCCATCAGCTTTTTGAAGTTTGGTGCATATTTGTCAATCAGGTTCTCAAGCGGAATTAATTGACCAGCCGATCCGTAACGGATCGTTTCGAGAGAAGTGAGAGCCGAGCGGAACAAGGCATCCGGAAGCTCGTTGGCTGCGAACAGCAAATTCTTTTTCTCCTGGAAGCCGTCCGTAGGCACTTCGGTGAAATCCACCTGGATGTTGCTGAGCTTGGCGTAATCCTGAAACACAGGCATGTCTTTGAAAGGACCATTTACAGGAGCGATACGTGAAAACATCTTCAGCTTGATAGGTTCTTGTACAATTGGAAAACCACTTGCACTAACGGCATCTGCGGAAGCCTCGTCAGCCTTGTTATTCGTGTTATTACTGTCCTTACTAGAGCTGCATCCTGCAAGTGTCAGACTAAGTGCGATCATAGCGGACACGGTTAATTTACTTCGATGGTTATTCATCATTACAACATTCTCCTTTAAAACAAAGTATTCAAAGCCATATAGTTGGTTTTATGAGCTGGATTTAGCATAAATTAAGCTGCAGCAAATAGAAATAACATTTCGTTGTCATCGATTTAACATTTTGTTAGGGGTGCTGCGGTAATGGGAAGGCGACATCCCATAATAGGTGCTGAAAGCTCGGGAAAAGGTATACAAGTCCGAATATCCAAGCGACAGTGAAATTTCCGTAATCGATAACGTCCGGTTATGCAGCATTTCCTCAGCGCGCTCCATACGGAGCTTTATTAAATACTCACGGGGACTCATTCCAAAGCTATGTTTAAATCTGCTGGACAGATGAGAGCGATGCATGCCGGTCAATTGAGCAATGTCGGTGACGGTGATGCCTTCTGCATAATGTGTCTCCATATATTGCAGGCAGGCTTTTAACCAATCCTTGTCTTCCAGAACTTCTGGAAGCGGACGCGACAGTAATTCAAACAACTGGTATAGCTTCATCTGCAGCTGCAAATCTCCATCCTTCTGAGGTGTTTTCATCCGTTCCATACAAGCCTTTAATTGATTGGTGAGCTCGGTTGTGAGCCGGTTGCGCAAATACGGTCTATGCTCCGTTATTCCAAGTCTCTTCACTAACAGCTCCGCTTGTTCACCATTAAAGGCTAGCCAGTGCATCTGCAGCGGGGAATCGGGGTCGTATTGCGTAACCCAATAGCTATGCTTCACGTCGGGGAACAGACAAAACATACTTCCTTTCGTCAGCGTAATCGTCTCTCCCAAACTGGATAACGTGACCGTTCCGTTAAGCACAAAATGAAAGGAAAAGCATTCTATTACCCTCGGCCCAACGCTGTAATTKGCCTTCGCGATATTATGTCCTGTGCGAAGCGGCCAAAGCCCGCCAAGCTTCTCAAATTCATTTGGTGTGTAATAAAAAATGTCTGCAAATTCATGACCGTAATCCTTCATATTTGTTTCACCCCACAAAAAAAGACATAGCAGTAGTAGCTGCTATGTCTCTAGTTTTCTAGTCGACTATCCCGTTTATTGTAGCATAGAATGCTATCTTCTAGGGCTAGTAGGAGTGATATTAATAGATCCTGTAGCTGCCGCTTAACGCCAGCAGACTGAAGAAGTACAGGCAGTTATCGTAATAACGGCGCTCTCCTGTGCGCAGCGGAGTATTCCAGAACAACTGAACAAAATGCTCCACATCGGGTCCATCTGCTGCTAACGAGGCCATCGCATTCGTCGCAAGCAAGCCGATTGGATGCAGCGCCGGCTCCTCGAAAGGCTTGCCGTCAATCGTATAGCGGCGATAATCATTAACGTCAATGTTGCGGAAAAATTGTTGAATCCGGTTCGACTGCTCCACCTGCCAAGGATCTTCGCGGAACCATGCCCAGTCTAAGCCGATATTGGCTGCTGTGCGGTAAGCATCGCTGTAGAAATGCCGGAAGTCGCCATGACGCTGAACCGCTGCAGGCGTTCCATCATAATTCGCATACTCCGGTGAAAGTCCCGTCTCGGGATGACACGCAGTATGCAGGTAAGCCCGGCTTGCTTTAGCTGCCTCTTTCCAGAATGGCCTGTCCTCTTCATCTGCCCATAGAGCAAACAGATCGTAGAAGTGGGGAAGATGATAGGAAGGATCACTAAATAATGACTCCGGAACGAACTTAATCAGCTTTGTTGCTGGATCCCACATCGGATCTCCGCCGTTTCCATCCTCACCTTGATGTACGCATGCCCGCAAGATTCGTCTTGCCTGCTCCGAATAATTGTATGGCTCGGGACCATCTCCCCAGCGGTTAGTGGCAAAGAAGAGGGCCAATGCGAAAAATTCTTCTCCATCTGGAGCCGGTCCTTGTGAAAGACGAGTTCCGTCAGTCTTGCAATGCCAAGCGAAATAATCCTTGTAGCGGCCTTCTTTGTGCTGCATATAGGTGACGGAGAAATTCCACAACCGGTCGAAGATCTCCTTGTCATTCATTTGAACTGCCATCATCATCCCGTAGGACATGCCCTCTGACCGCACATCTATGTTGCCGGTATCCAGCAAATAACCTTTATCGTCGCCCATTGGATAATAGATTTGGACCTCTGAATTATCGCCAAGGAGATCGGACCATGCCTGCTTCAGCTTCCCTTGTACGGCTTCTTCCGAATACCCAATCTCCTCGAATAGATTCCGGTATTCCCCTGTATAAAAAGCCCCTTTATGTACATCTGTCTTCATAGAAAAATCCCTCCATTCAGCTTCTACAGGTCGATCTTAGCACATTCAAAGCCATATAAATTAAAGCGTTTTCATTAGAAAGTATAGATTTTCTTTATAACAAAAACTCGGCATCCATTCCATCCGTTGTATAACGGGAGGAAGAATGCTGAGTTTTTTTGCCGTTCTTATTCGAGGTTAGCGTGAATCTTGAACATAGCCGCCCCTTGAAGTTCATTTTTCTCCATCAGGTTTAGCACAACCGTATCCAGCAGCAGAAGCAGGCTTTGCTCGAACAAGCTGCCCATCGGCTGCCTGGAGCTGGCGGACGTGCTTTCTTTGGTAGCAGCTGGAATCTGGACGATTGTAGAAGCCAATGCGCCTAAAGTGGATTCCGGCACAATTGTGATGGCTGCTACTGAAGCGCCAATGCTGCTCGCTTTGGAAGCCATCGCCGTCAGGCTTTTCGTCTCCCCCGATCCCGAGCCAACTAGAAGCAGGTCTCCTTTAGAGATACCTGGTGTTATGGTCTCGCCGACAACATATACACGGAATCCCATGTGCATCAGGCGCATCGCGAATGCCCGCATCATCAGCCCCGATCGTCCTGCCCCAGCCACAAATATGTTCTCCGCTTCCGAGAGCTGCTTGGCAAGCTGCTTGATCTGATCTGGCTGAATATGTCGAAGCGTCCGCTCCAACTCCTCAATAATGGACGATGTTGAAATGAGCGTATTCATGGTATTACCCTTGTTTGATCAGCTGCTGCATTTGAGCGGCTACTGCTTGTTTGTCCCCAGCACTTGTAATGCCGCCGCCAACAATAACAAGATCAGGTTGTGCGCTGATAACTTCAGGCAATGTCTGAAGCTTAATGCCGCCTGCGATTGCTGTTTTTGCCTGTTTTACGACACGTTTAATCGTAGCCAGGTCTTCGAACGAGTTTTTACCCTCTGCTTGATGGTCGTAGCCGGAATGTACACAGATATAATCAACGCCAAGGCTGTCGATTTCTACTGCACGTGCAGCAATATCTTTCACATTGATCATGTCGACCATGATTTTTCTGTTTTGCTTCCGTGCTTCTTCCACAGCACCTTTAATGGTGGAATCGTCGGATACGCCAAGTACGGTAATAATATCTGCTCCGGCCTCAGAAGCTTTCATAACCTCATAACCGCCAGCATCCATAATTTTCAGATCAGCGAGTACTTTGAGGGATGGGAATTCTTCTTTCATTTCTTTCACAGCGCGAAGCCCTTCGTTTATAACAACAGGAGTCCCGATCTCTACGATATCGATGAAAGGGGCTACCTCTTTAACCACTTGTATTGCCTCAGGGATGTTGACCAAGTCCAGTGCTAATTGAAGTTCCATATGATGAATCTCTCCTTTAATATAAATGTTGTTGTTAGGGATGAGTTCATAGTAGGACGATACCGAAAATTAAGGAAGTACGCACTTTCAAGTAAGTCGGTATCCTGTAGGAAACTGTAACAAGCAAAAAGGCAGACCCCATGCGGAGTCTGCCCATTTGTGATACGAATCTTTTAATTTATTTTTCTGCTGCTTGAAGGGGAATAGGTTCGGAATCAGAAATTTTGCCTAGTACCTGCTCGCCATAATGCTTGCCCCAGTTGTACATCAGCTTCAGGATTGGGACTAGACTTTCTCCGTATGGAGTCAGCTTATATTCTACCTTAGGGGGAACAACCGGATAAACGGTCCGCTCGACAAGCTGGTCCTCTTCCAGCTCACGAAGCTGGTTGGTTAATATTTTTTGCGTGATATGGGGAATGAGCTTCTGCAGCTCGCTGAATCTCTTCGTGCCTTCTATACCCAGATGCCAGAGGATAATAAGCTTCCACTTGCCTCCGATTAACGCGAGGGTTAATTCTTTCTCACAGTTAATTTGATCAACTTCAATTCGGGAACGGATATCTTTCGCCACAGTCGAACACCTCCATGTTGCTATAGTGTCACAATAGATTACAGGATTATGGAGGCTATGTCCACTTTGTAAAAGAGGATGTCGAATAATAGCGATTTATGATATTATCAAAATTATTGCCTATATTATGGTAAAAAAAGGTGGAGAACTTATGGAGTATATGGAAACCCTACACCGCCGTAACAAATTACTCGTTAACATTATCTGGGGAATGCTTATTCTGGGTATAGCGGTTGATTTGTTAACAGGGGCGGGAATGGATTCCGTTATCATGTTGTGTATTGTAGGAACAATTACATGCGGCACGACCACATTATTTGTCTACAAACACTGGTTAACGACTTACATTATGTATTTTATTTCCGCTATCGTAACGATCCTGACCTTATTATTACTGCTTACTGGTCCGATTATTACAACCTATTTTCTGGTGTATGTGAATCTTGCCATTATGACGCTGTATGGTAATTCCAGGGCTATCGGTTTCTCCGGACTAATGGGTGTCCTTCTAACTGTTTATTGTTACATTAGCCCTGACAAGTCGGAGATCTTTGGCGATAATGCCCCAACAACAATGTTTATGTATTTGGCTATGGTTGCCGTACCTTTGTACGTCTCTACTAAGTTCAGCGAGCGGTTGCAACTTAATATTATCAAGCAAGGTGAACAAGCGATGCAGGACAACAACAGGTCGCTTAAGCTGGTCGGCCAAGTCTCCTCATCGGCAGCCCTGCTGAGTACGTTTAGCACCAACCTGAAGACGAATATGACGAAAACCGGATCGATCTCTAAAGAAGTAACCTCCGCCTTCACAGAGATTACTTCCAGTATGGAGGCTCAGACCTCCAGCATTACCGATATTAGCGAATCGATCCGTTACATCGAGCAATCCGTATCCTCGCTCGCGGACCGCTCTACCGAAATGAAAGAAATTTCGGCAAGCTCAGCTGTGCTGACGAAGGCTGGAAGCGATGGAACAACGGTGCTTGAACAAGAAATGGAGCGGGTCAACGAATCGATTGATTCGTYGGTCCAGCTTATGAATGAGTTAGGGGAGCAAAATGCGAGTATAAGTGAGATTGTCGCCACCATTAAGCATATTTCAACGCAGACGAATTTGCTGGCTTTAAATGCAGCAATCGAAGCTGCTCGTGCTGGTGAGCATGGCAAAGGATTTGGCGTTGTATCACATGAAATCCGCAAGCTGGCGGAAACTTCTCAGCAATCTACAGAACAGATTGAGCAAATTCTCGAAAGCATCCGTTCGAAGACGATCCGGGCAGCAGAGCAGGTGCTCGAAGGGCAGCAATCGGTTATTGGCAGTACGGCTGCAACCCGCAAAGTAGCCGATGTGATGAGAGCTTTGAGAGCAGATGCCAATAAACTGGAGAGCCATTCGACCGAAGTCGATCATTCAGCTGAGCAGCTGCAGGAGCAATACACAAGAATAACGGATCAGATCATGACCATCGCCAGTGCAACGGAGCAAAATATGGCGGCTATTCAAGAGATGTCCGCAAGTATGACGACGCAGGACAGCCGCATTATTGAGGTAGTCGAGAGCTTCCTGCAGCTGGACAAGCTGACTTCCAATTTGAATGAGATGACGGAACAGAAGGCTATGCCCAAGTTCTTATAAGCATTAAGCATTTAATAGAAAAGCCAATGAAACGGGTCGGCTTCATTGGCTTTTCTAACTTACGTTACCTTTCTGCCAAGCTTCTGAAGGGCTTGTACAGAAATTCGATCAAGGTGGGCGTACCGGGTGTGTTAGGAACGTCCAGGAAGAGAAAGATCCAAAGGACAGCCAGTAGAAAGAAAAATACCGTTTTTTCTTTCGAACCCCATTTCTTGAGCTTCTGCCATTCAAGCCAAATAATCAGGATGGTCCCTATGGCGATCAACATGATAAATTGCACTCTCATGTTACTCTACCTCTTCAAGCGACATTCCGCCGGGAGCATTAATTAAGCCTGGTTTTTTAATATCAGTCTTGACGTCAACCGAGACATGAACCTTCGGGAATTGTTCATCCCAGTGATCCTTTACCTGCTCCCATTGCTTTGGATATTTTTTTTGATATTCTCTGGAGAAATGAGCAGCATCCGTCTTCAAATTTTTTTGCATATAAAAGAGAGCAGACTCAATCCGGTCTTTAATATCCTCGCGAAAAGCCTCTTTCATCTTTTCCAGCTGTTCCGGCTTCATCGGATCCATATTCGTATTGTTCTGAATAATACTGCCCTCTGATTTCACCTTAACGGTCATCGACCAGATATTCCCCTCAATATGCGGGATCATGCGTACTTTGGTTTTGACGGGCTTTAGGGACACTTGTTTCTGCTCGTCGCCAACATTGAAGGTAACGCTGTATTCCCCTACTTCATTTGCCATAAGCAAAATTCCCCTTAGCAGCTTTTCCGGTAGAACCCCAATCAGCTTGCCTTTCTTCAGCACAGCTGCCCCCTTCATATAAGGGATAGTCTGAGTTGGTTTATCCGCAAGCTTGGACGGCGGTAAGATGTAGACCAAGGGGAGGAGGGTTACCCCGGAATCTCCTTTCAGATCTATACTCATTTGCTCGACCGTAATATGCAGGCCATTATGTAAATTAGATATCTCTCTTAAAGCTTCCGAAGATGTACGTTCAATAGGAGGGATCAATTCAAGCGCTTCTGCTGATTTTCCCTTGCTGATCATCATATAGGCACGTTCACGGGGCTGTGGATGCCGAATGAGAAAATCAAATTCTTCACGAATACCCATCTTCGCAAGCTCCTCGCTGAATATGAAAATTTTGCATTGTCCCCAAAACAATTTCCTTGGCATCTTGCGTTGCAGCTTGGACAGGGCATCCGCGATATTGCTTCCTTCTGCCGTTCTGGTAGTTGCTTTTGGACCGCTTCCTCCGCTCCCAATGTTTTGCTGCCCTCCGCCTTGATTTTGCGGAATAATGACTTGTACGGTAATAAGGATCTTATTGTTCTCCCCTTTGTCAAAGCTCGTAGCCGATACAAGCGCAAGATCATTAAGTTCTGTCCGATCCCAGCATCCACTAAGCAAAAGCAATGTCCCAAGCAGGATTGTAAGGATCATGATCCTCCTCATGAGACCAGCTTACTCCATTGTTTTCTGCATAAGGCAATAATCAGAAGCAGGAAAGGAACAGCGAGCAAGAAGGTAGCGAGGTGAAATATACCGGCATTGTGAAGGAAACCAGCAAGTCTGAAGTAGCTAGGGAAATCCCAAAAACAGTGGATGACAATCAGAATGCCGATTGGAAACACAAAAGGCTTGTAGTCCTTTATATTAAAGCAAGAAGTAAACGATAAGACCGCAACGTAATAAACGGCCGCTATCTTAATGAAATTACCAACGACCCACATAGCTAGAAGCAAGGCCTCCAGGTTCTCAAAGAAATCAGCCCGGGAGATGTATCGAAACGTTGTTAACACCGGATACACTTTGTTGGCAGTATCAGGCCCGAGTATGAACAGCGCGATCAGGCATACATAAGTCAAGCTGGCGGCAACAGCTATGAGAGAAAGAAGGCTGTACTTCACCGTTTTCTCCTGATCAATAACGCTCGGCAGGAAAAAGGCGATCATTAGAAATTCCGCATACCAGGATATAGGCGGCAGAGAGCCCTTCATAACCGGGGTTAATCCGCGGCTCATGAACGGCAGGATATTGCTAATCTCGAAATCAGGTATTAATAACAGGAGAAAAAATAACGGCAAAATAAAGAGCGGGGTTAACAAAACCGCACTTCTAACCAGCAGCTCTATCCCGCCGCGCACAGCAAATGCAGCAAGCAGAACCATTGATATAACAAGAAAAAACATCGGGGTTTTAAATAAATAATTGCCAGTAACAAATTCGGCATATTCTCTGGAGACAAGTCCGGCAGTCATTACAAAAAACTGAAAGTAAATGAGACCAAGCACTTTTCCCGGCACCTTCCCGATAATCCGTTCACCATATTGAACTAGATTATTGTTAGGGTATAACCGGTGGAGTTTTATCGCAATTGCAATAACGCTTCCCCCTGATAATAAGGCAATGATAGGCGTAATCCAGAAGTCATTATCTGCGTATTGGGCAGAAATGACGGGGATGGTAATAAACCCGGTTGCTAATATAACCGAGTACATCAGAAGCGACATTTGAAATGAAGTGATTTTTCCATTGTCCATTGTCATCACCATGCCTTTGCTTAGTCATTCTTGTCTTGCCCCGGGTCAGACATTTGATCGGGAGCCTGCCGGTATTTATTCGTTGTTCCAAATAGTTCGGGCCTGTTATCCATCATCCACATAGGAGACCTTGCGAGAATATCCCTCAGTTCATTTCTGGCCACACTGGACATATACGGCAGACCAAAGGACTTCAGGCTGCACAGATGGAGAATCAAAGCGATAAAACCTGACATAATGCCAAGCAGTCCAAGCGAGCCTGCAAGCAGGATAAACGGGAAGCGCAGCAGCCTGATGGGCAATCCGGTTACATAACGAGGGATCATGAAGGAAGAGATGCCAGTAATCGCAACAATAATAACCATCGGAGCCGATACAAGACCAGCTTGAACCGCTGCCTGCCCAATGACGAGCGCCCCCACGATGCTAACGGCAGCACCGATCTGCTTCGGCAGTCTAACCCCAGCTTCCCGTAAAGCTTCAAAGGTAATCTCCATCAGCAGCGCTTCAACCAGGGCAGGGAAAGGTACAGCTTCACGGGAGGTTGCCATACTGATTAATAAAGATCCCGGAACCATCTCCTGATGGAAAGTGAGCAGAGCTACATAGATGGAAGGCAGCAGAAGGGAGATTGCCCCGAAGAAATACCTTAGCCACCTGATTGCCGTACTGAACAGAAACCGCTGATAATAATCTTCGGCCGACTGCATAAAGGAAAAGAAGGTTACCGGAACAATAAGAGCAAAGGGGGTACCTTCCGTCAATATTGCAATTCGGCCTTCAAGAAGGTTGCTGCAGACCACATCTGGTCTTTCCGTACTTAAAATTTGCGGGAATGGTGATAACGGGCTGTCCTCAATTAATTCCTCGATATAACCGCTTTCCAGTATACCGTCTATCTGTATATGTTCCAGGCGCCGCTCAACCTCTTTCAGCAGTTCGGGGGCTGCCAAGCCGTCGATATACGTAATGATGACATTTGTCTGCGTATACTCGCCGAGATGGATGGAGTTCATTTTCAGCAGGGGGCTTTTAATGATCCGGCGGATAAGAGACGTGTTCACACGTAAGGTTTCCGTGAAGCCTTCTCTTGGGCCTCTAACAACGGATTCAGCGGAAGGCTCTTCGATGGACCGGGCTTGCCAGTTGCTCAAACCAAATGCGATACCCCGGGGCTCATCGTCCAAGAACAGCACAGGCTCTCCGATCGATAAATACTTAATGGCGTCCTCAAAGGTAGTTAGAAACTTCGAGGAGGCGGCAGTAACGAGATGTTCGGCTAAGTAAGCAATCGAAGAAACTTCTCCATTGAAACTCATTAGCGGCAGAATAACCGTTTGCTCGATTCTTGCTGTGTCCGTTAGCCCGTCGATATAAAAGACAGCCGCCTGTTTCGCTTCCCCAACAGGGAAGGAACGAATGATAAAATCGGAACAGCTTAAATAAACGGCAGCCAGCTGCTGTTTGTTCTGATCCAGACTAGAAAAGAGCGGATGCTGTTCCTTGTTCTGCCTAAGATTCTCATTGATTTGAGCCGTTCTTGTGTTTCCCATACGGAAGAGTCTAGATTTTCTCATAAATTTACTTTTTGCAGAATTGGATTGTCCTATTCAGAATGAGCTGCTCAATCTTTTTATCCCCTTTTAAGCCTGACTCCACAAAATGCTTAAAAAAACGATATAAATATCAATATTTTGATATTTCTATTTCACCTCGAATCTATTATATTGAAAGTTGATTCAGGCCTTCCCCGTCAAACAAGATCGGAGAAGGCCTTATTTGGGTGGTAAAGGGGATGATGACATAGTAGTTTTCATTTCGCTTATATTCATTATTGCAGGAGTATTAGGGTGGTTCTTCCCGTCCTTAAGCTGGCACATGAAGCATGGCTGGGCTATGGATGGCAAATCGGAACCCAGTGACAATTATATTTTTCTAAGCAGATTTGGGGCGGTATTCGTTCTCGGCTGGGGTTTCTACATTCTGATTACCGGTGATTTGGGCAAGCTGAATGGATAGAGGGAGTGGTGATTAGGATGAGAAGATTGCCTATGGAAAGGCCAACGGACCACTATGATGCACGCTTATTCAAGATTGATGAGCAGATTTGTTCTTTGCTGGAAGAACGAAGAGAGATTTCGAATCAGAATCCGGGGTATCCGCCCTTCAAGAGTATTGAGAGCTGGGCCGACCGTTATCATTTGCATGAGGATTTCTTGAAATCGTTGTTTGGACTGTTAATGAATGAGGAGCATTTTCTGCCAGTAGTAGACCCATCAGGCTTCCGTAAGTATTTGCCTGTTCTTCGGTATGTGGAGAGAGATGGAATTATCTATACGTTATCTGGCATTAGGCAGTATGAGAACGCAAGCGTCGTCTACCTTAGTATCCATGGGGATGATCAAGAACAGAATAAACACACCCATATCGAACTAGAGCTGGGAGAAGGCTATCACTGCCGGATCGATCAAGGAACAAGCTCAGGTGGTCATGCAGCTTACGGATTTGTTGTTTCACCCGCTCTTCCAGATGATCTTGGAGGAATTACTTTCGTGTTCAGCGAGTATGAGAAGCCATTGAAAAAGAAACCAACAGGCACGGAAATTGTTTTCCAGATGGAATAATAGACACATGCTGATCTGGGTAAGTTAACCAGGGAGGTTGTTAGGATGAAATGGATCTTAGTAGTTGTTATCTCTGTGATGCTTTTTGTGCCTGCACAATTAACTCAGGCAAAGCCCGGGGAAGATGTCATCGATAAATTCACAAAAGCCTTATTGGCTCACAAATATGAATTAGCCCAAAGTTACCTTAATCATGACGCGAAGATGCCCGAAATTCGTGAAGACAGTCCTATTCGAGGAGTAACAGGACTTCCAACTCCGATAAAAGGGGAACGTATCCTCGTCGCTTATTTCTGGGACGACGAGGGGGTAAAAGGTGAGCGAATAGCGTTTATTTGGAAGCTCACTATTAAACAGGATCATATTACACATATCGAGACGATTAGCGATGCGGCTAATCCTTTTATGAACGAAAATAAAACCGTAAATGATTATCGTACCCGCTATGACCTGCATGTAATGGTACCAGGAGAGTTTCCTTTTGACGTCAATACGGTTCAAGGTAAGATTATCGGTGAAGGTATTAAATTGATGTACGAAGATGCGGCCGATGATAAATATGTCCTCATCCAAGCTGAGCCAAATGAATCAAAATCTATCATGCACGACATGCCTACTAACCCGATGAAAGTGAAATCTGGATACGAGTCTCGATTCCTTAAAGACGGGGTGTACTACACGGTAACTCTTGGTCATAAGAGATGGCTTAGCCATATAAGTAAAAAAGATCTCATGAAAGTCGTAGAGAGTATGAAATAAAAAAAGGCCTTCCCGAGTTCAATGACACCGGGGAAGGCCTTTCTATCTATTATTGCTTCTCTAACGCGTCGATGCCAAGCGCGATCGATCCGCATAAGCCGGCGTTGTCGCCAAGTCCTGGCGGAACAATGTAAGAGTCAATACCTTCGCGGAGTGCTTCATGCGAAGCATAGCCATTCAAGTTCTTCTGTACTTCCGCGCGGATCAGAGGGAACAGCTGCTCTTGATGCATAACGCCTCCGCCAAGGATAACTTTCTTCGGGGATAGCAGCAAAATGGCGCTGGATAAAGCTTGGCCAAGATAGAAGGCTTCCATTTGCCATGCCGGATGATTCTTTGTCAGCTCATCACCTTTCACGCCCCAGCGTTGTCCAAGCGCTGGACCTGCAGCCATTCCTTCCAGGCAGTCACCATGATAAGGACAGCAGCCAGCGAATGTATCTTCCGGATGTCTGCGGGTGATGACATGGCCGCCTTCCGGATGAAGCAGACCATGGACAAGTTTGCCTTCGGTGTACACACCAACACCAATCCCTGTGCCAACGGTGTAATAAAGGCAGCTGTTCAGCCCTTTAGCAGCTCCCCACTTGGCTTCACCAAATGCTGCAGCATTCACATCTGTATCCCAGCCGTAAGGAACAGGCAGTTCACGTTTCATTGTCCCGAGAAAATCAAAGCCAGACCAGCCTGGCTTTGGAGTTGTGGTGACAAATCCATAAGTTGGACTGGAAGGATCAATATCGATTGGTCCAAAGGTGCCAATCCCAATGGCTTCAACATTCTTATCGCGGAAGTAGTTCAATACCTCACGAAGGGTTGACTCCGGATGTTCAGTAGGTAAGCTGATGCGCTCTTCAATCTCGCCATGTTCGTTGCCAATGCCGCATACAAATTTGGTTCCGCCTGCTTCAATTGCCCCAATACGCAAGTTTGTCGCCTCCTCTAGTGGTTGTTACTCATGTGAAATAATAAGTTCAAGCTTGCCACGGAGCGTAAATTCCCCGAAGCCAAGTGGAAGGATGAAGTGGTCGCCTTTGACCAGCGGATAGCTGCCGGTTTCATTAGCCAATTCTCCGCTGCCTTCGATCACACTGCAGATCGTGAATTTCGCTGGAGCTGGGAAATTGGACTCTCCGTCAGCTGTCCACTTTTGAACCGTAAAGAAGTTGTTGGATACCAAAGTCGTTACTTCTGTGGCACCAACGGTTTCAATGGTAGAGGATGCTTTGGCATCGACATGAGGCACCGTTGTTACTTCAATACCTTTGTCCAAGTGCAGCTCACGTTTAGCTCCTTTATCGTCAGTCCGGTCATAATCGTAGATGCGGTAAGTCGTATCCGAGCTTTGCTGCGTCTCGAGTACTTGAATACCTTTGCCTAGGGCATGAAGCGTTCCGCTAGGAACATAGAAGAAATCGCCTTGCTTCACCGTTACACGAGTGAGCAGCTTCTCCCATTCTCCTGCATCGACCATTTGCTTGAACTGTTCCTTGGAAGCCGCATGATGACCATAAATAATTTCAGCTCCAGGCTCACAGCCAAGAATGTACCAGCATTCGGTTTTGCCAAGCTCGCCGTTCTCGTTGACCAATGCATAAGCGTCATCGGGATGAACCTGAACGGACAGATCATCCGAGGCATCTAGAATTTTAGTCAACAATGGGAATTTAACAGCGCTCGAGCCAAACAGCTGCGGCTGCTGATCCCATAACTCTCCAAGCTTTAGTCCTTTATATGGTCCGTTATGAACAATACTTTGTCCATTCGGATGAGCGGACACTGCCCAGCATTCTCCAGTACGGTCTGATGGAATATCGTAATTAAACTGATCTCTTAATTGCTTGCCGCCCCAAATGCGTTCTTGAAATACTGGTTCCAGGAAAATGGGTTGATTCGCCAATCTTAATCCCTCCAAGTTATCGAATACAACTTTACTAAACTTGACAAAATAAATATTTGTAAAGTAAATTGATTATAACATAGGAACAGGGGAAGTAGAAGAATGCCGAGACCAAAAAAAATTTCGATGCAGACCATTGCCGACAAGCTGGGCATTTCACGTAATGCCGTCTCATTAGCGCTATCTAATAAGAAAGGAATCGGGGAAGATCTGAGGCAGCTTGTTATCCAGACTGCACAGGAGGTTGGCTACTCTGTAGATACCGGCCACTCATCCATTAGTGCTCCAATTCTTGTTCTCGTACCAGAGCGGGTGATGAGCCATGCGGATAACGAGCATTTTTTGTTTTATCATGATTTGATTTGGGGACTCGATGGTCGTCTGCAGGAGGAAGGCTATAGTGCGGTTATTGTACGGATCAGCCATGCACAGGAACAAGACAGAATCCTACCTGAGCTCGTGCAGCATATTGATTATCAGGGCATTATTGCCTTTGGCATATTAGAGAAGGAATATATCGAAAAAGTACAACAGACTTCTACGAAGCCAATGCTGCTCTTTGATTCCTACTATCGGGAGCTCGATACGCCGGCAGTTACTTCAGCTAATATTGAAGGAGCTTGTGAAGCGGTCACTTCATTGATACTAGCTGGACATCAGCGAATCGGCTGTATCGCGCCAATTCATTTGACAACTAGTCATGAGGAGCGGTGGTTCGGGTATACGAAAGCGATGCTGCAGTACAAGCTTCAGCCTGATTTTGCCTTGTGCCTGCTCGAGTCGGAAGGCTTCAGCCGGACGCAGGAGGAATTATCGGCTTATTGCGACCGGTTCAAGGAAGTAGAATATCCAACAGCCGTCTTTTGCGGGAATGATAGGATTGCCTTATTGCTGATGAAAGAGCTAGAGAAGAGGGGCGTAAATATTCCTGGGGATGTTTCGGTTATTGGATTCGACGGGCTTGCGATGTCGGCGGAGTCCAATCCACCGCTTACGACGATGGCAGTAAATAAAAACGCGCTGTGCACTGCGGCAGTTGAGATGCTTGGCCAAATGCTCCGGCATCCTGATTATCCTGCTATGCGCTGCAGTGCTGCGCCAGTCCTGCGTAATGGTGGTTCTGTCAGGGTGTTAGCCTAGTAACGAATTGTTATTCATCATGGTTATGGGGATTTTGCTGCACGTCCGTTTGTTTGGATACAATGCTGGTGGAAGCCGAGTCCTTTATTGAACGTTTATATACAATTGTTCCAATGACGATGACGAATCCTAAAACAGTAATGATGGGGATAATGGTAATCATAAGATCAAAGCCGTTATTCATAGTTCCTGATCCTCCGGTGCTTCCATGAGATGAAATGTACGTTGATTGTACCATGGGAGAGTGGAAAATTTATACTTGATCTTCTGATCTTTGTTATGCTATAAATAAGTCATGACTAATTGACTAAAAATGATTTTTGGTCATTTTTATAAGGCTCATGATCAAGAACGAAAGGAGAGAAGAAGCATGTCCGTTGACCGCAAAGCGTTAATATTGAAAGCAGCGACGCAGTCGTTTGCACAATTTGGCTATAAGGCGACAACAATGGATTTGGTGTCCAAGATCGCAAGCGTAGGGAAAGGCACGATCTATACTTTTTTCAAGACGAAGGAAGAACTGTTCGAAGCGATTCTGAACAAGGCTGAGATTGAATTGAAGGAAGCGATGAACTGCGGGTTTGCGAAAGACGATAGCCAAATATCCTTTATTCATAGTGTGTTCAACCTGCTTGATTCTATCCTGGAGTTTCGTTCGGATCATGAACTGTTCGTGAAGCTGGCCCAAGAGGTTCGGGATATCGGTACTGTCCAGGCGCTGGAAGGAATTCGGCGGATGGAGCAGTTTGGACTTGAGTTTTTGAAGCAGAGGCTTGATTTGGCCATTGAGAAGGGCGAAGTACGGGAGTGTGATACGACAATCACTTCCTATATGATTTTCCGTTTGTACCTTGGTCTGGCTACGGAATGGAACAAGTCACATAGCGAGCCGTTGACCAAAGAACAAATTAAGGAGAACATCGCAATGCTCATCACGCAAGGTATTATGAAAGAAGCTAGATCCTTGTAAAATTCCAGCCTGATAAGGGCTGTTTTTTTGGTTCAAAATGACCGAAATACGAATTTAGTCATTTATTCAATGGAAAGAAGGATGTGTGAGTATGAGACCGATTCAAGTTTTCTTCAGAGACATGAAAACTCTTATGACGAAAAGGATGCTGCTGCTCTCTTTTCTTGGCGTCGCATTGCTTCCGATGCTGTACAGCAGTATTCTGATTGACGGTTCAATGGACCCTTATGGCCAGACGAGCAAGCTGCCTGTTGCCGTTGTTAACCTTGACCAAGGTGCCGATTACGAAGGGAAAACGATGAATGTCGGGGAAGATTTTGTCGAGGAATTGAAGAAAAGTGATAATTTCAAGTGGGATTTTGTAAATGAGGAACAGGCGAAGGATGGGATGGAGCATAACGATTATTATATGACCATTACTGTACCAAGCAATTTCTCGGAAAATGCAGCGACTTTAACGCAGGATAATCCTGTTCAAGCCGAACTAATCTTCGAACCGAACAGCGAGTATAACTTTGTTGCCGGACAGATTGGTAACAGCGCCATGAAAGAATTGAAGTCAAAGCTGAACGCACAAATTACGGAAGCCTATACGCGCAGTATGTTCGACCAGGTCGGAACGATCTCCGATGGTCTTGGCCAAGCAGGAGAAGGCGCAACGGAATTGAAGGATGGCGCGGGCAAGCTGGAAGACGGTTTGGTTACGCTGAAAGAGAACCTGAACAAATTAGCAAGCGGTACGTCCGAGCTTAGTGGCGGCGTATCAAAGCTGTATGACGGAGCGGCTAGCTTGAATCAAGGCACAAGCCAATTGTCATCAGGCGCAGCAGGGCTAGCTGGCGGATTGAGTCAATTAACGGCAGCTGAGCAGAAGCTCGAAGACGGGGTTGCAGAGTCTAAGACTGGAACAGCTCAGTTAGCTCAAGGATTGAAGTCTTCTAAGGATGGTGCAGCAGAGCTGAAGCAAGGATTGACGGCTTCCTCCGCAGCAAGCAGTCAAGTAGCAGCTGGTGCTGCTGAGGTGGCTAAAGGACTTGAGCAGCTGATGGAGACAACACCAGAGCTGCAGGAGAATGAGTCGCTGAAACAGCTGCTTGCAGCAAGCAAGCAGGTTGCGGCAGGCAGCGCACAGCTTCAGGAAGGGCAGGGTCAGCTGCTTGCCGGAAGCAGCAAGCTGGCGCAAGGCCAGGATCAGCTATATGCCGGAGCAGCTCAATTAAGTGAAGGGCAAGACAAACTTGCCGCTGGGATGGTGACTTTTGGAGGGAAGCTGAAGGAAGCTGGTACTGGAGCAGCTAACCTTGCTGATGGTGCAAAAGCGGCTAACACCGGTGCTGCCCAGTTAAAAGAGGGACTTGGCCAGCTGTCTGGCGGTGTAGATGGAATTGCCGACGGTTCAAAGCAGTTGAATCAAGGCGCGGGACAACTGAAAGACGGCTCGGAGCAGCTCGTGAATGGTTCAGGCGAGCTTGCAACAAAGCTTAATGATGCTGCAGCTGAGACGGGCAGTATTAAGGATGGCGACAACATTGTTAATATGTTTGCGGAGCCTGTTGTAGTGAAGGAAAATACGGACCATAAACTGGATCATTATGGACTTGGTATTGCACCGTACTTCTTGTCACTAGCGCTGTTTATGGGGGCTCTTGTTTATACAACCGTATTCTCGGTTCGGGAATCGTACACATTGGGAGCATCGCCAATGGGCCGCTTCTTAAGCAGTACTTTGACTTATGTAACCATAAGCCTGTTGCAGTCCTTAATCGCGGATGCTGTTCTGCTTTATGGACTGAAGATTGAAGTGACGAGCGTACCGCTCTTTGTTCTATTTACCATTCTGACAAGTCTTGCTTACACCTTTATTATTCAAGCGCTTGTCACATGGCTGGATAATCCTGGCCGATTCCTGGTCGTGCTGCTGATGATCTTCCAGCTGACCTCCAGTGCGGGGACGTTCCCGCTTGAACTTCTGCCGGATTGGATGCAGAAGCTGAATCCATGGCTGCCGATGACCCATGCGATTACCGGCTTCAAGACGATTATTGCCAGCGGCGATTATGTGCTCATGCGTGAGCAGATGCTTGTCCTGGGATCGTTTGCTATCGTGTTCCTGGCATTGACCTTCTTGTACTTTATGCGTCAGTCGAAAAAGCCTGCTGACAACATTCAGCCAGCAGCGTAAGCTGGGATGCCAGCTATTAATTGACATGGAACATGCATCCTCCTCCCCTTTTCTCTTACTAGTAAATCGGTTAATATAAATAGAATAGTAGAGATGCATTGAAAGTGGCCGTCATTTGACGGCTTCTTTTTTTCTTAAAATATAAGAAAGTATAAATTTACTCTATACTGCGCTTATATTTCACCCGCGAAACGTATGCTGCTCCTCCTAAGGACGGCGCAGCCGTTTACGCTTGAGGAGTGATTACATTGTTATCGTTTTACAAAGATGATTACCAGCGTTCGCCGATGATATGGATTTTTGGGCTTTTGCTGATCAAATCCGTCCTGTTCCGGGTCTTCTTGTTTGGGGAACTACAGTGGGACGGACTGCTGGCTGACGCAGCCGCTTGGCTTGGCCTATTGTTCATCGTGGAGCTTGTTACCGCTGCAAGATGGAGAGGGATCGCATACTGGGCCGTGAATTTAATTGTATCTGTGCTGCTGTTTGCATCAACCGTTTATTTCAGTTATTACGGCTCTGTGCCGACTTATACAGCGTTGAAAGCACTCGATCAAGTCAATCAAATTCAGGATAGCGTAGAGTCGCTTATTAAGCGCGTCTATTATCTTTATTTTCTCGATCTTGTAATTCTAGCAATCTTATATATCGTTCGTATGGTGAGAGGAAACCGTGTTACAGGGCGGAAAAGAATTGGTCATGCGCGCATCGTGCTTGGGGGTTTGCTGGTATGTATCGCTGTATCGGGAACGATCGTATATGCGGGAAATGATATTCCGAATGAGCTGGAGCAAGCCGAGGGGCTTGGCTTTATCGGGTATCAGGCCGCAGCCGCTTGGGAAAACCAATCAGAGAAAGCGGTGGCGAGCAGCGGCAATATTGAGGAGACAAAAGCCGAGATTGAAGCTCTGATGTCTTCCTATTCCTATAAAGACCAGCCGGAGCAGCCGGCGATTCAATTCGGGAGTGCACAAGGGAAAAATGTGATTGTGGTTCAGATGGAAGCTTTTCAAAACTTTCCGCTTCATCTGTCCCTAGGGGGAACGGAGCTGACGCCAGTGCTGAATAAGCTGGCTGATGAGAGCTATTACTTCCCTCATGTTTATCAGCAGATTGGTCAAGGCAACACATCGGATGCCGAGTTTATGTCGAACACTTCGATCTACCCGACTGGAGAGATTGCGATGTCCACCGGGTACGGCAACCGGGAGCTGCCGAGTATGCCGCGTATGCTGCAAAGCAGAGGTTATGAAGCAGATACTTTCCATGTGAATGATGTTGCTTTCTGGGATCGTAATAAGCTGTACCCTGCCATTCATTTCGATCATTATTATGATAAGCCTTATTATACGAATGATCATTTTAACGAATTTGGCGCATCGGATGAAGAATTGTATCGGGTGGCTGTCGAGAAGCTGCAAGCTTTACATGAGCAGAACAAGCCATTCTACGCGCAGATGGTGACGGTATCCAGCCACTTCCCATTCCAGGTGCCGCAGGACCGTGCTCCATTAACGTTACCGGCAGAGATGGAAGGGACGCAGCTTGGCAACTATTTGCAAGCCATCCATTACACGGACTATGCACTTGGCACACTAATTGATAAGCTAAAAGCAAACGGTATGTGGGATGATACTCTTCTTGTCGCATATGGCGATCACTTTGGTCTGCAGCCGGATAAAGCGAGTGCTGAACAAATCAGTGAGCAGCTTGGCATTCATTATGATGACCGGCTCAGTCGTTTCAATATTCCGTTGATCATCCATGTACCTGGTCAAAGCAGCGGTCAGGTCGTTGATCAGCCGGGAGGACAGCTCGATATTATGCCAACCTTGGCGAACCTGCTTGGCGTTAAGCCGGCAGATGAAGGTGTCGTGGCATTTGGGCATGACCTGCTCAACACGGACCATAACGTGTTCGGGATGCGTTACTACTTGCCAACAGGATCATTCTTCAATAACGATATCCTATTTGTCCCAGGCAAAGGCTTCGATGATGGCACAGCATATTCACTCGAGACTATGCAGCCAGTCAACGATTTCTCCCAATACCGCAGCGATTATGACTATATCATGAAGCTGATGAGCCTTTCGGACGAATACGTGCAGCAGCTCCCGAAAAGAGCGCCATAGGAGGGGGATATTGTAGTTCGTCATGACGGAAATGACGGGATATATCGTAGGTTCGTCATGACAGAAATGGATCTCCTTACGGTCGCTGTTGCTCGCACTTTGCCTGAACAATGTTCTAGGCTGTTGCAAAGTGTGAGCAAAGGCGAACTCCTCCAGGAGTTCCATTTCCTCTATTCCTCCAACAATATATTTTATGAACAGTATGGGCAGCCAGTAATTTGGCTGCCCTTTTTTTAGGCATATTCAAGACAGCATTATTTTGTTTCGGCAGTGCTGTAGTACGGAAAAAGCGACTTAATGGCCTCGATTCGCCATCCGGAGTGGCCAACTGAGCGCTGTAACAAGGAAAAACCGACTTAATGACCTCTATTCGCCGCCTGGTACGGTCAACCGAGCGCTGTAACAAGGAAAAAGCGACTTAATGGCCTCGATTCGCCGCCTGGTGCGGTCAACCGAGCGCTGTAGCAAGGAAAAACCGACTTAATGACCTCTATTCGCCCCTAGAGTAGTCAGCCGAGCGCTGTAGTACGGGAAAAGCGACTTAATGGCTTCGATTCACATCCTCGTGCTGCCAACCGAGCGCTGTAGCAAGGAAAAACCGACTTAATGGCCTCGATTTGGTGGCCAACCGAGCGCTGTAGCAAGGAAAAAGCGATTTAATGCTGAGTTGAGGGTTCTAAAACTAATTTAGATATTAAAAGGGCAGCCCAGATTGAATGGGCTGCCCTTTTCTGCTTCCTTCACTTAGTCGGAGGAGGGTGGGGGTGGAGGAAATGTATCTCCTGGAAGAGCGGAGCGTATGCTTTCGAAGTAGCTTTCTTTCTGAAAGCTTTAAGCGCTCGCCTTTGTCATTCTGAATTCTCGCTATACGAGTAAATTCAAAATTCAGAATGACAACAGCGACTGGAAGGAGATACTTTCCGCAATCCCCCACTGCCCCTCCGCACCATTTACCCGATCTCCCGACTAAACCCTTCCTCTTCCATATACGCCTCTACCTCTTTATGCGTCTCAAACGCCATTTCAAGGTTCATTCCTGCGTAGACGTACCACATATCATCTTCCCATTTGACAACGAGACTCTCATTGTCCTCATTGATCCACAGCTGATCTTTCTTTTTCCGGTTACGCGACGGTTTTGGTGCAGGCTCTTCCTCACGAACCGACAACGAGTCGATCGATTGGCGAAGCAGCGTACGGAGCTGTATCTCACTATAGTCGCGGATATTGATCATGCCTTTATCATCCTGATTAAAATTGCGAAGCAATCCGGCATATACAAAACCGTTTCCGTTCGGGTGCAAATGGTACACAACATTTTTCCGGTCATATAAGCTGTTCTCGAACTGGAAGTTCACACGTCCAAGCGATACATCAGATCGCTCCAGCTCCGGGAACGATTCGATAATCGTGAGTTTTTCTTCAAAAGTTAACATAACATCCTCCATCTTTCCCCAATGTGCTTCGGCTATTATAGCATAAGCGAAGCTTCTTACGAAGCAGATCCGGACTGTGCGCGGGAACTAAAGAAAAAACGACTCATTAGTCGCCGCCACAAAGTTTAAGCTAAGCTCGTTTACTCATCCGATTAATGTCACTATGATAAGGGAAACGAGAGGAGCGAGAAGCGCATGAAACATGATCATACGTACTATTTGAAATATTGTATTGAGGTATCCCGCAAATCCAGAGAGAACGGTAATACGCCATTTGGCGCTATTCTTGTGAATGAGCAGGGTGAGATTGTTTTGGAGCAGGAGAATGTAGAGCTTACGGAAAAACGTTGTACCGGTCACGCCGAAACAGCTCTGATGGAAAAAGCGTCGCATCAATTCTCGCATCATGATTTGTGGAATTACACGCTGTACACCACGTTTGAACCATGTGCGATGTGCTCAGGTGCCATCTACTGGGGGAATGTAGGTAAAGTGGTTTACGCAGCTACAGAAGAAGCACTTCTGAAGCTGACTGGAGATCATGAACAGAATCCAACGTTTAATCTGCCGTGCCGAGATATTTTTGACAAAGGGCAGAAGCCGATCGAAGTTATTGGTCCATTCCCCGAGCTGGAGGAAGAGGTCGTGGAAGTTCATAGAGGATATTGGGAGTAACTGATCTTGGAATAACGGGAGGTCGTCTTTTTTGTCCTAGCTTCGCATAAGCATGTAGAGGTACAGGACCTGGATTAGGGACTGTGCTTGCGCAAAGCAAGAATTTCCACAAATGGCCGATAAGAGGCCGTTTGTGTGGCAATTCTTTGGACTATGCTTACGAAGCAAGAATTTCCACAAATGGCCGATACGAGGCCCTTTGTGTGGCAATTCTTTGGACTATGCTTACGAAGCAAGAATTTCCACAAATGGCCGATACGAGGCCGTTTGTGTGGCAATTCTTTTTAGGAGGCGATGGAACGTGACGAAATGGGGACGAAGGGGATGGCTGCTTCGATCGCTTGGCCTGAGCCGGGAGCAATTATGGTCTAATCGACCATTCGCCAAGGTGAAGCGGGTCAGTTGGGGCAGTAAAATCTCCACCTCAAGCAGCAATCCGAAGCCGTGGGGACAACGCAAGTGGCATTCACGTAAACCGAAGCCTGCCGCAAGCTGGGGCGGGATGTGGCAGCCTCGTAAACGTCCGGTAAGGTCATCGGCAAAGGCGATAAAGTCAATAAAGACGATGAACATCCGCTCCTCTGACAGTGGAGGTGCAAGGCTGAAGCCACGAAAGCGGAATACGAAAATGTGGATTATTGTGACCATCCTTGTCCTTTTGTTCGGAACGATCCAATCCCTTGTTTACATCGACAAACATATGCGTCCACCGCTCATGAAGGTAGCTCAGCTTCGTATTAAGCAGGTGGCCACGCAGGCTATTAATAAGGCTACTACGAATGAGGTCGTAAACAATGCCGACTTCGAAAAGTTAATTGATTGGAAAATGAACAGCAACGGAAAAGTATCCGGCTTTATGCTGAACTATGCGGAGCATACAAAGATCCGGTCGGAAACGATTAAAACCGTACAGGCTACTCTTGACGAGCTCAAGGAGATTCCTGAGCATATTCCAGTCGGTAATGCACTTGGCAGCGCACTGATCTCGACTTATGGTCCACGTATTCCTGTGAAGTTCGAGCCGGTTGGAGCGGTGAAAGTAGATCTGAATACACGTCAGACGAATGCGGGCATCAATATGATCTTGATTGAAGTCTACATTCATATCGTATCCGAGGTTGCTATTATCGTTCCGTTTGAGACCGACCCTCAGATTGTAGAAACCGAAATTCCGATCTCTTACTTACTGGTTGTTGGTGATGTGCCGATGTATTACTACGATAATGAAGGCAAGGCTGTTGGAGAATCTGCACCGAATGCACCAAATATATCTCTGCCGATGTCAAAAGGTGCAGGGGTTACCCAGCCTTCAGATGGAAGTATGCTCAAGGAACAGCTGGATTCGACTAATTCTCCGCTTCCTTCGAGTAAGGATAGTAACTCCGCTAATAACGCAAGTAATGCCAATGCCGGTAATGCTGGCGGTGAGTGAAGCGAAAATAAAGGGGCGTCCCTCAAAGTCTAATCAGACTTTAGGGATCGCCCCTTCTAATGGTTTGATTTTAACCTGCGCCGCTCATCCTGCTCCCAACGTCTCAGCAGCGGATAAGGATCAAATGCCCATTCGATAAGGCCTCGATCCCTGTAAACTCCGTAATGCAGATGAGGAGGGAATTTGCCTTGCGTTCCCGGTTTTCCGTAGCCTGAGCTGCCGACCCATCCGATCGTTTGGCCCGGCTTTACAATGGTACCGATTCCGACCGTCTTATCAAAGCCTGACAGATGAGCGTAATAGTGATAATAATTGTTCAAATCCCGAATGCCGATCCGCCAGCCCCCATAGGGATTCCAGCCCTTCACTTCTACTACTCCAAAGCAGGTGCTTCGAACAGGAATTCCGTAATTAGCAAAAATATCTGTTCCCTCATGGGTCCGCCTTCCTCCCCAGCCGCGGGCATTTCCCCAAGTGCTTCTGTAAGAATAATTGGTTCCAACCGGAACCGGGAAAGCATGGTCATACAGATCCAGGCGTCCAAAAGCGGCATAAATGCTTGAGAACTGCTGAATGCGCTGCACGGCTCTGCTGTTATGATAATATTCCCATAAGCCGATGGAGAAATCATCCTCTGTTGATCCGCCATATTGCAGAAGTCGTGTCGCGACGGAAAACAGCAGATCTAGATCACTTGAACGGTCAGCGAAGCCGTCACCGTCGCCATCGCGGCCAACACCGTTGAACCATTGAATGGATGCCGGTGAATTATCGGTTGGATTTGGATTCAATGCTCCAGCCCACAACTCCTCATCAATGAAGACACCAACGACACTGCCGAGCTGCGGACGGGCTTTCGGACGAGCTTTTGACAACGTTCGTTCGTATTGATCAACAGCAGCAAGGCGGTACCATGGAATACCAGTCATGACACTTAGCCGATCGTACAGCTGCTGTCTGCTAACCATAGGATCAATGTCCACGTTAGAAGATTGCGTATTGGCTGGTTCAGCTTTGCTAACGTTCTGATCTGCGTAGCATAATTGCCCGGTCATAAGCATGGAAGCGACAACGGCAGCTGTAATAATAGAAATAGTTGGTTTCAATCGTTCCACCCTTTCACAAGCTCGAAGCAATATTCGTTATGTTTTGCAAATCATTGGATTTTATCCGAACTATGCTATAATAAACGGTGAGATTCAGCTGTCCAATTGAAAGTGAAAGCAGGGAATTCCAATGAAATCGAGTAAAGAAAAACTGAAAAAGCCGGACTGGCTTAAAATAAAACTAACAACTGAAGGCAACTACACAGAAATTAAAGATATGATGCGTACAAAAACGCTGCATACCGTCTGTGAGGAAGCACGCTGCCCGAATATATATGAATGCTGGGCGAACCGTACAGCAACCTTCATGATTCTAGGTGATATTTGTACGCGGGCTTGCCGTTTCTGCGCTGTTAAGACAGGGCTGCCTACAGAGCTTGATCTTCAGGAACCGGAACGTGTAGCGGAAGCAGCGGAGCAAATGGGGCTTCGCCACTGCGTTGTTACATCGGTTGCAAGGGATGATCTTGCCGATGGCGGTGCTGCAATTTTCGCAGGTACAATCCGTGCGATCCGTGAACGGATGCCGTTCTGCCGGGTAGAAGTGCTGATTCCGGATTTTATGGGGAATAGCGATGCCCTTCAAGTTGTCATGGATGCCAAACCAGACATTCTAAACCATAATATCGAGACGGTTGAGAGAATGTCCAATCGTGTACGGGCGAAGGCAAAATACAGACGATCACTGGAGCTGCTGAGACGCGCGAAGGAAATGAATCCAAAAATCCCAACGAAATCAAGCATTATGCTTGGCGTTGGCGAAACGTATGAGGAAGTACTTCAGGCGATGGATGATCTTCGGGCGGTGGATTGTAATATTTTGACATTAGGCCAATATTTGCAGCCAACGCCAAACCATATGCCGATTGAACGTTATGTTCACCCGGATGAATTCAAAAGCTTGAAAGAAGAAGGATACAAGCGTGGATTCCGTCATGTCGAGTCGGGTCCGCTTGTAAGAAGCTCCTATCATGCTCATGAACAGACCGATTCCGCGGCGGCTGCGCAAGAACGCGAGCTTAGCAACGCATAGCTTCTATTGGGGAATTCGAAAGAGGGGAAACGGAATTGATCCAAGTTGGCGGCAAAATTTATGAACTTATTCATGAGAATCGCAATGGCTGGAATGTAGACGCGTTCAAGGACCGTTATAGTGAGGTACTGGAGCGTTACGATTTTATTATCGGCGATTGGGGTTACAGCCAGTTGCGCCTGAAGGGGTTCTTCCGGGACAACCATATGAAGGTGACCAAGGATAGCTCATTCTCGGGGATGTCTGACTATATTAATGAATACTGCAATTTCGGCTGTGCCTATTTTGTTTTGGAGAAGACAGGTACAGTGAAGAAATCAACTGACGAAGAAGAAGCAGAAGATCAGGAAGCTTCGCTGAAGCAGGAGACTCTCACTTCGGACAGGCGTTACCCCGAGGAAGAACTGGAGACAGGAGCTTCCTCCTTGCTTGCTGATGCCATCTTGGCTGGTGCAGCCGCAGCAGCCCGTGAAAGCACAGCAACGGGAAGAAGTCCACGCAGTAGTGAAGAATCTCCGCAGCCTGCCCGGCAGCAACAGCACAAGAGCGGTAAGGAGCAGCATCGGAAAAGCTATCGTCCAAACGGCAAGAAGCCAATTAGGCCGGCAGCGGGCAAAGATGTAGCCGCAGCATCTGAGCAAGTGCCAGTCCAATCCCATGCACAATCGGGACAAAAGCCAAGAGACAGGGAAAGAGGCAGAGAGCAGGGCAGGGAACACAGTAACAAGGAGCAAGGCAAGGAACAAGGAAGTCGTCAATAAGAAGAATAGGGGCTGTCCAAAAGTCGTATCGACCTTATGGACAGCCCCTATTTTGTACCTACATATCGACAAACGCGTCGCGGACGCGGTTCCAGAACGGGAACGGGCGATAGCGGGCAAAGCTGACTTTCCTTGTGGATACACTGCAGCGAATGGAGCGAATATCGGTCCGTTGGAAGCTGAGGTGGTCAATAGTCAGCAGCAAGCGCTGATCCTTCTTGGAGCTGATATCGCAGTGATGATGCTGCGGCAGCAGGAAGGACGAGCCAAGAGTTCGATAGACGCGGTTATTGATCGATGCGATCTCTGCAATCTGCAGCGATTCAATCGAAGGATGTACGATGGCGCCGCCGACACTTTTGTTATAAGCGGTGCTTCCCGAAGGGGTAGAGATAACGATTCCGTCCCCGCGGAACATCTCGAAGGATTCGTCATTAACTCTTAGTTGTACGACCAGTGTCGCATCAACGCCTTTTAATGTAAATTCGTTCAGGGCAAGGTAGTAATAGTTCTGTTCGACTGTTTCCACCGCGATCTCAGCTAATGGATAACGGACGATGTGGGGCGTTTCTTCTGCCATCATGGTGACAAGCTCCTCTAATTCATCCGCTTTCCAATCCGCATAAAAGCCAAGATGGCCGGTATGAATCCCAACAAAGGATACGTCGGTTACCCGGTCAACATATTTGTGGAAAGCTTGAAGCAGCGTTCCATCTCCGCCGATAGACACGATAATGTCGGGTGCGTCGTCATGACGCGTGAGTCCGCGCCCCGCCGCAAGCAGATGGAATTGCTCCGCCAATGATTTCGATAATTGATCGCCACGATCGATGATTGCATATTTCAAGAAATTTTAAACCCCTTCCGGACACATTGCATAGTACTATTGATGATATAGGAATATGGTTTCAAATTCAACGCTGAGCACAAAGTTTAAGGTGCCAGCCATCCCCATAACATATAGACTAGCACAACAGAGATGAAGCCATGCGCCAGGCGGGCGAACATAAGCGGAAGATAACGAAGGTCCGTGCGGCTTAACAAGCTGAGTACTTGGGCATGTACAGAAAGTCCTCCCCAAGAAAGAATCCAAACGGCAATTGCAGTCTGGTGCATAAGACCCGTACCAGCCTCGCCTGCAGCCCTTGCCCCAAGAGTAACCTCGAATAAGCCAAAAATACTGGCATCGGCCAGCTTAGCGGGAAGTCCAATTGCTCCAAACAACAGCCGCAGCCCCTCAGCTAATACCTCAACAACACCAGCACGTGTCAGAAGCTCCATCACAACGGAGAAAAAAACGACAAGGCCGCCAACAACGATCATAAGACGAAGCGCTGATTGGATACTGTCCTGCAGCAGCTTGCCGAGAGTTCTGCCGTCAAGAAGCCTTGCTCCATGCATGGCTTTGGTCGCCTCGACCAGGCGGGAGGTACGCCGTTGATGGGCACGGCGATGAACAGGAGACTCCGTGATCGGCGCCTGCCGATCATGGAAGCGCATGAGAAGCCCGATGATAAATGCTCCGCCATAGTGGGCAGCTGCAATCACAGGAGCTAAGGCCGCATTGTGGAAAAAGCCAACGGATACGGCTCCAATCAGAAAGATCGGATCCGATGTGGTGGTGAAAGCGACAAGGCGCTCCCCTTCCGCCCGATTCACGAGTCCCTGCTCCCATAACTGAGCAGTAAGCCGTGCTCCTACTGGATAACCGGATACATAGCCCATTGTAACGACAAAGCTGCCGATGCCCGGAAGCCGGAATAGCGGTCTCATGAGCGGATCAAGCAGCTTGCCGAAGAAATGGACGATTCCAAAGCCGAGCAGCAGCTCGGAGATGACGAAGAAAGGGAAAAGGGCAGGAAATAACACTTGCCACCATATCGATAACCCCCGAAGTGAGGATTCCAGCGTTTGAGCCGGGAAAACCGCCATTAGTAAGGCGATAAGCAAGGCACAAAGGCCTGTTAGCGAGGCCGGACGGGTAAGCGTTCGGAGCATAAATACGTCCTCCTTTGAATATACGGCAGGCATAATGTACAACCTCTACATGAGGTATATGAAGAAAGTGGGACATCCATCACTTTTGAAGGATTTATTGTACAAAAATTTTTTTCATAATTCTAAGAAAACGCTTGCAAAAAAGGGCTGGACGGTCCGTTTTTTTATGTTACAATGAAAGTACCTTTGAAGGCTTGGAGTGATGAGAATGAGTATAATCGCTGGCATTCTGGTCTGTGCATTTGTATATGTCATCCGAGAATCCTTAACAGCACCGGGAGAAGAGGACTACGAAGGTTAACACGTATCGTTTCGGCTTATTGATAACCATCCCGCATTGGAGACGATGCGGGATTTTTTTTTATGATATAATACTAAATACCTACATTTTGGAGATGAAATTGACGATGAATAGGAATATAAGCCTTTATGAAGCAATTGGTGGAGCTGAGTCTTTAAGACGAATAGTTGAGTCTTTTTACCCTAAGGTACAAGCGCATGAGCTGCTGGGCCCACTTTTTCCGGATAATATCCTTCCCGTTATGGAGAAGCAGATTATGTTTTTGACGCAGTTTTTTGGAGGGCCAATGTTATTTTCCGATGAATATGGTCATCCAATGATGCGGGCACGGCATATGCCTTTTCCGATAACGCCGAAACATGCTGAAGCTTGGCTCGATTGTATGAGAAGAGCATTACAAGAGGTTTCCGGCTTGGATGAACAGCTGCAATTGTACATTATTGAAAGACTATCAGGTCCTGCCCACCATTTTGTGAACACACCCGAATAGGAGATGGGATTGGTATGGAGCCGCTCTATCAGACAAAGATGAATTGCATTTGTTGTGAAACCATCTTTACGACATCACGCGTTCGCCCGAGCTTTAAGAAGGCGATGTCTATGGATTCTGATTTTTGCGGGTATTACCGGTCGGAAGCGAATCCGGATTATTATGTTGTCCGAGTCTGTCCGACTTGCGGATTTGCAACAACAGAGAATGGGACACAGAGGCTTACAGAGCGTCAAAAGAAAGACTACCATACGCAGATCGGTACACGTTGGACGATGTGTGATTATGGTGGAGAACGAGATGCTGCTGGAGCTATGAAAGTGTACAAGCTTGGCTTATTATCGGCACAAGCGATTGGCGAAAAACAGAGAGTTATTGCAGGCATTTTGCATCATATAGCGTGGTTATATCGTTATGAGAGCAATCAGCAGGAGGAACAGCGGTTTATGCGGTTCGCACTGCAAGCGTATATAAAAGTATTCGAGGAAGAAGGATCGGAGCTGAACAACGCGAAGCTCATGTATCTGATTGGGGAACTGAACAGGCGGACCGGCGAGCTTAATGAAGCGGTCAAATGGTTCTCTCGAATCGTTGGCGACAAGCGAATTATGGATGCCGCTATGATTCGGAAAAGCCGCGAGCAATGGCAGCTGATCCGCGAGCAGCTGAATAGTGGACAGCCAGTATCATCGGGCGAAAGCGAAGGGGATTCTCCTGTGCAAACGACGGCTTAACTGGCTTGTCCAACATTAACGGGTCAGCCTGCGCAGCGGTTGATCCGTTAGCATATAGTCATTATCCATATCAAGGATCGTGACTTTGTTATGACAGCAAGGAAAGACGAGCAGTCTTTTTTTGCCGTGATGAATCTCTTCGATCTCACGGACACGCAGAGGAATTAGAACGTTATCATTGCCGCAGAAGGGGCAGCTTGGAACGTATATATCCTTCATAATAATGTCGTAAGGCCAAGTCTTCTCGAATGGAATCATGAGGAAGACTCCTCAGAACCAGGAGCGGATTCAGACGGCTTATTAGCCTCTGCTTCCGCTTTTGCAAGTTCAGTAAGCTTTTGCAGCAAAATATGTTTAGGCATATGCATCAAATGTTCGATCGGCACGCCAAGCTGCTTGGACAGCTTAATGGCTGTGTCGGGCGAGATTTGCAATGGTTGAGACATGGTGTTATTCCTCCTTAAAAGAATTGCGAAGTAATTCTTACTTCGTAAGCATGAGCTTAAAAGAATTGCGAAGTAATTCTTACTTCGTAAGCATGAGCTTAAAAGAATTAGCGCGTTCTTTGCAATAATTCTTACTTCGTAAGTGTAATTTAGATATAATTAAGTTATACACCGCTGATAGAGATTGCGCAAATTTATTTCGCGATCTTTTGTGGCGGTGTTTTTGATGAAGGCTTACATAGCCTAAATGAGAATGAAGGAGAGGAACGGCAGAATGACGACAGGTAATTACCCGATGAAATGGGATTTGGAGACGTTTTATGAAGGAGGCTCGAATTCAGCCGCTTTCGCCGGAGAGCTTAACGGAATGGATAAAGATGTCGCCGAGCTGGAAAGACTGTTCTCAAGCAGCGGCACAGAAACAAAGAAGAAGATTGAGGAGACGACGGCTATTATACAATCTGTGCTGATTCGTCTGCGCCAGTCGGAATCTTTTGTGGAATGCTTGCAGGCGCAAAATATGAAGGACTCAGCAGCAAGCGGCTTAAGCGACCGGGTGAAGACGCTTAATGCTAAGCTGCTGGGGGTATTAACCCGTTATGATAGTGAACTTCGTCAGATCGGTGATGAAGAATGGGCAGGAATCATTAGTGACGGCCCCCTCGCAGAAGTGGCATTCAGCTTGTCTGAACGGCGTGAGCTGGCGAAGGAGAAGCTGGCTCCTGAGCTTGAAGCATTAGCTGGCGATCTGGCGGTTGATGGCTATCATGGCTGGGGCGCTCTCTATGACTTGATTGTATCCAGGGCGAAGTTTACAGATGTAGATGAAGAGGGTAAGGAAAAAGTATTGTCCGCAGGACAAATGTTCAATCGACTGTCGGACGGTGACCGTTCGGTTCGTATTCGGGCGTTTGCTGAGTGGGAACGGGAGTGGGGCGATGCGGCGGAGCTGTGCGCAGATTCCCTTAACCGTCTTGCTGGCTTCCGTCTGAAGCTGTACGACAAACGCGGTTGGGATTCGGTACTAAAGGAGCCTCTGCAAATTAATCGGATGAGCGAAGCGACTTTTAATGCGATGTGGTCTGCCATCAATGAGGGCAAGCCAAAGCTGGTCCGTTATTTGGAGCGTAAGGCGAAGCTGCTTGGTCTAGAGAAGCTGGATTGGCATGATGTCAGTGCACCACTTGGCTCTTCTGCACGGACAGTTAGCTTTGACGAAGGCGCGAAGTTTATTGTGGAGCAGTTCCGCAAGTTCAGTCCCGACATGGCAGACTTCTCTGAGATGGCATTCCGGGATGGCTGGATTGAAGCCGAGGATCGTGCAGGTAAACGCCCGGGTGGTTTCTGCACCTCTTTCCCGAAAAGCCGTCAGACCCGGATTTTCATGACGTACTCGGGCACAGCGGATAATGTATCAACACTTGCTCATGAGCTTGGCCATGCATATCATCAATATGTGATGGATGACCTGCCCGCGTTGTCGCAGGAATATGCGATGAATGTGGCAGAGACGGCGTCAACATTCGCAGAGCTGATTGTGTCGGATTCGGCGATGAAGACGGCTGTCAACAAGGAAGAGAAGCTAGGCCTATTGGAAGACAAAATCCAGAACGCTGTAGCCTTTTTCATGAACATCCACGCACGGGTACTGTTTGAGACGCGGTTCTATGAGCAGCGTAAGCTTGGCATTGTGCCAGTAGAGAAGCTGAACAGTCTGATGGTGGAGTCACAGCGCGAGGCATACAACGGAGCGCTTGGCGAAGTGCACCCACACTTCTGGGCATCCAAGCTGCATTTCTACATTACGAGTGTGCCGTTCTATAACTTCCCGTACACGTTTGGCTACTTGTTCAGCGCAGGCATCTATGCCCGTGCTCAGCAGGAAGGTCCGGCATTTGCCGACCGTTATGTGCAGCTGCTGCGGGATACGGGTCGTATGACTGTAGAGGAGCTCGCACAGAAGCATCTTGGTGTTAAGCTGGATGAAGCAGATTTCTGGCGTGATGCGGTTGAGCTTACAACGAAGGATATCGACTTGTTCCTGGAGCTCACGGAATAAAAGGTTTGTAACGTGAAGGAGGCGTGTCATCCTATGGATGATGCGCCTTTTTTATGCTTTTAAGTGCGCTTAATCGGAGGAGCCTTAATCCATTTTAAAGAATAACCCTCTCATCAACATTTGCTTTATTAACTACATAAGAATGTACGCGCAATGTCCCAGAACCATTTGGGATGAGTTTATTTTGCTGCGTTAGGTTTCGGAGGATTCGTCGCGCAGTCTCAATATGAATGTTTAAATAATTACTAACATCGCTGGGACGAATGGGCTGAGGTGAGCGAAGGGCAAGACGGAGCACCTCTTGCTGGATGATCGCTTCTGATGGGCGCTGGGTATAATGCTGATCGAGCCAGGTACTCATGAACTGCTGTACGATTTGCTCGCACATGCGTGGACGTTCAGTCACATCGTCGTAGGAGAATCTGAGGATTCTCCAGCCGTCAATAACAAGATGATTCTGGCGTATACGCTCATCGGAGAATTGTGTCCGGCTGGCTTGCGAAAAGTGTGGTCCGTAGCCATCGATTTCAATATTCAGCTTCAATGGGTATTTGATATAAGCGAAATCAAGGAATCGTGTGCCATCGCGGAAATCAGAAACTTCGTATTCAGGGTGCAGATGATCAAAAGAGCGGAAAGCCGGGTACCATACGTTCTGGAGGAATAGAATTTCTGCGTGGGCATGCCCATGTTGAAGTCTTTCCTTTGCTTTTCCTTTACGCAGCTTCAGATGCTTTTCGTACCATTTTTGGTGAAAGATTTGGAATGACATGATGTCGGGGCTCCTCTCCAAAATAAAACACGCCGCTCACCTCAACATCATGCGTTGAGGAAAACGGCGTGTTCTTCACGACCGAATGTTTGATTTGTGTAGATTGTACCATTATATGGATGATCTGATCAAGGGGGAGAGAGTGTTGATAGGTGCGAGAGTCAAATAAGACGGAAAAACCGTACTGTAGCCGGTACGAGTGGGTCCGGAGGAGCGAAAGCAGCCGAATAAGACGGAAAAACCGTACTACAGCTGGTATGAGTGAGTCTAGTGGGGTGAAAGTAGCCGAATAAGACGGAAAAACAGTACTACAGCGGGTATGAGCGAGTATGGTGGTATGAAAGTAGCCGAATAAGACGGTAAAACCTTACTACAGCAGGTATGAGTGGGTCCGGCGGGGCGAAAGTAGCCAAATAAGACGGAAAAACCGTACTACAACAGGTATGAGTAAGTCTATTGGGGGGAAAGTAGCCGAATAAGACGGAAAAACCGTACTACAGCGGGTATGAGCGAGTATGGTGGGGTGAAAGTAACTGAATAAGACGGAAAAACCGTACTGCAGTGGGTCCGAGTGTGTCCGGGTAGGGTGAAAGTAGCCGAATAAGACAGAAAAACCGTACTACAGTGGGTTTGAGCTGGTCCGCTTGGGTGTAAGTAGCCAAATAAGTCTTAAAAGCCGTACTAAGGCCGATAAGGGTAGGTCCCCAACGGCGTGAAAAGCAGGGTGATAGTAGCATAAATAGAGCACATATGACGTGATTGTGAACATATATTGTGTATTAAATATATATGTGATATATTATTTCCGAATAATGATGGTTATATGGGTAAATGTGTGTAATAAAGAGAATGAAAGGGTGAACCGTTATCCAGCTATCAAGTCGCCAGCTAGAATTGCTAGAGCTAGTTAAGAAGCACGCGCCTATTACAGGGGAACAGCTTGCAGAATATATGGGCGTCAGCCGTCCGACGCTGCGTTCGGATTTGTCGCTGCTTGTCATGCTTGGCCTGCTTGATGCTAAGCCGAAGGTTGGTTATTTTCTCGGCACGGCATACCGTTCAACGGACGATACGGCAACGCGGCAACGCTTCGACAATATCAAAGTTCGTGAAATTCAAGGGGTACCGGTCAATATACCGGAGACGTTGTCCGTTCATGATGCGGTCATTACCTTGTTCACTGAAAATGCGAATACTCTGCTCATCGTTAACGAGGATAAAAAACTGGCAGGTATCGTTACACCAAAGGATCTGCTGAAAATGACGCTCGGAAACCCGGGAGCAGCGACTGTGCCAGTCAGTATGGTCATGACACGTTATCCGAATATCGTCACCTTAGTTCCGGAAGAATCCGTTTCGGATGCGGTTCGAAAGATGATGCTCCATCAAATTGACTGCCTGCCTGTCATTATACCTGGCGAAGGCGGGCCGGAGATTAGCGGATGGGTATCAAAATCGAACATTATCCGGCTGATGTCGGATATTGCAACAGCTGCGGAACTGGGGGATTAGGAGCTATGTCAGAGCAGATTATCTACGTTTGTTCAGATGCGGTAGGGGAAACGGCAGAGGCAGTTGCAAAAGCAACCCTGCGTCAGTTCGCATCGGATCATGTAAAAATTAAACGATTCGGTCATATGAAGACCGAAGAAGAAGTGATTCAGATTGTCGCGGAAGCGGCGAGTACGGGCGGCTTCATCAGCTATACGCTTGTTCAGCCCGAGCTGCGTGAGCTTATGAAGGAAGAATCTTTTCGCCGGGGTGTGAGGGCGGTCGATGTGATGGGCCCAATGATGCAGGCTTTTGTTGATACCTTTGGCAGTTCGCCAAAGCGCATGCCAGGACTACTCCACTCCATCGATGATGAATATTACCGCCGTATGGATGCGATCGAATTCGCTGTCAAATATGATGACGGCAAGGACGCAAGAGGATTCATGCAAGCACAAGTTGTGCTGATTGGCGTGTCGCGCACATCGAAAACACCACTTAGCATTTTCCTATCCCACAAGGGGATTAAAACAGCTAACTTACCACTTATGCCGGAAGTCAGACCACCTGCCGAACTAACACCAGCACCTGGCAGATTGATTGTTGGGCTGACGATGCAGCCGGAGCCTCTGCTTCACATTCGAAGCGAGAGACTTAAGACGCTAGGACTTCCAGGCTCTGCCCAGTATGCATCTATGGAGCGTATTTTGGAGGAGCTGGAGTATGCAACTCAAGTGATGGAATCACTAGGCTGTCCGGTAATTGACGTCACCAATCGTGCGATTGAAGAGACCGCAGGACTCATTATTGAACGTTTATCCTAAATAAAAAAACGTTGCCAACGTATTTATCACATAAAAATGGCAATACGTTATGAGAGGATGCCCAATTAATGTTAGAACGCGAATTGTCTTTAGAGCTTGTTCGAGTCACGGAGCTTGCGGCGCTTGCCGCCTCCCCTTGGATGGGCCGGGGAGATAAGAACAGCGCCGATGGTGCGGCGACTGAAGCGATGCGGAGTATGTTTGATACGGTATCGATCCGCGGAACGGTCGTCATTGGTGAAGGTGAGATGGATGAAGCGCCGATGCTCTATATCGGTGAACAAGTGGGCAGCATGTTAGGGCCTGAGGTGGATGTAGCCGTCGATCCTCTTGAAGGGACGGAGATCGTTGCCAGAGGTCTTAACAATGCAATGGCTGTTCTTGCTGTAGCAGGCAAAGGTCAGCTTCTCCATGCACCCGACATGTATATGGAAAAGCTGGCAGTTGGCCCTGAGCTTGCAGGGAAATTATCGCTAAAGGATCCAATCCGAACGACGCTGGAAAAGGCGGCACTGGCGCTAGATAAGCCAATTACGGACCTGACCGTTATGATACTGGACAGGGAGCGTCATGCGGATATGACCCGTGAGCTGAGAGCAGCCGGCGTTCGCATCAAGTTTTTGTCGGATGGGGATGTAGCTGGGGCACTTGCACCATCCTTCCCAGAAGCGGGCATCGATTTGTATGTTGGCTCAGGCGGTGCGCCGGAAGGTGTGCTGGCAGCGGCTGCGCTCAAATGTCTAGGCGGCGAGATTCAAGGCAGGCTGATGCCGGAAAGCGAAGAGCAATATGAGCGCTGTGTCTCTATGGGGCTGTCTGACCCTCGCAAAATATTAGCGATTGACGATATGGTAGGTAATGGAGATGTCATCTTTGCAGCGACTGGTGTGACGCCAGGAGAATTCCTTGGCGGTGTGCGTTATATGCCGGATCAACGGGCAGAGACTCATTCGATGGTGATGCGGGCGCAGACCCGTACCGTGCGATATGTGAAGTCCCTGCATTATCTGCCGAATAAGCCTCTTCTACGCAAATAAACTAGGAATGAAAGAAGGAATGGGAATGGAACGAACCTTTGTCATGGTGAAGCCCGATGGTGTGAAACGTGGATTAATCGGCAGCATAGTAGCAAGATTCGAGCACAAAGGCTTTAAGCTCATACAGGCGAAATTGATCGACATCGATAAGCCTTTGGCAGAGCGCCATTATAGTGAGCACGCAGCGAAGCCGTTCTTCGGAGAGTTAGTCGAGTTCATTACTTCAGGTCCTTCTTTCGCTATGGTCTGGGAAGGCCCTGGTGCCGTAAAAAATGCCCGTACCTTGATTGGCCGGACGAATCCATCGGATGCAGATGCCGGTACCATTCGTGGTGATTTTGCGCTAAGTGTAGAGAGCAATATTGTGCATGGTTCTGATTCTGTCGAGAGCGCAGAACATGAGATTCAAATGTTTTTCGGAGATCAGCTGTAACGCATGAGGAACCAAGGCGAAGCTTGTTTTGGTTGACGGCGTGATCACGAATCCATCACTGATTGCATAGGAAGGCCGTGACTTCAAGGACAGGGCTTAATAGCTGCAAAGGCTGGAGCAACCTATATTAGTCCTTTTGTCGGACGCCTGGATGATACTGGTAGTTACCGGCATATTGGTCATGTTGAGCAGGCTGCACCGACGCTGGGGTAGCGAGATTTCTAAGTGATTGGGGCAATAGAAAGCTATAATTGCAGAGTCGTTTCAAACACAAAAACTCATGTAACGGGTAACCGTTTGCATGAGTTTTTGTGCTTTTTATAGAAAATTACCATGCAACAAAATGTCGCAATGTTATGAAAACACATGAAAAAGCTATTGACAATGATACGTTTTGTATCTTAAAGTAAGTAGTACAAATAAGGATACGATTTGTATCGAAAGTCCTACTCAGGTTGCAGGAGGGAAGCGTGTGGAGCTAAAGCAGTATGTACAGATCGTGATGAAGAAGTGGTGGTTGATCGCAGCCGTCGTCATAGTCGCCGTCGTTGCAACCGGCATTAAGAGTTATTTTTTCACAACCCCTGTCTATCAGGCTAAAGCAACTCTTATTGTCAATCAATCCCCGCAGCAGGCTGGTGTAGAAACGCTTAATCTTGGATTATTGCAGTCCAATGTTATGTTGATCAACTCTTATAAGAAAATCGTTGAATCAGCTTTCATTATGGATAAGGTTGTCGAGCAAAATCCTAATATTGGCGTTACCTCTGACCAATTATCCTCGAAAGTTACAGTCACCTCCGCAGATGAATCGCAAGTAATGGACATCATGTACAGCGGTTCTTCCTATCAGCAGGCAGCTCAAATTGTAAATGTGGTATCCGAAATTTTCAAAGAACAAATCCCAAATATCATGCAAGTGGATAACGTCACCCTTTTGGATAAGGCAGATGAGAAAGATGTGCCGAGTCCCATTAACAATAGCCCTATTCTTAACATGCTGATCAGCTTTATCGTATCGTTAATGCTGGCTGTCGGCATTATCTTCCTACTTGATTATTTGGACGACACAATCAAGAGCGAGACCGAAATGCTGCAAACCCTGGATCTTCCTGTTCTGGCCTTGATCAATAAAATCAATAGACAGGATCTAGGAGTTTCCAAGAAACCACCATCTATATTGATGAAAAAAGATCATAAAGAAGCATCATACGCCACACTTAATCAGTAAGGATTGCTCCGGGTTTGGCAGCTCTGGACCTTTTGTCAGAGCTTTGTTTTATATAGAGATAAACAAAAACGGATAGGTGAGGGTGAGAGTGAAATGAATAAGGTGAAAAAGGCAATTATACCTGCTGCGGGACTCGGAACCCGGTTCCTTCCGGCAACAAAGGCTATGCCCAAAGAAATGCTGCCAATTGTCGATAAGCCAACGATTCAGTACATTGTCGAAGAAGCAATTGCATCAGGCATCGAAGACATCATTATCGTAACGGGCAAAGGGAAAAGGGCAATCGAGGATCATTTCGACCATGCCTTCGAGCTGGAGCATAATTTGTTCAGCAAAGGCAAGTTTGACTTGCTGGATGAGGTTCGGCGTTCATCAAACGTCGCTATCCACTACATCCGGCAAAAAGAAGCAAAAGGACTTGGCCATGCGGTATGGTGCGCACGTAATTTTATCGGTAATGAGCCATTCGCTGTTCTGCTCGGTGACGACATTGTGCAGTCGCAAGTACCGTGCGTGAAGCAATTGATTGAGCAGTACGAACGGACAGACCGCTCTGTTATTGGTGTTCAGTCTGTCAAGGAAGATCAGACGGATCGATACGGGATTGTAGATCCAATGGAGAAGTTTGATCGGCTCTACCAGGTGAAGCGTTTTGTCGAAAAGCCTAATAAGGGACAGGCGCCTTCCAATCTTGCTATTATGGGACGTTATATTTTAACCCCTGAAATATTCGATTACTTGGAGAATCAAGAAGAAGGAACTGGAGGCGAAATCCAGCTGACGGATGCCATTCAGAGGCTGAATGAAAGTCAGGGCGTATATGCTTATGATTTCGAGGGGATTCGGTACGATGTTGGGGAGAAGCTAGGTTTCATTACGACAACGCTTGATTTTGCTTTAAGAAATGATGAGCTTAGAATTCCTCTGCTTGCCGCTATGGAAGAAATGATCGTGCGAGAGCAGTCTAATAAGATTAATTAGAGGTGAAAGGTGATGGCTCCAACCCCTCAGCAAAATGATCTCGAAGCGGTCTTTGATGCCGCAACCCTGTACACGGCTTACGAGCGTCGGCCTTTACGGCTTTATTTAATGATTAAGCGAGGGTTTGATCTTATTGCCGCTACCACGGGAATAATCATACTTGCTCCGATTTTTCTCCTCGTTGCCTTGTGTATCAAGCTGGAAAGCCCAAAGGGCTCTGTTTTCTTCTATCAAACCCGGGTCGGGCGTAATGAGCAGGTATTCAAGATGTTTAAATTCCGCTCGATGGTTGCCAATGCTGAGGAGCTGCTAGAAGGACTGCTTAGTCAGAATGAAATCGAAGGAGCCATGTTTAAGATGAAGGAAGATCCCCGGATTACGAAAGTGGGGAAATTCATCCGGAAAACAAGTATCGATGAGCTGCCGCAGTTATGGAATGTGATTAAAGGCGATATGTCACTAGTTGGTCCACGTCCTGCATTGCCACGTGAGGTACAGGACTACAGCAGCTACGATAAACTTCGGCTTAAGGTGCAGCCCGGATGCACTGGGCTGTGGCAGGTTAGCGGCCGTAACGAGCTCAGCTTTCAGGAAATGGTTGAGCTGGATTTGAAGTATATCGAAGAGCGGGGATTTCTGTTTGATCTGAAGCTGGTCCTGCTTACCGTGAAGGTCATGTTCGGCTCCAAGAACGCTTATTAGAGATAGAGCGAAACGGAGGAGTAGGAATGAAGCTAGTACTGTTGTCCGGAGGCTCGGGGAAAAGGCTATGGCCGCTTTCCAATGATGCCCGTTCGAAGCAATTCCTGAAGGTGCTCGAGGATGAGCAGCATCAGTTAGTATCCATGGTCCAGCGGGTATGGGGACAAATTGCCGATAAGGGACTCTCTGAAAATAGTTATATTGCAACAGGCAAATCGCAGGTCGAAATGATGCAAACTCAGATTGGCCGGCATGTGCCGTTAATTATTGAGCCCGAGCGCAGAGATACCTTCGCCGCTATCGCTTTGACCGCAGCTTATCTCTATTCGGAGCAAGAGGTCGGGCTGGATGAAGTAATTGCTATTCTGCCCGTAGATCCCTATGTAGAGAGCCGTTTTTTTGATGAAGTCAAGCAGCTCGAAAACGTCCTGCATGCTACGGAGGCAAACCTCGCATTAATTGGTGTCAAACCAACCTATCCTTCCTCGAAATACGGGTATATTATTCCTTCCGGTGATCAAGATGGAGATGGCTATCGTGATGTGAACCGGTTTGAGGAGAAGCCTTCCGAAGAGCGTGCCGCTGAGCTTATCGAAGAACATCATGCGTTATGGAACTGCGGCGTGTTTGCCTTTAAGCTTGGCTTTCTTATTCAATTGCTTGAGCAGAAAGGGCTGCCTCTTCATTATAAGGAGCTATTGAAGCAGTATCATACACTGCCGAAAGTCAGCTTCGATTATGAAGTGGTCGAGCGGACTAGTCATATTGTCGTCCGGCCGTATGAAGGCTACTGGAAAGATCTTGGCACCTGGAATACGTTGACAGAAGAGATGGGCAATCATCTGATCGGCAAAGGCATGATTAGTGAAGACAGTATCAACACTCATCTGATCAACGAGATTGATATTCCGGTATCTATTCTTGGATTATCGAATGTAGTTGTTGCTGTAAGCCCGGATGGTATTCTTGTATCGGAGAAAAGCGCAAGTCCCCGGGTGAAAGATTTCATCGATTACAATCAGGGCCCTATGTTCGAGGAACGGAGCTGGGGCTGGGCTCGGATTCTCGATGATCAGCATTATGATGATGGACGATCAGTGATAACCAAGCGTGTTGGTATATTGCAAGGCCGGAATATCAGCTATCAACTGCATATTAACCGGGAGGAAGTATGGACCATCGTGAAGGGTGAAGGTGAGTTCGTCCAGAACGGCAATTATATGAAGGTGAGAGCTGGCAATGTGCTGCATATTCCGATGAAGACCTTGCACAGCATCCGTGCGGTATCTGATCTGGAGATCATTATTGTACAATCCGGCAATGGAGGAGAGGACAGCCGAATCGTCGAGCTGTACAATACGTGGGAAGAAGTCGAGGAGCATTGTACGAATATGTAGGAATAGGCATGGAACAAGGCGCATTCGTCTCGACGAATGCGCCTTTCTATTATTTGAAATCTATACAAGAGAGGAGGGCTGGTTACAGTTGCATTTCATAGTTTTGTTTCATATATGGAAGGAGGAGATGAAAGGAGGATGAATGTATGGCGACAGGCAAAACAAAAAATATGGGCATGAACAGCTGGGGAACAAATGAAACGGTAAAACAAACCGATTTAAACGCAAACTTTGACGCTTTGGACAGCGAGCTTAGTGCACGCGGTTTTAATATTCGCTGGAAAGGAGCGGATGCCAGCGGAGCAGCGGGCAGTTACAACGCGCTGTTAACAGCAGTTAATGATACCGCAACAACAGCCATTTTTATTCCGCCAGGCTTGTATTTAATTGAAAAAAATATTACGATCCCAGCTGCGAAAAGGCTTGAATTTGCAAGAGGTGCCCGGCTGAAACCAGCAAAGGGGATTACCATTACTGTAAACGGAACCATTGCGGCAAGTATTTATGATTGGATCTTCGACATTACGGCTGGAGGCATCATAGCAGGAATGCCTAAGGTAGGTGATATTTATCCAACGTGGTTTGGGGCAGTAGGTGATAGTACGGCAGATGATACTGCTGCATTTCAGGCAGCAATGTCTCTATGCGGGAAGAAATATCGGATTTTTATCCCAGTGGGTAAATATCGTATCCGTCAGACGATTACCAATAATTCACGCGGAATGTATGGAGCGGCTAACTATTTGGATGATGGTCAGGCTGGTTCTTTGCTGGTGTGGGATCCGATTGATAAAACGACGGACCTACTACCCTGTATCCGGATTGAGAACGCTGCAGTTGGCGCAAGCTTTGAGAACTTCGCCATTATTGGCCAGGTGAGCTATAATTCCCGAAACTTGTCGACTTGGATTAACAAAAGTCTGTTTGATCAGGATTCATACAGTATGTTTGCATCTGGTACCGCAGCTATCGAGGTGGCGGGAGGAGCTAAACCGATCTTTAGGAGTGTCAGTACCAAACAAGTGAAGGTAGGCTTGCTGCTTAATAGCACTGATGGGCATGTGACCTCATATGATTGTACGTGGGACGGATTAATTGGTCTTTATTGTATGAAAAACAGTGAGGATTATTTCATTGAGGGCGGTGGAATTACTGGTGCGTTCTGCTGCATTATGCTGGGAATTAAAGAACATGTCGGCCACTTCGGCGGCTTTAATGTAACGATGAAGCGTGTGCATATGGGATACTCCCCATACGGTATTTACCAAGTAATCGATTCGGACACCTATAATAATGGCAGTGGTGTTGTTGGGGGAATAAGCGGGACGATGGAGTCTGTCCGTTTCGAGCAAATCGGGGAAGCAGCTATCCGGTTGTTGTCTAAATCAATAACAAGCGGGTTATATATGTCCGGCTTTGGCATGTCTTGGTCTTCTATTGATCCGGCTTCGGCAGAATATTATGCTCTTCCCGATACATTAAAGGCTAGGGAAGCGAAGCAAAGCTACGGGGTATATCTGGGGACCATCTCGAATGCTCAGTTTGATAATATTGAAGGTGTTGTCGTCAAATCAAGCGCTCCAGGAACTTCAGGAACAGCGAGCATCAACATGTTAGAAAAGGGTAATGTCATAACAGGGTTGCAGCCGGAGTATGTGAAGATCCTGCAACGAAACGTAGCATCTACTCTGCTTTATTCGACACCGCTTTCTATAGGAGAATTGATTCACGCCAAAGCAAACAGTCCGGTCAGCCACGGTAACTTAATTGTAAATCCCGAACTGTTGAAAAACTGGAACATCGTTGCAGGTACCGGAGTTGGTCTCTCTATGATAACGAATTTGGACACCTTGCCTGTCCCATTCAGCTCTGAAATGAAGTCTTTCGTGGATAAGACAGTCGCAGGTGTACTCAAAATAACTCCGAACGGATCAAGCAACCCGTTTGTAGGGATATCGTTTAACCCTTCCCCGCTTACAGTAGACATGAAACGTTTCATTTGCTTTGAGTATTATGTTCTTTCCCCGCAAGCGAGATACCGCAGCAGGCTGGAATTCGGGAACTTCACCACATTGTACGACAACACCTTTGAAGTACCGGTGAACCAATGGACACGGATCACTTGCCGGGAGCAATCTGCTCCGAATACAAGCGCTTATTCCGCCTCCTTCTTTGATTTATCAGCTACACAGCCCACTTACCTTGCTGCCGTTATGGTATCTTACGATTTTAACGGCTCCTATTCTCCATATAATCATGCTTATGCGAAGCAAGCGATCGAAAGCGGAGATGCTTTCATTCTTACGGATAAAGCAACAGGTGCAAGAGGCAAAGTTGAATTAATAAATGGAAAACTGCAGATTACACCGCTCACGTAAGAAATTAACTCCGCCATAAGAGAAGCTATTAGCCGGTATCTCTGAATGCTCATTCAGAAATACCGGCTTTTGATTTGGAATAGCTCTTGACATGCTACTATTTGTATCATAAAGTTGTATATATACAAATCGTATCGTTAAGTACTGGCGGAGGTGCGAAATTGGAGATTAAACAGTATCTCAGAATTGTACTCAAAAAGTGGTGGCTGATTCTTATACTTGTCCTACTGGCTTGCACGGCTTCTGGAATAAAAAGCTACTATTATACAACACCAATTTATGAAGCAAATGCAAAGTTGATCGTCAACCAATCAGCTAATGAGAATCAACAGGGATTTCCGAGTGTCGGTTTATTACAGACGAACTTGATGCTAATGGACTCTTACAAAGAAATAATCGTATCGTCCGCCATATTGGATAAAGTCATACAGCTACATCCTAATCTTAAGGATTCCTCTTATCAAATGGCCAGAACGCTTTCAGTCAGTTCCTCAGATAATTCGCAGGTGCTTAACCTGACCTACTGGTCCACATCCTATGAAGCCGCAGCAGAAACAGTAAATGCCATTTCGCAAGTATTCAAAGCACAAATTCCAAGCATTATGAATGTCGACAACATCACCATTTTAAATGAAGCAAAAACAGGTGATGGTCTAGCGCATGATCCTGTTAACATTAATGTCTTGATGAGTGTACTAATGGCATTTGTACTTTCTCTAATGGCTGCAATTGCTCTGGTCCTCGTTCTCCACTTCCTTGACGATACCGTGAAAAATGAAGAAGAACTCAAGGAGCTTCTTGGAATACCTCTCCTTGCAGCAATGGGCAAAATAAAGAAAGATGATTTACGGAATAGTCGCGGAGAATTAGTCCTAATTCGAAATGAAGCAGGTGAGAATTCCTATGTCACGCTTAAGCAATGAAAATCGGTTAGTCGTTATGATAAATCCAAGCTCAGCCGTATCTGAAGCCTACCGAACGCTTCGGACCAACATTCATTACTCTTCGGTAGATTCGCCAATTCAGCTATTAATGGTTACCTCTGCACAGCCGGGAGAAGGCAAATCAACGGTAATCAGTAATTTGGCGGTTGCTTATGCGCTGGAAGGAAAGCGAGTTCTGCTGATTGATGCTGATTTGAGGAAACCCATCGTTCATCGTATTTTTTCACAAACTAATCGTGTAGGTCTGACGAATCTCTTAACGGGTATGAGCACCTTGCAGGAAGTGGTAAGGGACAGCGGAGTGGAAAATTTATCGCTTATTACTTCCGGAGCGACACCGCCAAATCCGGCAGAACTGCTTGGATCGACCCGAATGAAAGTTCTGATCGAGGAGCTGCGAGGACGCTACGATTTAATCTTGTTTGATACGCCACCGGTTCTGGCAGTCACAGACAGCCTGATCATCAGCTCTTTCTGCGACGGTGTTCTACTTGTTATCCATGCGGGCAAAGTAAAGAAGGCATATGTACGTAAGGCGAAGGAAAAATTGGATTTTGTCCAATCCCGCATTATCGGTGCTGTTTTTAACCAGATGAAGCGACATGAGGTAGCTTTTGCGAAATATTACGGATCAAGCAAGTAGAAGGTAAAAGACATCAGCGGCGCAGCAGAAGAGGTAATGTCTACTGGACCTTTATCACTGTAGGCACTCGGTCACGCTGTGGGTCAATTGACCTTAGACATCATTGTCGCTGGTGTGATGTGAGGACAGGTTGAATGCCTACTTATTTTTAAATAGCTAGCTATGTTTTCTTGCACAGCAAGAGGATATAGCTAGCTTTTTTAAAATCGATAAAGGATCGGTGAAGAGCTCATGAAAATTAGCGTCGTCATTCCTACCTATAAGCGCGTGGACAGCTTACGGAATTGTTTGGATGGGCTATCCAAGCAGCAGCGGCAGCCGGATGAAATCGTAATCGTTGCGAGAGATACGGATCGGGCAACATTGGACTTCCTGACCAGCTTCTTGCTGCAGCACCTAATATGTGCGGTTATTCACACCCCAGGCGCTGTGGCGGCGTATAACATGGGCTTAATAACAGCCTCAGGTGATATTATCGTCATTACGGATGACGATACGGTAGCTTATCCGGATTGGCTGGCTAGAATAGAACAGCATTATGAGGCGGATTCGCAGCTGGGTGGGCTTGGCGGGAAGGATTGGGTCTATCACGCAGGTCATCTGGAGTACGGGGAAGCAAGGAAAGTCGGAAAGCTGTCCTGGTTTGGCAGAATGACAGGCAATCATCATATTGGCATTGGCGTACCGAGGGAAGTAGATATATTGAAAGGAGCCAATATGAGCTTCCGCAAGCAAGCAATTGAAAATATCAGATTTGATGAGCAGCTTCGGGGAAGCGGGGCGCAGGTTCATCTTGAAATTGGAGTAAGCCTGCTTGTGAAGAAAGGTGGTTGGCGTCTTAGTTATGATCCGAGCGTATGCGTAAACCATTATCCGGCTGAGAGGTTTGATGAGGACAAACGGAATACATTTAACGAAACGGCTTGCTTGAACATGGCGCATAACGAAACCTACATTATTTTGAAACACTCCGGTATCTTACGCAGAATCATGTATGTGTTGTGGATCATAGCAGTCGGCAATAGTCCTTCGCCTGGGTTGTTGCAATTGGTTCGGATGGTTCCGCGTGAAGGATTAACCGCCTTTCGGAAGCTGCGAACGACTTTCAGAGGCAGATGGGATGGTTGGAAAACGTGGAAAACATCGACAGATTAATAGATTCGACCAGGTCAGCCATTCTGAAGAGCTTCAGTATTGGCGGCGTATTGCTTCTTGCAGCGGTCATTGGCAATACAACAGCGAAGACCTATCTATTTCAGGATCTTTGGCAGCTGTCGGTTGTCTTCCTCCTGACGATGGGTGCTGTATTCATCCATCATGTGAGACCCATTGCCTATTTGCCTTATATGCTGGCGGTCTGGTCCGTATATCCGGAGCTTAGACGGCTCCTGGACTGGTCGTATGGCTCCTACAGCGATATACCTATTATGACACTAGCGCCGTTTTTGGTAAGCCTGACAATGCTGATTCCGATTATTAAAGGGTTCAGAAATCTTTCCAAAAGTTCACGGGGGGTACTCGTGACAGCATTATTTATATTTGTATATGGTCTGGCTATTGGAATGCCCCGGTTTGGAGGAGTTGCATCTGGGTTTGATTTCATCAATTATATATCGCCGCTTCTTGTTGTTCCGTATGTCAATGCAAGTGATTTTAAGAGCTCTGCAAGAGATATCTGGTTKAGGAGTTTCTCGTGCATCGCTGTTTTAGTCGGAATATATGGGATCATACAATATTTTTTTATTCCTCCATGGGATGCATTTTGGATGATTAGTGCCGAAATGACATCAATCGGTCACCCTGAGCCAATGATGGTAAGGGTATTCTCCACATTGAATTCTCCAGGTCCTGCAGGTGTATATCTCTCATTTGCACTTGCTGTTATGGTGATGAACAAAAAATGGAGGGCATTTGGGTTTGCCGGTATTCTAATTGTTGCATTTGCTTTGCTGCTAACCCTTGTCAGAAGCAGCTGGATCGGACTTGCTGCGATGATTATTGCTTATTTCATGCAGGCTAAATCTCAAAACAAGATGAAACTTATTGCGATGTTAGGCGGATTGGTATTATTTGTTCAATTTGTTCTCCCTAGTCTGCCGGGTTCAGATTCGATTACTACGCGCTTCCAATCGTTTGGTAATCTGAACGAAGATACTTCCTACCAAGAGCGGCTTGCTTTCTCTACACAAATTACGTCGTATATATCAGCTAATCCGATGGGCAACGGTCTTGGCAGTACGGGGCTTAGCGCTAAGCTGAACAATACCGCTCTACAAGATTTCGATAATGGCTTTTTGAATATATTTTATACCTTTGGTTTACCAGGAGGACTGTTTTTTATCGGTCTCTTATTGTTTCTACTGGGCTATACGTTTAAGAGCAGTAAAGAGAATACGGAGTACCAGCATCTTGCCTTCGGGACGATGGTGGCGGTTATGTTCCTGCTGCTGAGCAGCAATATTTTGAGTGGTACCGGGGGAGTGTGTATCTGGTTTTTAGTATCTATGACTTTTGTGGAACCTGGAGAGAAGGTGAATTTATGAGAATGTGCTTCGTCACCCATAAGGTGAAAAAAGGCGATGGGCAGGGGCGTGTTAATTATGAAGTTATTCAGGATGCCATTGGACATGGCCATCGTATTGTCATTATCGCCTCTGAGCTGTCTGAGGATTTAAAGAATCATCCTCAGGTTGAATGGAAGAAGATATCGGTCAATGGCTGGCCTAGTGAATTGATAAGAAACCAGATATTTGCGGTTAAATCGACACTTTGGTTGATAAAGCTTCGTTCCCTTATTGATTTTACAATTGTTAACGGGTTTGTAACTTATGCCCGGTCGCATATGAACTGTATTCATTTTGTCCATAGCGCGTGGCTTGCTTCCCGCTATCACCCCTATCAGGAAGGGAAAAACTTCCGTTCATTTTATCAATATATATATACCCGGCTCAATCGAAGCCTGGAGCGCTATGCTATGAAGCGTACAAGCACGATTGTTGCTGTATCGGATCAAGTGAAGCAAGAACTGGTTGATAAAGCAGACATTTCGGCGGAACAGATATCTGTTATTCGCAACGGAGTGGATTTACAGGAGTTTTATCCTAGGCTAGTTGAGCGGGAAACACTTAGGCTGTCGGAGGATACGGTCTATGCTATGTTTGCCGGTGACATCCGTTCCTCACGCAAAAATCTGGATACCGTGCTGAAGGCGCTCGCTGAAGTACCGGATGTTCACTTGCTCGTAGTCGGATGGACGGAAGGTAGCAGCTATCCTCAGATGGCAGCCGATCTAGGCATTAAGGACCGGGTTCATTTTCTGGGATACCGTAAAGATATGGCCGAGCTGATGTCCGCTGCTGATCTGTTCGTCTATCCTTCCCGCTATGAGCCGTTTGCCCTTGTTCTGCTGGAAGCAATGGCGGCAGGGCTTCCTATTATTGCAAGCCGTAATTGTGGAGCAGTTGAGCTGCTGAATGAAGAAGCAGCAGTTATTCTGGATGATCCCGACGATAGCAAGGCTTTGGCTGAAGCGATACGGTCCTGCGCTTTTAACCGCAATCGGTTAAAGCAGATGGGTGAACAAGCAGCTCGTATAGCCAGAAGCCATTCTTGGAAGGACATGGCCCGTCATTACAGCCGGTTAATTGAAGAGACGGCACATTGCAAAACCATGACGGCCGCTGAGTCGTGAAAGGAAAACGATATGGCTCTATTAAAAATGTTGAAACGTAAGGACAGCTTTGGCTACATGGCCCAGATTTTTGCATCCAATGTATTTATTCTCGTATTAAATACGTTGACGGGAATCATTATTGCGAGATTTCTGGGGCCGGAGGGCAGGGGCGAACAGGCGGCGATGATAATGTGGCCGCAGTTGCTGTCTTATATTGTTACGCTTGGGTTGCCATCCTCAATTATTTATTATATGAAGCAAAAGGACAGTGATCAGGGTTCTCTCTTCCTTGCTTCACTGGGGATGTGCTTTGGACTAGGGACGATGTCAATGATCGGGGGGATGATTTTTCTTCCTGGCTGGATGGACGGCTATTCCTCTGATAAAATCCAATTCGCCTGCTGGGCGCTTGTTCTGGTCCCGTTCGGACTTCTTGGGGCAATTAATAATGCCGTTCTGCAAGCCCGAGAAGAGTATGCCTTATTTAACCGCATACGGTATTTACCGAATATCATTACGCTCATTCTGCTGCTTGTTCTGGTTCTAGCAGGTCATGTCAATCCGTTTTATACATCTTTGGCTTATCTCGCACCAACGATTCCGCTTTCTCTTTGGATTATGGTTCGACTGCTGACTGTGTACTCGTTCAGACAAAAGGGGATTTTGAATTCTTCGAAGCAACTGGTGCAATATGGCATCCGCTCTTATGGAACGGATCTAGCAGGTACCTTGTCCTTTTATATCGATCAAGTGCTTGTTGTTGGTTTACTGTCTCCTGTCAGCCTCGGCATCTATCTGGTAGCTTTGAATTTGTCGAAAATGCTGGACATCATTCAAGCTTCTGTTGTGTCCGTTCTGTTCCCGCAAGCCTCAGGATTAAAGCAAGCCGAAGCCATTCAGCTCACACTGAAGGTTTACCGGATTAGCTCGGTCATTACTATTGGACTCGTAATTGCCGCTATAACATTTGCACCATTCGGGTTAATGCTACTGTATGGCAAATCCTTTGCAGATGCCATACCGATCTTCCGAATACTGATCATCCAGGCTGCAATCGGGAGCGCAACATGGACTCTGGCTCAAGGGTTTATGGCAACGGATAAGCCAGGCAGGGTAACCCTGCTCAAGGTTGTCTCCTTATTTATGAATGTCGTATTAATCAATCTACTTACACCTCATCTTGGAATTATAGGAGCTGCTTATTCGCTGCTGATCTCTGCAGGAGTGAACTTTTTGTTCATTTTGCTGCTTTACCGTCTGGAGCTTGGAACAAGTTGGATGGCTTTCTTGTTTGACAAGGAGGATTGGCTTTGGATGAAAGAGCAGTTGAGCCGGAGAAGAACAAAATCGATGGACGAGGGGAGGGCTTTATTATGAACATACTCTTATCCATTCATCATGAAATGAATATTAATGCAGGGGCTGCCAACGTTACCTATCAATTGTCCAGGCAATATGAGCAATCAGGCCATCAGGTCAGTTTGTTTTCATACGACAATTTACCAACCTATCTGCCGGGAAGATTGAAGGCCATAGCCTTCCCCTATTATTTATTCAAGCATATCAGGCGCTCGAGAGGCCGGCTGGATATTGTAGATGCATCAAGCGGTGATGCCTGGATATGGAGTCTGTTCAGGAGAAAGAGCCGAGAGCCGGCACTTGTTACAAGAAGCCACGGACTGGAACATACGATGCATGAAGGTCTACTAGAGGAGCATAAGCGTGGGAATATCAAGCTTTCCTGGAAATATCCGATATATCACGGTGGCATTCGTCTTTGGGAAGTAGCGTTATCTTTTCGGAAGGCGGATGGAGCTTTGTTCCTAAACCAACAGGATTATCGTTATGCAGTAACCAGATTGAAGGTGAAAGAGGACAGCACCCGCCTCGTCAGGAACGGTCTGCCAAGCGAATTTCTTGGATTGCCGATAATACCTACCATTCTTGAGCCAGGTGAACCAATTCGGATTGTGCAGATAGGTAGCTATATTTTACGTAAAGGGATTAGATATACCGCTGAGGCAATGAACTTAATTTTACGGGAGTATCCTCATGTGGAAATATCGTTTATCGGGACGGGCTGTCAGCCTGAGACGGTTATTGCAGACTACGATCCTTCCGTTCATTCCCGGATCCGCGTCATTCCAGGCTATAACCATAAGGAGCTGCCGTCACTGCTGACTGGTCATCATATCAAGCTGCTGCCGACATTGTCGGAAGGTTATCCGTTATCGTTAATTGAAGCAATGGCCTGCGGCTTAGCTCCTGTTACCTCATTTACGACAGGTGATTTTCTGCGTGATAACGAGGATGCGATAGTTATTCCGATGCGGGATTCAGCTGCAATTATTAAAGGACTGAAGCAATTGCTCGAGAATCCTGAACTTTTATTAACTCTCCGGTCGAAGGCTTATGAGACAGCGCAGCTGCATGACTGGGGTCAAATTGCCGGGGAAGCTATCCAATTCTATGAAGAAGTGCGCGGGGTGAAGGGCGGATGAAGATCGTACATATCGCGAATCATGTGCAGGAGGTTGGCAACGGCATTGTTAACGTAATGGTCGATCTGGCTTGTGAGCAAGCAAAGATGGGCAATGAAGTCATTGTTGTTTCTGGAGGAGGAAGCTACGAGGAGCTGCTCAACCAGTATGATGTCGTCCATTACAAACTTGATCAAACGAGAAAGCCTGCACCGATGCTACGGGCTTTTTTTCAATTTCGTGCTCTAATGAAGCGGGTTCGTCCGGATATTATTCACGCTCACATGATGACAGGCGCTCTGTTATCTCGTTATTTGAAAGGGCTGAACTCCTACAAGATTGTTACACATGTACACAATGAGTTTCAAAAGAATGCCGACTTGATGAGGGTGGGCGACGCCGTCATCGCCGTAAGCAATGCGGTAGCCGAATCAATGGCTGCAAGGGGGATTAAGGAAAGCAAATTAAAGGTCGTACGCAATGGCACGGTCGGAAGCCCGAGGAAGATACATGTTTCATCCATGCTGGATCTGAAAGGATCAATTATTGTGACAGTTGCAGGCTTGTATACACGCAAAGGAATCGGGGATCTAATTGAGGCATTTGACCGGATCGCCGCCAAGGTAGAGGATGTCAGGTTATATATTGTCGGAGAAGGTCCGGACCGGACCTTGTTCGAGAAAATGGCCGGCTTATCGATTTACAGGAACCAGATTAAATTTGAAGGCTTTCAGCTTGATCCTGCCTCATATATGCAGGCCGCAGACGTATTTGTTCTAGCTTCCCACAAAGACCCGTTTCCGCTTGTGCTCATCGAGGCGAGGGAAGCGGGCTGTGCCATCGTAGCCACTGATGTGGACGGCATTCCTGAAGCACTTGATCATGGGGGTTCCGGTGTGCTTGTTCCTCCCAAACAGCCCGCTCTACTTGCGGAGGCGATTATCGAGCTGCTTGAGGATACAAAGAAACGGGAATATTTCCGCGAGCGCGCAAAGCAGGGGCTGGAATTTTATCAAGTGCAGCGGGTTGCAGAAGAAACACTTCATATTTACAGAGAAGTTTTGAGTCGATAAGGGATGAAGAGAGTGATTGCCGATGAACGTGTTAACGACTGGATTAGGATGGAATGAACAGCAGCCTGGAGGATTAAATCGATATTTCGTTGATTATACGAATGCCATGAAGGAATACGGACATACCGAGCTCGGTCTTATTGTGGCCGAGCCGGGAGTAGAACTAAATACCAGCTTGAATGTAAACAATACAGCGACTAATGCATCCGGCCTTCTGTCACGGATCCGGTCGGTGAGGGCTCATGCGCTGCAATCGTTGAGTACGTTTCGTCCGGATGTATTTAACCCGCATTTTGCCTTATATGCTTCCATGGTATCCAGACAGTCACTACCTGATCATATCCCGATCGTCACTCATTTTCATGGCCCGTGGGCTCTTGAGTCCAAAATGGAGGAAGGCGGCAAGCCCCGAATTGTGAGAGAAGCCAGGTACCTGCTCAAGAAGCAGGTCGAACAGCTGACCTATCGCCGCACTGACCGCTTTATTGTACTCAGTGAATATTTTCGCGATATCTTGTCGAACAACTATGGCATTGACCACAGTAAAATTCACATTATTCCAGGAGCTGTGGAGCATGAGCGGTTCAAGCCTCACCCGGACCGACCGGCATTACGGGCAAGACTGGGGATAGCACCTGGTCAAAAGCTTCTGTTCTGTGCTAGGCGCATAGTCCACCGGATGGGTATTGATCGGCTGATAGATGCCATGCAGGCGGTTGTCCGGGAGCATCCGGGGATCAGGCTGTATATTGCCGGAGACGGTCCGATGCGAAGTAAATATGAACAGCAGATTGTTAGGCTGGGCTTATCTGCGAATGTAAGGATGCTGGGCAGGGTGTCAAACGAAGAATTGGTCGAGTGGTATCAAGCGGCAGATTACAGTATTGTTCCGACCATAACCCTCGAAGGTTTTGGTCTTGTCACGATTGAGTCAATGGCTTGCGGGACACCAGTATTCGGTACGCCTTATGGAGGAACGAGTGAAATTTTGCGTCAAATCTCTCCGGACTTGCTGTTCAAAGATGGGACGGCTGAAGCAATGAGTGGGAAGCTGATAAATGCTTTAAGGGGACAGTTTTTGCTGCCGTCAAGAGAAGCATGCAGGGAGCATGTGCTTCAGCGGTACACATGGAGCAGTGTGGCAGGGGCAGTAACCGATGTGTTCCGAGATGCCATAGAGATGAGGAGTAAAGGAGGGGCTAGCCGATGAGAGTCGCCTATTACAATCATACCAGTGCGGTAAGCGGAGCTGAGATAAATCTGATGGTGACGGCCAAGCACTATACGAAAGCTCATCCGATTGTTTTTGCGCCTGAAGGCGAGCTGCTTGATCGGGCCAGAAAGGACTGGCTGGAGGTTGTGCCGCTGCCAAGCTATAATGCGCGGCTTAGCCGCAATCCATTCCGGCTGGCTGCGGGAGTGACCGGCATGATTAAAGCCGGGTATCAGCTTTCGGAAGTGGTGGCAGCTCGTGGGGTAGATGTGATCCATGCCAATTCGCTTCGGGCAGGGATGATGGCATCGTTGTTTTATTGGCGGCACCAGATTCCTGTTATATGGCATTTGCATGATATTCCACCGAAGGGGCTGATTGGTAAAGCGATACGGTTGTATGCTTCGCATGCGGCACAGTCGGTTATTGCCATCTCAGAGCCAGTTATGAAAGAGTATCAGAAGCTGGGGAAGCGTGTTCATCTCGTCCATAACGGAGCTGTACTCAGCGAATTTTCTGATAGAGAAAAGGCCTATAACCGGGAAAAAATTCGGGCCGAGCTGAATACACCCCAGGAAGGTCGTGTAATGACAATAATTGGCCAAATTGCGCCTTGGAAGAGGCAGGCTGATGCGATAAGGGCGCTTCATACCTTACTTCAACATGGAGAGGAGAATTATTTATGGATTGTCGGAGAGCCCAAGTTCCGTGAGGAGAATGAGAGATATCTGGAGGAGCTTCACCAGCTGGCCGACCAGTTAAAGGTAAAGCATTACATCCGTTTCACAGGTTTTCGTGAGGATGTAGACGAAATATGCTGCGCATCTGACCTGCTGCTGCTTTGTTCGGAGAACGAGCCTTTCGGTAGAGTCATAATAGAAGCGATGGCACAGGGGACTCCGGTCATTGCAACAAACGGCGGCGGGGTAACAGAGATTATTCAGCATGGACGGAACGGATTACTGTATTCGACCGGGCAGATTTTGGAGCTTGTTCAATGTATTAAGGATCTTCAGAGGATGGAGCCGCTGCGCAGGCTAATCAGTGATAACGCCATTGACCGGATTAAGGAACGTTTTTCGATCGGGCAGGCAGTGGCTAGGACGGAGCAGATCTATATGCAGGCAGTCAGCGGAGGAGCGGGTATTGGGGGCGAAATCCAGGAAACCAAGGGGGTGGCGAAATGAATTATCGGGTAGCCATTGTACATGATTATATGAATCAAATGGGAGGAGCTGAAAGAGTTGTCGGCGTTATGCACAAGCTGTTTCCAGAAGCACCGATTTATACAACCATTGTAGACAGGGAAAAGTTATTGCCTGAATTTCACGATGCCAAAATTGTGACAACATGGATGCAGCGTATCCCGAATATTTTACGTGATTTCAAGCTGTACTTTTGGCTGTATCCGTTTGCCGTCCGTTCAATGAATTTAAAAAACTATGACATCATTATCAGTTCCAGCAGCGCCTATGCTAAAGGAATACGTAAACCGGAGCATGCAGTTCATTTATGCTATTGCCACTCCCCGATGCGGTTCGCTTGGAATTTTGATGATTATATTGAGAATGTAAGGGTGTCACGGTTCCGTAAAACAGCGGCCAAATGGCTGACCTTTCCTCTGCGGATTTGGGATAAATCCAATTCGAAGAAGGTAGACCGTATGGTTGCCAATTCCAGTATTGTGAAAGAGCGAATCAAAAAAAATTACGGTTTGGAATCAACTGTCATTTATCCTCCTGTTGAGGTGGGAAGGTTTACCGTAAGTCAAGAGGAGTCCCAGGATTATTACCTGATCGTCTCCAGGCTTGTCTCTTACAAGAAAATTGATATTGCCGTCGAAGCCTGCTCCCGCCTTGGACGCAAGTTGTTGATCATAGGAGACGGAGATGATCGGGAACGGCTCGAAGCAATGGCAGGTTCAACCGTTCAATTTTTAGGACGCAGGAGTGATGAAGAAGTTGTCCGTTATATGCAGAGATGCCGGGCACTGCTCTTTCCAGGGCTTGAGGATTTTGGGATTACTCCTCTTGAAGCCAACGCCTGCGGCAGACCGGTCATTGCATTCCAGGCAGGAGGAGCATTAGATACGATTAAGTCCGGATTAAACGGGATGTTTTTTAAAAATCAAAGTGCAGGGTCTTTAATGGTTGCTCTGCAAAACTTTGACGGTATGAAATGGGATCCGCAGCTTATTAGGGAACATGCAGAGTCGTTTAATGAACGTTTCTTTATTGAGAGGCTATTGTCCAGTCTGCAAAGTGCAATTGATCCACATGGAAGCAACTTGAAACATTACGGGGTGGAGGCAGGCGTCCATTTTGGGAGATAGTTCTGTGTGTGCTGATACATTTTGTTGATAATTTTGGGTTATTTTGCTACAATTAGTATCATAAAGAAAGAGAGGTGAGTTCAATTAGGGAGAATGGATGGATAGATCAAAAGTTGTATTCCGCATACGGACTGCGAATGGCGAGTGAAATCGATCTGCCGGAACTATGGGACGTAGAGAGCGGAGAGCCTGATGTCTATATTGAATTTGCAGACTTGAGTGACTATGTAAAGGATTGGGAAGCGGACAGACTCGAACGGGCAGGAAATGATGAGGTCGTCTTCAGAGTTCCGGATGTGGCTAACTATCGTGTGGTTGGCAACCATCTTATACAAGTCATGCCTGTCAATGGAGCTGATCCAAGAGAATATCGGATGTATATTCTTGGTGCATGCTGCGCAGTGCTGCTGGTACGAAGAGGAATGGTACCACTACATGCCAGCGGTGTGGTGATAGATGGTAAGGCCTATGCGATTCTTGGTGATTGCGGCGCAGGCAAGTCTACACTTGCTACGGCTTTCAGGCATGCTGGATATAAATTGCTAAGCGACGATATTGTTGGAGTGTGGATGGACGAGAGGACAAATAAGCTGACGGCTTATCCTGGATATCCGCAGCAGAAACTATGGAAACAAAGTTTGGATTATTTCCACATGGATTCTGATCATTACAATCCGATATTGGAGAGCTATGACAAATTTGCTGTCCCCGTGCATGATCAGTTCGTACACCACTCATTGCCGCTTTCAGGTATATTTGAACTCGAGAAGGCAGACATCCCTCGGGTAGCTCTGAATCCTTTAACTCCGCTTGAGCGGGTTCGATTGCTCCGCTACCATTCCTTTTTAGATAAGTTGTTAAAAGAAATGCAAATGGAACAATGGTTGTTTGCTCTGGCAGTAAAGATAGCACTCGCAATTCCCTTCTATCAATTAAAGCGTCCGCTTAACGGATTTACCGCACCGGATTTGGTTAACCAAATTATTAATACCGTCAGAGAAGGAGAGGTCGTTTCTTTATGAATAATCTCGATGTTATGGTAAGCGGCACCATCATGCGTGCCGAGGGTTTGCTTGTCAGCGACATGGGCGGGGAAAAAGTGATGATGAGTATCCAAAGCGGTAAATATTATAACCTGGGTCAATCGGGTGGAGTAATCTGGGAGCATCTTGCAGTCCCTACTACAGTCACAGAAATTGTGAATAAGATTTGCGAAGAATATGACATTGATAGAGAAGCGTGCGTGGGTCAGGTGTCAGTCTTCTTGCAGCAACTGGCAGAGCAAGGACTAATCGTAAGCACTGAGGTGTAGACGTTGATGGGTAAGCTTCGGAAATTTATAGCTTCCGATATTAAGCTGTTGCTGGCAGAGGCTTTTATATACCTTGGATGGGCAAGAATTCTAAAAGCCCTGCCGTTCGCAAAGGTGGCTCCCGGTCTAGGTGTTTCCTTGAAAGAAACATCATATCAGACGTCATTTCAAGATGATGAGCTTATACATAAGATTGCAAGTGCAATCCGGATTATGAGCCGCCATACCTTATGGGAAAGCAAATGTTTGGTAATGGCAATCGCCTGTATGAAAATGCTGGAAAGAAGACAGATCGAGAGCACGTTATATCTGGGGACAATGAAAAATGAACAAGGTAAGATGAATGCACATGCATGGCTTCGCACAGGTCCTCATTATTTAACCGGTGCCGAAATCATGGAACGCTACACGGTTGTTGGTATCTTTGGAAAATCGCTTTAAGAAGGGTCAAGATAAAACAAGGGGAGAGCTGGAGATGAACCGCCCTACTGCGCTGGATATAAGTACATTCTCAAACGAAATGAAATTTATGTTGAAGCTTCTGCGCACTGATCTTCCATTGGAAGCGGATGAGATAATCCGGCATTCCCGTGATATAGATTGGAATTCTTTCCTGCGTTTTGCTGTATATCATGAGACATTTCCTGTTTTGTATCCTTTGCTGGTGGAGCTTAATGAGGAACAGTCATGGACACCGGAATTCATAATGAACAGGCTCAAGACGCTGTATGTTAGAAATACAATGGAAATGCTTCATTTGCGGGGCGAACTGGAGCGGGTGAATAAGCTGCTTGCTGATAAGGGGGTTCGTTCGCTGATTCTTAAAGGACCGGTGCTGGCCGATATGCTGTACGGAGATATATCGGGACGAACTTCAGGTGATCTGGATATTCTGGTGTCGAAGAAGGACTGGGATAATTCCGTACTTGTTTTACTTGAAGCAGGCTACGTTCGAGGCGAGCAATATGAGGTTGATGGTGAGGTATTCAAGAATACAGAACGGAAGACCCACCATATCTCCTATGTTCATCCCACGAAAAATGTTGAGATTGAGCTGCATTGGAGCCTTAACCCGGATACAGTTATTGAACCGTCCTTTGATGATCTGTGGAGCAGAAGGCAGAAAAGCACTCTGAGCAAGCTCATTTATACACTTGGCAACGAAGATATGTTTGTTTATCTGATCCTGCATGGCACCAGGCATGCCTGGACTAGTCTGCGGTGGCTTTTGGATATCGACCGCATGCTGAGCAGATTTCTGAATTGGAACCGAGTACGCCAGCTTTTTGAAGAAAGCAAAAGCACGGTTCTGGGAGGAAAAGCAATTATATTGGCAAGCAATCTGTTAGGCAGTCTGCTTCCTGAAGAGGCATACGCCATGACCCAAAATCAAAAAGCCCACCGTCTTGCACAAACCGTGACTTTGTTCATTCGTGAAGAGGTTATCTTGTATCCCAAGCCTGCGAAGAAAGAAATTGCGGTAGCTTACAACCGGTATCTCCTCTCTACAATGACCCCCAAGCAAAAGCTGTTGTATGTGACAAACAAGCTGTATCCGAGTACCAAGGATATGATGGTATTACCGCTGCCAAAATCCTTGCATTTTCTCTATTTCCCTCTCCGTCCTTTCTTATGGTTCTGGCGGCAAGTGAAACGGCAAACCATATAAGGGAGGCTGCTCATCTTGAAGGACATTCTCCTGCTGCTTCGAAAATTATATGCCTCTTCCGGCAATCGACTCTATCTGCATTTTCTCATGATGCTATTCGTTAGTGCCTTGGAAGGGGTTGGGATTTTTTTGATTATTCCGCTCCTTAGTATAATTGGCGTATTTGATATGGATATGGGAGTAATTCCGTTTATCAATTCTGCCATGGATAAGTTGAGGCAGTGGAATTTCCCTATGAATTTACCTGTTGTCTTGTTAGTATACGTTGTTCTTGTTGGCGGCCAGGCCTTTCTGCAACGTAAGCAATTCTTATTGGCAACCGAGATTGAACAGCGTTACATCAGGCAGCTAAGAGTAGAGACTCATGAGTCGCTGCTTAATGCCAAATGGGAGTTTTTTTTGAACCGAAGAAATTCAGACTATAATCAGGTTCTCTCTACAGAATTGAATCGGGTAAGCAACGGTATTAATCTGCTGCTGACGTTAATTTCAGCGGCTGCCTTTACCCTTATCCAAATCGGATTTGCTCTATGGCTTTCTACAGAACTCACTTCCATCATTATTATTAGCGGACTGCTGCTTTCTCTGGTCTCACGTAAATTTGTTAGAAAATCAGCTAAGCTTGGCAAAGAAACCTCACACCTGTTTAAAAACTATTTTGCCGATTTGAGTGATCATTTCAACGGGATCAAGGACATTAAGAGTAATTTGCTGGAACGATCGCATATCAGGAAATTTATTGATCTTTGCAGCAAAATTGAAAGTAATTATACGAAAGCATTCCGGGTATATGCCAATTCCCAGTTTCTATACCGCGCCTCTTCTGTCGTTTTAATCGCGGTATTTGCTTATGTTTCGATTACTTTACTGCGTGTGGCTGCGGAGCAGCTAATTTTAATTGTTTTAATTTTTACACGACTATGGCCGCATTTTATTACGATACAATCTAGTCTTGAACGAATTATTTCCCAACTGCCTGCCATGAAGGTACTTATGGATTTGCAGAGGGAGAGCCGGCTTGCGCGCGAATCACTTTTGCTGCAGGACATTAAGCCGGATACTTCCTTTTCGGTAAAAAATCATATTTCATGTAGTCATGTGTCATATCAGTATGATAAAGACAGCTCCCAGCTCGCCTTAAAGGATATCCAAATTACGATTCCAGCGAATCATATGACAGCTATTGTCGGCAAGTCTGGTGCTGGGAAAAGTACGCTTGTTGAACTGCTGATGGGACTTATTCAACCGGATGAGGGAACGGTACTCATTGACGGGAAGATTCTGGATGAGGAGCAATGGTTCCATTACCGGAATAAAATCGGCTATGTTTCACAGGATCCTTTTTTATTTCATGGCAGTCTGCGTGAAAACTTGCAATTGGTCGTACAGGATGCGACAGAGGCCCAAATGTGGGAGGCGCTCCGATTTTCTGCTTCGGATGAGTTTGTTCGTAAGCTTCCGCAAGGGCTTGATACAGTCATTGGCGACCGTGGGGTAAGGCTGTCAGGCGGAGAAAAGCAGCGGATTGTACTGGCCAGAGCCATATTGAGGAAGCCGTCTATTCTTATTCTGGATGAAGCTACAAGTGCTCTGGACAGCGAGAATGAGGTGCTTATTAAAGAGGCGATAGAAAGGCTGCACGGTTCGATGACTATTATTATCATCGCCCATCGTCTATCTACGATCCGTCATGCTGATCAGGTTATTGTACTGGAAAATGGAGAGGTTGTTCAGCAGGGCGGTTATATTCAGCTCTCGATGGAGACGCGTGGAACCTTTAAGAAGCTGCTTAATTATCAAGCTGAAGCAAAGGAACTGATTCAATAACGTATAATCATTATTAATAATCAAAGCTGCTCATTGCTAGTATATACTGGTGATGAGCAGCTTTTTTAGTAAATAACAAATGAACCCGTTATCTCTTAAAGAGATGACGGGTTCATTTGTCTATTTCAATGCAAAATTACCATTTTTTGCTTCCAGGTTTATGGTTGAAGGATTCAGCTTCAACATCTGTGAAAGTCATTTTCACATCGAGTACTTCCAATGCAGGAGCTTCCCATACTTTTTTCATACTTTCACCTCCCCCTTTTGGTTCATGTACCTCGATATGTATGAGATACGTTACGTTTCTAATTATAGCATAAGTTGATACGAATTGTATCTTTTTTCTTAAAAAGTTTTTTTGTTTTTTAATAGATGATGGTTGACGGGCATTTGGATGGAATGGTAAGATTTGTACATTACAAATTGAATCGGCAATTTTACGGAAGCACCGTAGAAGATCGCAGGTAACTGCGTCTTTTACGGTGCTTTTTTGTGTTTTGTCGGAAGAAGAAAGGCAGGAGCAGGCAGGTGAGGCAGCAATTAGCGATAGCAGTTAAAGAGCAGGATTATGTGAAGAGACTAGCTGATTATGTTCGGGATAGTCCGTTCAGTGAGCAATGGCAGCTAACGGCTTTCACACATATAGATGCCTTTGTTCAATTTTTAAAATCGGGATTCCCGATTCATGGGATAGCTGCACAGCCCTGGATGTTGGAAGCTGCTGCTGATGTATTGCCGGAAGGTGTACCGGTTGCAGCACTGGTAACGGCACGAGGTCAGTGTCCTGATTATCATGAGCTGCTGCAATTTCAAGCGCTGCCCGGGCTGCTGCAGGGAATAGCTGCTTTTATGGCCGTTGCCCCTCAGCTTACTGTAAGAGAACAAGAGGTAAATATTATTACTGTCTATTCAGCCTCCGGTGGCGTAGGGAAGACGACATTAGCCAGGCAGCTTGTTCAAACGGCGGCAAGTAATGGTCATCGTGTTTTCTATTTGAATCTGGAGCGTTGGAGTGCTGCCGGTGCTTGGCTTGAAGAAGCTGGAATAACAGCAGGTGAGGAAGGATTGTCCCAACTGCTCTATACGCTGCAATCTCATCCGGATAAAGTTGGAGAGTGGCTGACTAGACATAGTAAGCGGCATGCTTCGTTCAAAGGTGATTATCTCCTGCCTTGTACGAATCCAGAGGATCGTAGGACGCTTCAAGCTGAGGATGCTGCTGCGATCATTCAGGGGCTAGTCTCCACAGGCCAATATGATCAAATCGTCATTGACCTGGAGGATGGACAGGATGAGCTGCATCTGGCTGTATTGGAGCTTAGTCATCAGATCGTATGGCTCGTTACAGAGGATTTGGCAGTTCAGCGCAAAAGCCAGCTGGTGTATCAGTATGCTATGCAGCGGTGGGGAGAGCGATTTCGTACGATTGAGCGGCGTATTCTTCCAGTTATTAATCGAAGTGACGGTCAGTCTCACGCGTTACATTTATTCAAGCCTGCAGCTGCAGCATTACCGGACATACGGCTAGGTTCCTCGACCTCTGTCTTGGCTTCGCCTCTATATAAAGCTGCTGTTGAACGGTTGTTCAAGGAGTTTGTGAGGGAGGAAGGAGGTGCGTTGATTGCTAACCGATGAATCTGTGCTGGAACTCAAGAATCGGATCAAAGAAAGGCTGGATTACAGCGGGGCAGTATCTGATGAGCAGTTAACCACAATTGTAGAACAGACGGTATTCGCCTGGAGCAGCGGCCATCGGCTTACTGCATCTGAATTGGCGTCACTCGTACGAAGGCTGTTTCATTCTTTTCGTGGACTCGACATTTTACAGCCTCTTATGGATGATCCCACTGTCACGGAGGTCATGATCAACCATCATTCAGAGATCTTTATTGAACGAAGCGGCAAGCTCAGTCTATTGCCCGTAGCCTTCGAAAGCAGAGAGCGCCTTGAAGATTTGATCCAATCGATTGTAGCGAGTGTGAATCGGGTTGTTAATGAATCCTCTCCTATCGTAGATGCGCGGCTAAAGGATGGATCTCGTGTTCATATCGTACTTCCGCCAATCGCGCTCCGGGGGCCGGCCATGACCATCCGCAAATTCCCAGAGCGGCCGTTATCCATGAACGAGCTTGTACAGAGAGGGGCGTTAACGCAGGAGGCTGCTTCTTTCCTGCAACTGCTAACAAAAGCGCAATATAACATTTTTATTAGTGGAGGAACCGGAACGGGGAAAACAACCTTTCTTAATGCCCTCTCCCAGTACATTCCAAGCGATGAGCGACTGGTTACGATTGAAGATTCTGCGGAACTGCAAATTCGAAGTGTTCCTAACCTTGTATCGCTGGAGACACGCAATGCGAATACCGAAGGCAAAGGAGAGATCCCCATTCGCGACTTGATTCGAGCCTCGCTGCGGATGAGGCCAAATCGGATAATCGTCGGGGAGGTGCGCGGCGGTGAAGCACTCGATATGCTGGCAGCTATGAATACAGGGCATGCGGGAAGTATGTCCACTGGGCATAGCAACGGCCCGAGGGATATGATGTCACGTCTCGAGACGATGGTAATGAGCTCAGCGGATATGCCGGTGCAAGCTATACGAAAACAGATCGCTTCCGCTCTTGACATTGTCATTCATCTCTCTAGATTCAGAGACCGTTCTCGCCGCGTCACGGAAATTTGTGAGGTCGTTGGGCTTGAAGAAGGGGAGATTGCTACCCGGCCTCTTTTCCAATTTGAAGAAGCAGGTGAGAAAGACGGGAAGGTCATCGGATCGCTTAAGCGGACAGCAAATAAGCTTCAGCATACAGAGAAGCTTACAATGGCCGGAATATCTATGGAGCATGGTTGGGAGGAAGCCGTATGCCTGTAGCCAGGACAGCGGGCAAACCCTCTCCTTCCGATCGTTTGCGATTATGGCTGGAATGGTGTGGATGGGAGAGCTCATCTTGGGGGAAATCACCACAAAGTAAGCCGGTAAAGCTTAAGAGCTATGATCAGTACCATTTATCGGTTGGGCAGTTTATTGGTTCAGCTGCTATAGGATATGCAGCTGTTTTTACAGCAATTTATCTTATCTATCACTCATTTGTTATATCCAGTTTGCTTGCGTTTAGCGGCATTATTGCACCAAGACTGTACAGGTCATCCCTTCTGATCCGCAGGAAGGAGCGGCTGCAGCTGCAATTTAAAGAGGCGCTTTATTCTCTTGCTTCGTCGCTGGCAGCAGGCAGGTCGGTTGAAAATGCGTTTCTTGCAACGATAGATGATCTAAAGCTGCTGTATCCAGATCCTCATACGGAGCTGATTGTAGAGTTTCAAATCATCAAGCATCGACTGGATAATGCCGAACCATTGGAGCAGGCGCTGCGCAGCCTGGCAATACGGGCCAATTTGGACGATATAACCCAATTTGCAGATGTATTTGCAGTATGCAAACGATCGGGCGGCGATCTGGTCGAAGTGATGAAGCGTACTTCGCAGGCAATAGGCGAGAAGCTGGAAGTCAAACAAGATATTGCTGTTTTGCTTGCGCAAAAGCGGTTTGAAGCCCGCATTATGATGGCTGTTCCCTTTGCTTTTCTAGGTTTTCTTAATGCATTTGCTCCTGACTATATGAAGCCATTGTATGGAGGAGCTGGATATGTACTGCTTACAATCGGCCTTGTGGTTCTAGTATTTTGCTTTTGGCTGATCCATAGGATTATGCAAATTCGGGTTTAGGGGGCGGGAGATGGCTTTTATTGTACTGCTGCTGGCTGTACTATGGCTTCTGCTTATCGGGAAGACAGCGCTGTCCAGTCTGTTGAAGAGAAATAAGCCGGCGTGGAAGGAGCTTCTGATCATCATCCCTTTTGCCCGATTGCTGGAACGGAGCAAGTTTTATGAGCACCTCCAGCTCCCGATTAGCAGCTATCATTCGAAGCAGGTTTTGCTCAAAGGGACAGACTGGCAGTTGACACAAACGAAGCAGCAGATAGCGGAGACGGTTGGCTTTGGATATGTGGTCTTAATGGGATGCTCTTTGCTTGCTTTACTGGCTAAGGAACCACTTCTCTTAGGAATGGGAATACTGCTTGGTTTGCTTCTGCCGCTCCGCCCCTTTATGGAGGCAGGTCGAATCGTTGAACGTAGAAAACAAGCCATCGTTACTGAACTGCCGGAGACATTAAGCAAGCTGATGCTGCTTGTTGGTGCAGGAGAGCCGGTGCTGCAGGCTTTCGTCCGCTGCCTCGAAGGCAAGGAGACAACGACTCATCCACTATATAAGGAATGGAGTAAAGTCGCAGTTGCTTTACGCAACGGTGAATCCTTCAGCACTGCGATTGAACGTTTTAACCGGGGTTGTGCTGTGCAAGAGGTATCTATTTTTACAACAGTTCTATTGCTTAATTACCGCAGAGGCGGCGATCAATTTGTACTTGCCTTGCGGGAGATCTCCTACACCTTATGGGAGAAACGCAAAGCCGTTGCCCGTTCCCGAGGGGAAGAGGCTTCATCGAAACTCGTATTTCCGCTTGTTGGTATATTGCTGGTATTAATGGTTTTTGTTGCGGCACCAGCCATGCTGCTAATGTCGTAATCCAATTCTTAAATGATTAGAGGGGATGTCTATTATGTTGAAAAAAATAGGGAAAGCAGCTCGTTCATTCTGGCGCTCAGAAAGTGGTCTAGGCACACTTGAAGTGATACTGATTATTGCGGTAGTTATTATTATTGCACTGCTTTTTAAAGACTGGATTATCGAGCTAATTGAGAAATTAATGGGCAAAGCCGATGATGAAGCGGATAAAATTTTCTCGTAATCGCGTACGCAGATGGCTCCGCTGGCTTCAGAATTCGGAAGGAAGCTTTACGCTGGAGTCAACCTTGGTATTTCCGATCATCTTTTTTCTTATCTTGTTATTCCTACTCTTCAGTATGTATATCTATCAAAAGGTTGTTCTCTACTATTCGGCTTCGGAGACGGCAGAACGAGCATCATTCAGCTGGGATAATAGCCACCGGAATGCCCGTAATGGCATGCTTGTCACCCATGAATATGACAGCTTGTATTGGCGTATTGGCGAGGATTATATGCTGGGTTCACTCTTTGGTATGAGTACTGGTGAGACCGATCTTTCTTTGGAATTGCCTCTGATGCAGGATGTGAGTTCGCTAAAGCTGTCTGGAGCCAAACTGAATAAAGCATCTGCCTGGCTGACAGGTGAAACCGGGCTGCCCTTTCAAGGGGCAGTCAGTTATTCAAACAGCATATGGAATCGTAAAGTAGCTGTTAAGCTGATGCAGCCGATGTCGCTTGTTCCGCTCGAACGTACGCTTGGGTTGTCGGAGCCAAAGACGGTTGCATCGGCAAGTATAGTAGACCCCGTTCAATTTATCAGGGATGTGGATCTGGTCCGGTATTACACAGGCAAATTCAATAATGGAACGTCGAAGCAAAAAGCTGGAAAAGCGCTTCAGGCATACAGCGGTGGCGAGAAAGCGGGAACTTCGTGAACAAAGTTAAAAGTGATGCCTCACAAGGCTCTATAACGATTTTTTCTGCGGTTGTATTATCAGGTCTGCTGTTGTTCTCGGCAGTACTGATTGATTATGCACGGATTGCTGTACTGCATAAATTGACCGAGGATGCTGCACGGTCTGGCGTCCGGTCTGTTCTTTCTGCTTATGATGAGAGGTTATATGAACGTTACGGGTTATTCGGTCGAGGCGGAACTAATGGTGATGAGATATTCGAACAAACGGTGCAGGCCAACTTCGGAAGGGATGCGGATGCGGGCTCTATCCAAGGAGAGGATTCATTCAAGCTCGTACAGGCGGAGCTTCAGTCGGCTCATACAGACCCTGCGGAAGTACTTGGCAAACATGATGTTTTTGTCCATCAAGTGCTGGAAGAGACCAAATATAAAGCGCCAATTGATTTTACCTTGGAGCTGGCAGCAAAGTTTGCACCACTCTCCGGAACGATGAAGGAAGCCACTGTTACCATCGATATGCTTGAAGAACTAAGAAAGCTGTATGACAAACGGGAGGAGAAGCTGTCTACCGTCCTGCAACTGCAGCGGGATGCGGCGGAGACAGTAACTAATGTTGCTGGACTTATTCCAACGAAAGCATTGGCGCTAGCAACAGGTACCCAGCATGCTGCCAGATTGGCTGGAGATTATGCACAGTATGCAAGCTGGGTGCTAACGGATAGACAACTGGCGGAACAAGGGAAGAAAGTCAGGTATTCGGAACAAATCACGGATTATGAACAAAAGGCAAGAGCCTGGATGGACGAAATGGCCCGCGAGTTGGCTTTGGCAAAGAAACAGCATGATAAGCTGCAGGGAGAAGCGGTTCAAGCACTTCAATCAGCCAAACAGTTTAACGAAGAGATGCAGCGGATTAAGCAGGAAGCTGCTAATGCTCCTTCCAATAATGGATATGACCGTGTTACAGGAAAAAAACTCGCAGGTGAGGATGTTGAGGTAATAGGGGCTGATCCGGCAAACGAGATTAAGGAGATTCAGAATACTGCGGATGAGCTTGTATTGTCTGACAGCTGGTTTACCGAGTATAATCAGGAAATTTCGGATCAGGCATCTGTCTTTGCATCCTTGCAGATGGAAGCGGGAGGGTTCATATCTAATTTGGCTGCGGGTATAGCAACCCCAAGTTTGAACAATGAGCAAATAAAAGAAGGCGAAGTAAATCTGCGCATCGCTTATGAACAATACGAGGGGGCTTATTTGCGCAAAGGCTCAAGAATAGATGAGCGCGAGCAGAAGCTGACGGACAAAGAAGTGAAGAAGGAACGGCAGGCTCAAGAGGCAAAAGCCGGTCAATTATGGTCGAAGGCAAGGAATCTACTGCATGGCATGACTTCAGTTCCTCAAACGGAAGAGCATCTTAAGGTTATTCAAGAGATCGAGAAAAGGTACAAAGATAATCTCTTATTCAATCAGAAGGCAGACGATGCGGTAGCAGCAGGTCTTGAGGTAGCCGGGGACGCACATGAGGAAGCAGAGAATGCATCCTCTTTAATCGGCGGATTGTTCGGAGGTATCGCAGATATGCTCGAGCAAACGAGAGACTCGGTGTATATGTCGGAGTATGTGCTCCAGCACTATGCTTCTTTTGCTCCACAAAATCTTCGAGCACTCTTAATGAACGGTGATCAGGCAGAGCTTGCTCATGCTGTCGCGTTTAACAATCAAGAAGCGGAATATGTCATTTACGGGTTTCATAGTACAACAGCTAATTTGGCGGCTGCTTATGGGGAATTGATTGGCGTTCGGATAGCGATAAGAACGATGGAGGGCTTGTCAGCCTGCAAGGCATCCGCACATCCATTGTTAATATTGTCTTGCTCTATTGTTTACGGATTAGAGAAAACGATGGAAGATATGGTTGCTTTTACAGAACGAGGGGCAGCACCATTATCCAAATATATAAATGTGGATGTTGCTTATACCGATTATTTGCGGTTGTTTATGCTGATACATGGCGGATCGGACCGTCCATCTTCGCTTGCTAGGATGATTGCGGTCATTGAGCATAATGACGGAGTGACGTTATCTCAAGTACCCACCGCCATTACAGGTGAGGTACAAGCTTCCGCAAAGCTGTGGTTTTTACCTGGCGTAATGGACATGATTCAGTACTTTGGATCTCTGCAGGGAAAGGTTGTCGACGGAAAGTATGAAACGACGCAAACGATTGGATGGTCTTATTAGGAGATTAAACCGGACTAGAAAGAGGGAAGATGGCAGTATCGTGCTCGAGGCGGCTCTTGTTATGCCTCTATTGCTTATTATCCTGCTCCTGTTTATTGTGTTGATCCGTCTCTGTGCTGTACAGATGGCACTTCAATCAACGGCTTCGCAGACTGTCAGGCAAATTGCGACTCATATACGTCCGGCCGATCTTGCATTCCAGAAAGCTTCCTCGTCGATCCCCAATCTGGGGTCAATCAATTTGCCGCTGCCGGACTGGGGTGGAACGCTTGCGGCTGAGGCTGCGGAGTGGCTGCCAGCTCCTGCTGGTGTATTAGCATCAGCTGTTCTAGAAGGCAACTGGAAGCCGGTAACAGATGCAGCAGCTACTGAGATAGGACGTACGGCCGTTGAACCGCTGCTCCTTCAGTTTGCAGATGAAGCAGTGTTGGAGAAGGAGCGTTTGAAGCTGTCACGGCTATCGCTTCCTGATTTGAAAGAGAAGGAAAAACCGTATTTGACGATTGAAGCAGAATATACCTTCCCATTGTCGTTGCCTTTTATAAATAAAAAAATCGTATTACGGGAGCAGGCTGCCGAGCGTGTCTGGGTAAACGATTCCTTACCAGCAAAAGAGCAAACAGCTTCGGCCGACATTATACCGATTCAGATTGTTTCTATTCAGCCAGTTCCGTTACGCCCCGGCAATAGAGCAACGGTAATCGCATTAACCTCACCTGGTGCTTCTGCTTCACTTGAAGTGAAGTACAAGAGCGGCACAAGTGAAGCGAAGCATCTTGGAAGCGCAACGGCTGATGCCAATGGTTATGTGCAATGGACCTGGCTCGTTTCCGGCAATACAACACCGGGCACCTGGGAGTTAACAGCAACCTCGGCATCGGGCCAAATCGTTTCCATGCATTTTGATGTCGTCAAGAAGGAGGAGGCCGCGTCATGACTATACCTTTTGCAGCAGTTGCGATTCTATTATTAGCAGCCTTTTATACGGATCTGAAATCAATGACTATACCTAATCTCCTTACTGTTTCATTTTTAGCAGGAGGCTTCTTTTTTGCTTTGTTATCGGATGGATGGCATGGCCTGCTCCTTTCTCTTGGTGGTGCGGCTGCAGGGTTTATTCCACTGCTTGTTCTGCATTTGGCAAAAGGAATAGGTGCCGGAGATGTGAAGTTATTTGCTGCTATCGGTGCGTGGATTGGAACAATGGCTGTACTTCAATTAATGATGTATGCCATTTTGTATGCGGGTTTAGTAGGGCTGCTTCTACTTGTATTTAATAGACCATTTGCAAGACGAATGACAGCAGGCCTCTCCATGCTGACGTCCTTGCCATTAGGCAGCCGTTTGGGGGCTTCGTCTTGGTTTACTTGGGCCAAATCCGGCAGGACCTTTCCATTTATGCTGGCGGTAGCGCCTGGTGCAATAACGATGTGGATGTTAACGATCTGATTGAAAGGGGGAGAAGTATGAGACAGCCTTTTATGATTGATTTTTCGATAAATCGTGGACATGAGATGATTATTGACCGGAAAAATGGGATTCGTAGAGAAGAGCTGGATGGGCTTGAGTTACAGATGCTGCAGTCCAGCAAAATTCCTCATCTCTTGCCGATTGAATGGCTGGAGATTGATGGGCGTGTTACGTTCCGATACGGATTGGCTGGCAGGAAAATGCTGCTTCACCGGCTGCAGGTTCAGCCTCTGACTATGGAGCAGTTTTATACCTTATTGCTTGGCATTGTAGAAGCATTTGAAGAATGCAAGCATCATATGCTGCGGCCTGAGGGCTGCCTGCTGGATGACCAATATTTATTTGTAGGCGAGCAATTAAATGATATAGCAGTTGCTTATGTGCCTTTGAAAGAAGGACAGCTTGACGGTGTTCCGAGTGCAGGTGACTTGCTTTCGCTGGTCGTCCGCTGGACGGCTTATATTCAAGAAATTGACGGAGCTGGTTTGCAGCGAGTGCTTCAGCCCCTCAACGGGAGCAAATGGCCGTTAAGCGAGCTTCGGTCTGTTTTACTCGGACTGATTGGGGATGCTTTTATCCAATCGGGGCCTCGTCCAAACCAGCCAATTGTGCCTTCTTTTATCCCGGCGGCCAGGCAGTCTGAATCTATTGATCCTTTACGTCTTCAAACCGAAATGCCTATACCGCAAGTAAAGCTTCATGCTGCTGATAATCAGCCTATTCAGTTGGTAGAAGTAGAAGAGGAGCCTGATTCCGATACAACGAAAAAGAAGCTATGGATTACAGCTGCTGTCGTTGCGATAGCTGTCGCTTGTGTATGGAAATATATTTATATGCCTTCTCATTCAAGAAGCAGCTTATATATTAGTTTGGGTTTGAGTTTTATGGGAATCGCTGCTTTATATATGGTGTGGATGCGGAGGCTGCCAACAGGGTTATTGGCACAAAACGAGGAGTCGGAAGAGTTTATTCCAGAATCACAGCCACTCGGGATGTGGCCGCGTTATGAAGAGGAAGAGCGTCTTATGGACAAGGCTGAGTTTAATATTCCAGCTAAGCCAATTGTTGATTTAGAAGCTGGATCATACGCTTACGTAGGGAACACTGCCGATCTCCGGAGCAAAGAGAATGCAGCTGAAGCAACGGTGCTGCTGATGGAGCGGGAAGGTGAACAGGGATTAGAACCGTCATTATATCGGGAGTGGGCAGGCGGCGGTGCATGGATAAATTGGCAGGAAGTACGGTTTACAATCGGCCGATTAGGCGAACAGGTCAGCTATGAGGAAGAAGCGCATGGGATTTCACGGCTTCATTTGGAACTAGAGAGGGAAGCGGGGACTTTTCGGGCGAAGGATTTGGGATCCCGGAACGGCAGTATGCTGAACGGACAAACAATGATTCCGTATAAGTCATATCCTTTGGCAGTAGGGGATGTTATTCAGCTTGCTGGCAGCAGCGGGCCTAAATATGAGCTGAAGATGAGAGGCTGACTCTCGTCTTCAGCTTTTGTTTGTTAATTCCTTCATAGCACTTTCAATATCGGGATATTTGAACGCAAAGCCATGCTCTAATGCTTTGCGTGGAATGGCACGCTGGCCGTCAAGGAGCAACGAGGACATTTCTCCGAGCACAGCTTTCATTAGAAAAGCAGGTGCGGGAAGCCAATGAGGCCTGCCTATAGCCCGGCCCAGTGCTCGTCCAAAGGTATCATTCGTCACGGGTTCAGGAGCAGAACCGTTAACCGGACCTTGGATCGTATCATTATCGATACAAAATAGAAGCAGCGTGATCATATCCTCCAAATGGATCCAGGACAGCCACTGCGTGCCGCTGCCAAGCTTGCCTCCGGCGAACAAGCGATGAGGCAAGGTCATTAGTGGATAAGCCCCACCTTCCTTATTCAGCACAACTCCTACACGAAGTTTTACAAGTCGCTTCACCGGAATGGTATCGGCCGCCTTTTCCCATTGCTCTACTACGCCCGATAGGAAGTCGGTTACATTGATGGGGCTGGTCTCGTCGAATGTTTTTGTGAGAGAGCTTCCGTACGCAGAAATGCCGGAGGCATTAATAACGGCCTCCGGCTTCTGGTTCAATCTTTCAATTAGCGCTGCGATACGTGCTGCGGCATCTATCCGGGATTGCAGTACTCTCTGTTTGGCTGCTGAAGTCCACCGCTGGTTTATGCTTTCGCCGGCCAGGTTCACAATGGTGTCCATGCCTTCTAATCTTTCAGGCGATGTGGCAAGCTCATTCCATGTCACATAATGAAGCTTGGTATTTGCTTGTGAGGAATCGGTCGTACTAGCTCTCGATACAATCCATACTTCGTCGCCGCGTTCAAGCAATGCTTTCACCAGCCTCCGGCCAACAAAGCCGGTGCCTCCCGTTACTGCAACACGCATCATTCATCCGCCTTCAATTTAGGATTTGGCTTCCACTTTCTTCAGGAAGTATTGCGTTACTTGCTGATCGCCGCTTCCAATGACTTTCTCGGTATATTCGAATTGGACCTTAGTATCGGGAGCGATGCTATTAAGAGTATCAGTCATGTCTTCTGTAAATTGAAGGACCATTGGTCCTTCGGGCAGATCGATCTCAACCGAGGTTGTATCAGCTTGTCCAACAAAGACCCCTTCATTTGTCTTGACGACACTTTCTTCAGGTGCTGCGCTTGTTGCCGGATCCGGCGATGCGGTTTCAGGATCCATTACGCCGCTGTTGTTATTCTCTGTACTGTTATTATTTTCTGCTGCCGGATCAGTACTTGCTTCAGGTGCAGCATTTGCTGGTTGTTCAACCGACGAGCCTTGCTCCGTATTGTTTGTGCTGGCTTTGTCTGAGCCGCATGCAGATGCGGTCATCATAACGGCGAGTAGTACGGCGCTAGCCGCGATTAAGCTGCTCTTCTTTTTTGTTTTCATAGTTGTCATAGGGCACCTCCTAAAAGAATTGTGAAGCAATTCTGCTTCGTAAGCATTAGCTTAAGAATTGTGAAGCAATTCTGCTTCGTAAGCATTAGCTTAAGAATTGTGAAGCAATTCTTGCTTCGTAAGCACTAGCTTAAGAATTGTGAAGCAATTCTACTTCGTAAGCAGTAGCTTAAGAATTGTGAAGCAATTCTTGCTTCGTAAGCACTAGCTTAAGAATTGTGAAGCAATTCTACTTCGTAAGCTAATGCTTATATTAACGAAATAGAACGGTTTAAGGTTCCAATATACTTGTATACACTATTTGTACAAGTATAACAATAGGCTGCTGCTCGCGCAGCAACCTATCGAACTAACTTTATTTATTGAGCAAATGCCGAAACGGGTCGTAATCTATACCTTTACGTTCCAGGAAGGAGACAAGGCTTCGATAATCACGCTTTGGCGTTGCGCGTATGTATCCTTCAATGCAGTGGTTCCGGGTGACCTCGGTTGCGCCATTATCAATGGCTACCTGTCCGATCTTCGCCGCAATGGAATGCTTGGCAATATCGCGGAAAGCGGTTGGAACCGGGGAAACTAACTCGTCCAGAAAATGCTTCGAGTCATCCGTCCACATGCTGCGGCTCCGTTCGACCCAATAATTTTGCCAATCAAGCTTCGACTTGCCGTCTCGCTGCGGCAGCACCTTCAGGAACTTACGGAACATAAAGAAACCGCCGATGGACATTGCGCCGATCATCACTACTGCCCAGAAAACAATGAAAAACATAAACCAATCGGGAGCTGATTTCATACTGTACCTTCACCTCAGGAAGAATTATACCGTATTCCTAGATTTATTTCGACATTCCTTGTAAAATAAGGGTTGATCAACCGAAAGGGGCGTTTTAAAAGATGTTGAAAATCGGTTCCCATGTATCATTTTCGGACAAGGGGCTGCTTACTGCGGCCAAAGAAGCTATGTCCTATGGTTCAAGCTCTTTCATGATTTATACCGGTGCACCGCAGAATACCCGGAGAAAGCCAATTGAATCTTTATATATTGAAGAAGGCAAAGCGATGATGGAGACGGCTGGCATTAATGAGATTGTGGTGCATGCGCCATATATCATTAATCTGGGCTCCTACAAGGACGATACCTTCGAGCTGGCTGTACGTTTCCTCCAGGAGGAAATCCGCCGTACCGATTATATCGGTGTAAGAAATATCGTGCTTCATCCTGGTGCTTATACGGATAAGGACGCGGAATTTGGCATTGCCCGTATAGCCGAAGGTCTTAATGAAGTTTTGGAAGGTACAAAGGATACAAATGTTAACATTGCTCTTGAGACAATGGCTGGCAAAGGAACAGAGATTGGCCGCAGCTTTGAAGAGATTGCGCAGATCATTGATAAAGTGCAAAACAATGAGCGTCTAACGGTATGTATGGACACTTGCCATATGCATGATGCAGGTTATGATCTGGTTGGCGATTTGGACGGTGTACTTCAGAAGTTTGATCAAATTGTTGGACTTGACCGTGTTGCAGTTGTCCATGTTAATGACAGTAAAAACCCATGTGGAGCAGGCAAAGACCGTCACGCTCCTGTAGGTGCAGGTTGGCTTGGACATGAGGCGATCCGTTCGATCGTTCATCATGAGGGGCTTGCAGGCAGACCGTTTATTTTGGAGACACCATGGATTGGTAAAGACGATAAAAAGCAATTCCCGATGTATGAAGCAGAGATTGCATTGCTTCGCGGCGATGCGATGGATCGTTTCGGCGAATCCTTCTTCGACCATGTAGAACGTCTGCATCATTTCTATGGCAAGCAGGAAATCGACCCTCGTACATTTGTCCTGTCGACTTGGGATGTGCTGAAGAACGATGCTAAGGCGAAAAAAGCAGATCCACGCGAGCCGATGGAGCGCTTGTTCGATTTGCTGGCTGACAGTGACGCACTTCCGGGCGATTTGAGTGAAGAGCAAGTCAACCAACGGATTACAGCATGGTTCGCAGGTAAGCAATTGCTTAAGAATGTGTAATTATGCTTTAAGATAACCATTGCAAAAGGAAGGAAGTTTTAACGTTTATGTCTTCAACAACTACTGAGTCGCGCAGCGGACGCGCGCGCATGCTGATCTCGTGCCCGGATCGACCGGGTATCGTGGCGGCGGTTTCCCATTTTTTGTACGAGCATGGGGCTAATATCGTACAATCGGACCAATATACAATGGATCCGGAAGGCGGAATGTTTTTCATCCGTTTTGAATTTGATTTGAACGATATGGACAAGGAATTGCCTATTCTTGTCGAAGATTTTGCCCGTGTGGCAGATCGTTTCGATATGAAGTGGCATACGTTCCGTGCGAGCCGCAAGAAGCGCCTTGCAATCTTCGTGTCGAAGGAAGACCATTGCTTAATGGAGCTTCTGTGGCAGTGGAAAGCAGGCGATCTGGACGCGGACATCTCGATGGTTGTCAGCAACCATCCGGATATGAAGGATATGGTCGAGTCATTTGGTATTCCGTATCATCATATTCCGGTAACAGCTGATTCGAAGGTGGAAGCAGAGCGCAAGCAGATGGAAGTGGTCGCTGACAAAGCTGACCTCATCGTGCTTGCCAGATATATGCAGATTATCTCGCCGAAATTTATCGAGCAATTCCCGAACCGCATTATCAATATCCATCATTCCTTCCTTCCGGCCTTTGTTGGCGGCAAGCCGTATGCGCAAGCGTATAACCGTGGTGTTAAAATCATCGGCGCAACGGCACATTATGTAACGGAGGAACTCGATGGCGGCCCGATTATCGAGCAGGACGTCCAGCGCGTCAGCCACCGTGACAACGTAGAGGAATTGAAGCGTATTGGTCGTACAATTGAGCGTGTAGTACTCGCACGTGCTGTGAAATGGCATACCGAAGACCGCATCATTGTGCATCAAAACAAGACCGTAGTCTTCAATTAATCCAATAAATGCTCTAGAAATTCTATATTTTAAAGATGGCAAACGTGTTTTCGGAATGGTACAATATTCAAAGCCATTGCGCTACAACTCGCGCTATATCATGAAATATAGAGAGAACGAGCAATTTTACACAGGAATTAGGAGGAAGTATGTAATGACAGTTACACAAAAATCGATTGAACAGCTTTCGATCGACACGATCCGCACACTTGCAATCGACTCCATCGAGAAAGCTAAATCCGGACATCCAGGTATGCCTATGGGCGCAGCTCCAATGGGCTACCAATTGTTCGCGAAAAACATGAACCACAATCCGTCGAACCCGACTTGGATTAACCGTGACCGTTTTGTTCTGTCCGCAGGACATGGTTCGATGCTGCTTTACAGCTTGCTTCACCTGAGCGGTTATGATCTTCCACTGGAAGAGCTGCAAAACTTCCGTCAATGGGGCTCCCTGACACCAGGTCACCCAGAGTTCGGCCACACTGCTGGCGTTGACGCTACAACTGGTCCACTTGGACAAGGTGTTGCAATGGCAGTAGGTATGGCGATGGCAGAAGCTCACCTTTCAGCGACTTACAACAAAGAAGGCTTTAACGTTGTTGATCACTTCACATACTCCATTTGCGGCGACGGCGACTTGATGGAAGGTATCTCTCATGAGGCAGCTTCCTTCGCAGGTCACTTGAAGCTTGGCAAATTGGTTGTTCTATATGATTCGAATGATATCTCCCTTGACGGCGCACTTGATCTGTCCTACTCCGAGAGCGTTCAAAAACGTTTCGAAGGTTACGGCTGGCAAGTTCTTCGCGTAGAAGACGGCAACGATCTGAATGCATTGTCCAAAGCAATCGCTGAAGCGCAAGCTGAAGCAGGTAAACCAACTTTGATCGAGGTCAAAACTGTTATCGGTTACGGCAGCCCGAACAAAGGCGGCAAAGGTGGACATGCTGGTCCTCACGGTTCCCCACTGGGTGCTGATGAGACTAAATTGACAAAACAATTCTACGGCTGGTCGGAAGATCATCAATTCCATGTACCAGACGAAGTTCGCGCTCACTTCGCAGAAGTGAAACAAAACGGCGAGCAAGCAAATGCAAAATGGAACGAAATGTTCGCAGCTTACAAAGCGGCTAACCCAGAACTCGCAACTCAATTCGAGCTTGCTACTTCCGGCCAACTGCCTGAAGGCTGGGACGCTGACCTTCCTAAATACACAACGGCTGACAACGCAGTATCGACTCGCGTAGCATCGGGTAACGCCCTGAACGGCCTAGTGAAAAACGTGCCTAACCTGGCTGGCGGTTCCGCTGACCTGGAGAGCTCGACAATGACTCACCTTAAAGGTCTTGAACAATTCAAACCAGGCAGCTACGACGGCCGCAACATCTACTATGGTGTTCGTGAGTTCGGTATGGCTGCAGCAATGAACGGCATGAGTCTGCATGGCGGTATGAGAGTATTCGGTGGTACGTTCTTCGTATTCACAGACTACCTGCGTCCAGCTATTCGTCTTGCTGCTATCATGAAGCAACCAGTAACTTACGTTCTGACGCATGACTCGATCGCTGTTGGCGAAGACGGTCCTACACATGAACCTATCGAGCAACTGGCTTCGATCCGCATCATTCCTGATCTGACAGTTATTCGTCCTGCTGATGCGAACGAAACTTCTGCAGCTTGGGCTTACGCGGTTGAAAACCAAAGCAATCCAGTAGCGCTTGTTCTGACTCGTCAAAACCTGCCGATCCTGGAAGGCACTGTAACTGGTTCCCGTGACAACATCAAACGTGGTGCTTATGTTGTATCTGATGCAGCAAACGGCGCTCCACAAGCTCAAATCATCGCTACAGGTTCCGAGGTTCAACTTGCTGTTGCTGCTCAAAAAGCACTTGCTGAAGAGGGCATTCAAGTTCGTGTTATCAGCATGCCAAGCTGGGATCTGTTCGAGAAACAAGAGAAAGCTTACAGAGATTCCGTTATTCTGCCAGAAGTTAAAGCTCGCGTAGCGGTAGAAATGGCTCATCCATTTGGTTGGGAACGTTATGTTGGCGACCAAGGCACGATTATCGCAATCGATCGTTTCGGCGCATCCGCTCCTGGCGATCGCGTAATCAAAGAATACGGCTTCACTGTTGAGAACGTAGTGAGCAAAGTTAAGTCCGTACTGTAATCCAATAAGTATTGGCGTAGAGGAGCTAACCATAATGTCACAATTTGAAAATGTAACTGTTGTCAAAGAAGCTAATGTTTACTTTGACGGTAAAGTAACAAGCCGTGCTGTCCTGTTCGCAGACGGCACGAAAAAAACGCTTGGCATTATGCTTCCTGGCGACTATGAGTTCGGCACGGATTGCATTGAAATTATGGAAATTTTGGCTGGTGACCTGAAAGTGCAGCTTCCTGGGGAAACAGAATGGCTGCATATCCAAGGTAAAGGTGAATTTACCGTTCCAGCTAACACGAAATTCAAGCTTCAAGTAGCGACAGTAGCCGACTACTGCTGCTCTTACATCTACGAATAGCATTGATTGAAAAAGGGGCCGTCCCATTCGTCATAAATATGACGATGGGACGGCCCCTTTGTATTTAGGTTAAACAGCACACTGCGCATTTCAATGTTCTTCCGATCGCCATTGCTCAGGGATTCCTTTGAATCAACGAGGTATGGTTGGTATCCCTTCACAAAAACGACCGCTTGAAAGCTTTCTGCAAGAAAGCTGCTTCGTAAGCATGCGCTAACGCTTCTCCAGAATCATTGAAATGCTCCGTTGCCATTAACCTGTTAATTTCAAAAACAGCAAGAAACTAAAAAAAAGTGGCCATGATAGGAACTGCATGGCCACAATTAATTACACTTTCTTGTTATTTTTATCACCGATTTTACGGCCGATCCATTGCTCGTAGGCTTGCGTGACGCTGCTCATGTCAAGCTCGCCAAGACCCATAGAGTCGCCGACCTGGAACAAGCTTTTTGCAGCTTCAAGCATTGGGGTTGGTACCTTCAAATTATCCGATAATACGGATGATAAGCGAAGGTCCTTCAGCATAAGCGCTAAAGAGAACTGGACGTCATAGTCGCTTGCGAGAATTTTATCGCCTTTCAGCTCCGCCGTCCGGCTGGCTGCACCACCCGATTGCACGAGCTCGAAGAACGCGCTGCCGTTAATACCGCCTTTTGCTGCAATTGCCATACCTTCGGCAAGTGCCGCCATATTAATGCCGACAATCGTGTTATGGGCGAGCTTGGCGGTAGCACCGCTGCCGTTAGCCCCCATATGTATCACTTTGCGTCCCATGGCAAGAAGAACGTCCTCCACGGCTTTGAGAGCAGCGTCAGTACCGCCGACCATAAACGTCAGTGTACCGCCCTCTGCAGCGGGCTTACTGCCTGTTACTGGAGCATCCAGGAATACAGCACCCTTTGATTCGGCTGCTTCTGTCAGCTCTAGAGCCAAGGATGGGGAGATGGTACTGCTGTCGATCAGTGTTGTACCCGAAGCGACTGCTCCGAAGATACCATTCTCGCCAAAGTAAACCTCACGGATGGCAGCATCATTACTGATCATGGTAATAACGATATCCGATCCGCGAACAATGTCCGCTGGGGTTGCTGCTTCTTTTGCACCAAGTGTAATCAACTCGCCGGCTTTTCCGGATGTCCGGTTGTAGACCGTAACGTCAAATCCTTTGCGAAGCAGGTTCGCAGCCATTCCATAGCCCATAACACCAAGGCCGATAAATCCAATTTTTTTCATTTTATTTTCCCTCCTGTGCATTTATAAATCCTAAAGTATTTATAAGTATTACCTTATAAAATGGCTTAGAATTCTTCGGAGTGAAACGCGCCACGCTGTCAAAGGACGGCGAAGCCGTTTCACCTTGGTATGATGGATTATCCATCAGCTATAAATACTTTTACTAATCATTATAGATAATCTTCATACCTTTTTCATTGTTTAGTCGCTTGTTTTTCAAATCTAAATCCTATATTCTAAAGGCTAAGACAAGCAGGTTACTGAAAAACATGATCAGGGAGGCCTTTTTTTAATGAGTAAAACAGTAAAATTTGATTACACGAAAGCACTTGGCTTTATTGGACAACATGAAATTGATCACCAAACAGAACAAGTTCGTGTCGCCCACGAACAATTACATAACGGTACTGGCGCAGGATCTGACTACCTTGGCTGGATCGATCTGCCAACTAATTATGACAAAGAAGAATTTGCTCGTATTAAGCAAGCTGCTGAGAAAATCAACTCCGATTCCGAAGTTTTGATCGTAATCGGTATCGGTGGTTCTTACCTCGGCGCACGTGCAGCGATTGAGATGCTGTCGAACTCCTTCTACAATCTGCAAACGAAAGAACAACGCAAGACTCCTCAAGTTCTGTTCGCAGGCAACAACATCAGCTCCACTTATGTGACTCACCTGCTTCAATTGATCGAAGGCCGTGAATGGTCGATCAACGTCATCTCCAAATCCGGCACAACAACTGAGCCTGCGATTGCCTTCCGTATTTTCCGTGAAGCACTGGAGCGCAAATATGGTAAAGAAGAAGCTCGCAAACGGATCTATGCAACAACTGACCAAGCTAAAGGCGCCCTCAAAAAGCTGGCGACTGAAGAAGGTTATGAGTCGTTCATTATTCCTGATGACGTAGGCGGTCGTTACTCCGTTCTGACAGCGGTAGGCCTTCTGCCAATCGCCGTTGCTGGCATCGACATCGACGCGATGATGCAAGGTGCAGCAGACGCATCCAAAGAATACAGCAATCCGAACCTCGCTGAGAACGAGGCTTATCAATATGCAGCAGCACGTAATGCGCTGTACCGCAAGGGCAAAGTAACAGAAATTCTCGTGAACTACGAGCCAAACCTGCACTTTGTATCCGAGTGGTGGAAACAGCTCTTCGGCGAAAGCGAAGGCAAAGACTACAAAGGCATCTATCCGGCATCCGTTGATTTCTCGACAGACCTGCACTCGATGGGCCAATTCATTCAAGAGGGTAACCGTAACATCTTTGAGACTGTTATCCAAGTAAACGAAGTATCGGAGCATATCACAATCGGTACTGACGCTGCTGACCTTGATGGACTTAACTTCCTGACAGGCAAAACAATGGACTTCGTGAACAAAAAAGCATTCCAAGGTACTCTACTTGCTCATACTGACGGTCAAGTGCCTAACTTTATCGTGAACATTGCGGACATGACACCATATACATTTGGTTACATGGTGTACTTCTTCGAGAAAGCATGTGGCATCAGCGGTTACCTGCTTGGCGTGAATCCATTCGATCAACCTGGTGTTGAAGCGTATAAAACGAACATGTTTGCTCTGCTGGGTAAACCGGGCTATGAGAAAGAAAAGGCTGAGCTCGAAGCTCGTCTGTAATGCTGGAACGTTTTTCAACGGTAAGAGAGTATAACAGCGAAGAGATCGTCATTAAGAAATCTCGGTTTATCGGATATGCGAAGCCGGTAGAGACGGAAGAAGAAGCTGTTGCTTTCATTGATGAGATTAAACGGCTTCACCGCAGTGCGACGCATAACTGCTCTGCTTATGTTGTAGGGGGACGCGACCAGCATCAGAAAGCATCCGATGATGGTGAACCAAGTGGAACGGCTGGCAAGCCAATCCTTGAGGTCATCAAGCATAAGGGGTTAAAAAATGTTGCGGTTGTCGTAACCCGTTATTTTGGCGGTATTATGCTTGGAGCAGGCGGTCTTGTCCGTGCCTATACGGATGGAGCTGTGGCCGGCATCGAAGCAGCTGGAGAGATCGTTAAAGTACTGCACCGTGAAGTATTCGTTGACGTGGACTACACGTGGTACGGTAAATTGGAGAATGAGCTCCATGGCCGGGGCACGCGGCTTGGCGGAACCGAATTTATGGACCGTGTTATCGTAAAATGCCTGCCTGTCGTTTCGGAAGCGGATGCCTTTATCGCATGGATGACTGATTTGACCCAAGGCCAAGCGGTAATCACTGAAGGCGAAGAGCTTTATTATATTGAAGGCGAATAATGAAAAAGCCGCATGTTGTCTTGAGCCCAAGACAATGTGCGGCTTTTGCTTGATATAGAATCGAAAATAACAAATTTGGACAGCCAAACAGAGCAGAAATTGTAAAAATGGGATTGACTAGACCAGTTGTTGTCTGCTAAATTAAGAATACCAAGTGATCTAATAGGAATTCTATATTTACTAACATTTATTTCAGCAAACACCTGCGGCTCGAGCCGATGGTTTGGAGGTCAAAGGCAGCATGAATGTCATGTTTCGCAGTAAGTGGTGGAGCTTCGGATTCCGAAGCGCGATAATGCTCTACTTTGTTATCTTAATTGTACTTCCCATTATCGGAATTTATTCGCAGTCAGTCTCAAGCGGTTTCGTACCGTTCTGGGAGAGTATATCAGATCCTCTGGCATGGAAGGCAGTCCTGCTGACTATCAAGCTGGCACTTATTGCAACCGTCATTAACGTGCTGCTGGGGTCTATGATTGGCTGGGTACTTATCCGTTACCGTTTTCCAGGGAGACGGATCTTAAATAGTTTGGTTGATTTGCCGTTTGCTCTTCCGACAGCAGTAACCGGGCTTATGATTTTGTTATTGCTTGGTCCGGGCAGCCTCGTTGGTGATTTGGCTTCAAAACTTGGTTTTGAAATCGTCTTCCACCAGCCTGCTATCGTCATTGCGATGGTGTTCGTTACCTTCCCGTTTGTGATCCGGGCTGTACAGCCTTTGCTCGAAGAGATCGACAAATCGGAAGAGGAAGCAGCCTATACGATGGGTGCGACCAAGCTGCGTACGTTCTTTAGTGTCATCTATCCATCGATGCTCCCAGGCGTGCTCAGTGGTGCGATGCTGGCCTTTTCCAGAGCGCTGGCAGAGTTTGGAGCGGTTGTTCTTGTTGCAGGTAATATACCGGGCAAGACGCTTATAGCAGCCGTTTATATTTTCGGGGAAATTGAAAGTGACAATCCGCAAGGAGCCGCAGCCGTTTCTGTATTACTGCTGACGCTTTCGTTTATCATTTTATGGACGGTCAACCTGATTCAATCTAGGAGGCCGGGCAAATGACAATTAGACGAACGTGGATTGGGCTTACGTATATTGTGTTTACAGTATTGTTAATTATTCCGCTTATTGAAATATTCACAGGCTCTTGGGCGGATGGCTGGAGCGGTTTTGCTGAAGGCTTAACCCGTAAGCAGTCCATTCATGCCTTGCAGATGACCGCTAGTATCGTTGTTGTCGTAACGGCTATAAATACCGTATTTGGTGTCATGCTCGCGCTGTACCTGGTTCGAGCTGAGTGGATGGGAGCACGCTTGAAGCGACTGCTCAACAGCATTGTTGATCTACCGTTTGCTGTATCACCTGTTATTGGCGGTTTGATGATTGTTCTCTTGCTTGGACCAAACACAGTGATTGGTGCCTTTTTCGAAGATGCTGGATTTAAAGTGGTGTACGCTTTGCCAGGCATGATCTTAGCTTCTTTGTTCGTCACCTTCCCGCTTATGGTGCGTGAAGTACTGCCGGTTCTGCAGGAGATTGGTGCCCAGCAGGAAGAGGCAGCGTCTACACTAGGCGCGTACTCGTGGTATACGTTCTGGAAGGTGACATGGCCTTCGATTCGATGGGGTGTCATCTATGGTGTCGTTCTGACGGTTGCTAGAACACTTGGCGAATTTGGCGCGGTTCTGGTCGTTTCAGGAAACATTATGAATAAGACGCAGACTGCTACGACTTTGGTCTATCAGGATGTCGAGAACTTTAACGTCGTTGAAGCCAATGGTGTAGCTTTGGTGCTTGCGGTGTTCTCAGTTGGCCTTCTCCTTTTAATGGAATGGGCGAAAAAACGAAAGGAAGTGCATTAAGCCATGCATATTGAAGTTCGCAACCTTAACAAAAGCTTTGGCGATTTCCATGCCGTGCAAGATGTCAGCTTTGAGATTGAAAAGGGTCATTTGATTGGGCTTCTTGGACCAAGCGGTGGCGGTAAAACGTCGATTCTTCGTATGCTGGCTGGCCTTGAGACACCTACCTCCGGCGATATCATTTTTCATGGCAAGCGTGTAAATGATCTTCCTCCGCAAGAGCGGGGGATCGGCTTTGTCTTCCAGAACTATGCACTCTTCAAACATATGACCGTGTATGATAATATCGCTTTTGGGTTAAAAGTGAAGAAACATTCCAAAGAGCAGATTCGCGAGCGTGTATCTACGCTGGTTGAGCTTACAGGTCTCAAAGGCTTTGAGCATCGTTATGTGCACCAGCTCTCTGGTGGTCAACGTCAGCGTGTTGCATTCGCCCGTGCGCTTGCTCCTGAACCGCAGCTCTTGCTGCTAGATGAGCCGTTCGCAGCGATTGACGCAAAGATCCGTACGGAGCTTCGGACTTGGCTGAAAGAGATGATAGAGCGTGTCGGCATTACGTCGATCTTTGTTACCCATGACCAAGACGAGGCCATTGAAGTTGCGGATGAGATTATGATCATCGGCAAAGGCAGGCTTGAGCAGAAGGGTACGCCTTGGGAGATTTACAAAAATCCTGAAACGCCGTTTGTTGCAAGCTTCATCGGTGAGTCAACGATTGTAGAAGATATTAAAGTATTAAAAGGCTTTGATTCTGCACTGAATTATCCAGGAACAAAAGCACTCATTCGTCCAGAGTATATTGAGATCGGCAAGCCAGGAGAGATCCGCCTGCAATCTGCGACGGTAAATGCAACGGTGAAGGCTTTGCATTTCCGTGGCAGTGAATGGATGGTTGAGCTCTTAGTCGACAATGTGAAGCTGATTACGTACCGCTCGCTGGAGAAGGAAGTCCTACAGCCAGGTGAACAGGTAAGTGTACTCGTTCATCGTGCTTATCTCTTTAATGATACGGACAGCTGGATTATGGAAAACAGCTTGAAAGTTGACCCAATGCCAATTCATATCTAAGCGTTTGAACACTCATTTTTAGCAGAAAGAGTTGTATACGAACATGAATATAAATCGAAGAGCAAGCCGGCGGATCGCCGTGCTGCTCCTTACGGTTCTGCTTCTTATTACAGCAGGCTGCGGTAAGGAGAAGCCGGAACCATCCACCGATTCTACCGCACAAGACGGTGATGTGACGCTTGTCATCGGTGCCTATTCCGTAGTAAAGGATGCGTTCAGTGAGCTGCTGCCGCAATTCCAGGCCTATTGGAAAGAGCAGACAGGTCAAAAGGTTGTTTTTCAAGAATCGTATGAAGCCTCAGGTACACAAGCCCGTGCTATTGCCGGCGGTTTTGAAGCAGATGTAGCTATTTTGGCGATGGACGGCGATCTGGATAAAATAACAGATGCGGGTTTCATCACTTCCGATTGGAAGGCACAGCCTAATCATGGTCTGGTAACGAAATCGATTGTGGTACTAGGCACGAGAGCGGGGAATCCGAAGGGGATTAAAGATTGGGATGACTTAACTCGCAAAGATGTTAAAGTACTGTATCCAAATCCCAAAACCTCAGGTGGAGCGCAATGGGACATTAATGCGATCTACGGTGCAGGACTCAAGAAATCGGAAGCAGAGACGGGTACGAAGGACCCGGAATTTGCGAAGAAATATTTGGCGTCCATCCATAAGAACGTGGAGTCACTAGATAAGAGCGGTCGTGCTTCAATGGCAGCATTCGAATATGGCGTTGGTGATGTTATTGTGACGTACGAGAATGAGCTGCTCGGCCGGATTATGAATGGTGTGAAATACGATATCGTGATTCCGAAGAATACGATTCTAATTGAGAACCCAGCGGCTGTTGTAGACAAAAATGCTGATAAGCATGGAACACGTAAAGTAGCGGAGGCGTTTATCTCTTATCTGCAAAGTGAAGAGGCGCAGCGTATATTCGTGAAATACGGTTTCCGTTCCGTTAACGAGAAGGTGGCGGCGGAGTCGAAAGACAAATACGTCGAGCCCGAGGGATTGTTTGATATTGGGTATTTAGGCGGCTGGAAAGAAGTCCGCCAGACGCTTTATTCGAAGAAAGGCGTCTGGTACCAGGTGCTTGCGGGAATTTAATCGGATGATAAGAAAAAACCTCCATTCAGCAGCGGCAATTAGCAGCTCAGAAATGGAGGTTTTTTTGCTTGAAATTTTTATTTTGCAGCAGGCTGCAGCACGAATTTCTCAATCACATGGCGCACGCCTTCTTCATTGTTTGATAACGTAATGTAGTCAGCAATTTCTTTCAGCTTAGGCGTAGCATTGCCCATTGCAACACCAAGTCCGGCAGCTTCGATCATTTCATGGTCATTCCACGCGTCGCCGATGGCAATCGTTTGATCGATTGTGCAGCCGAGATGTTCCGCCATGAAGCGAAGGGCATGGCCCTTTGTTCCTTCTTTGTGCATGAACTCCAGATAATGTGCTTTGGATTTCGTAATATGAACCCGATCGCCAATCATCGGCTTCAATTGCTCGGCAAGCTGATCGAGATAAGCAGGATCGTCGATAATGAGCATTTTATTGTTAGGCTTGTCCAGCAGAGCCTCGAAATCATCGGCTACAACGTAAGGGATATTCGTTAGGGTAGAATATTTGATAGCTTTGTCGTTTGCTTCTTTGACATATAGAATATCGTCCGCATACAGCTGCAGATGCAGACCATGCTCTTCAGTGAACGCATACAGCTCTTTCGCCGCATCCTGAGGCACACAACGTTCATAGAGGACCTCGCCGTCCAGTAAAGTTTTGACGAGCGATCCTTGGTACGTAATGATCGGTACGTTTAGTTGGATTTGGTCAGCGATTTTTTTGGCAGAAGCGTACATCCGGCCTGTTGCAAGTGTAACCGTTACACCTTGCGCAATAGCCGCCTCCATCGCTTTCTTAGTTCCTTTGGTTACAATCAGATCATCGTTAAGAAGCGTATCATCAACATCAATGGCAATTAATTTGTACATATTCTCTCTCCTATCTATATCTCGTCCATTTAAAAGCTAGGTTGATTGTAGCGGAAAATAATGCCCGGTTCAAGCGTATGCAGGCGGGCTCTTCCCAATATTTGCTCAGCAGCCCCTAAATGAGCTACAGTAGAAGACAGAACGATCAGTCATAAGTCAGGAGTGACCTTAAGTGAAATATTTCTCGAACGCCGACGCCAAACAGCGGGTAACGACGCTTGCGATTCTCGGAGCATTACTATTTACAATTATCGGATTTATATTAGGCTGGCTGTGGATGGAGGTACGCTATCCGATGCTGAAAGAGCCTTCATTCCGCAATTTTACCGTATCCTATAATACGATTATGGATAAATATTTGAATGGAGCAAAATCAGAGGATCTGATTAACGGTGCTTCTCAAGGTATGCTCGCATCCCTAGGAGACCCTTACTCCAGATATTTGATTAAGGATCAGGGCAGCGCTTATACGCAAGGCTATGAAGCTGAGTTTTCCGGAGTAGGGATTACGCTTCAAGAGGCGGACGGCAAATTTCTTGTTGCGAGTTTGACGGAAGGGGCGCCAGCAGAGCGTGAAGGTGTCCATGCTGGGGATGAGATCGTTGCGGTGAACGGGACGTCGATTGTAGGAGAAGCCTATGAGGATATTATCACGCTGCTACGCGGCGATGTGGGTACGAAGGTAAAGCTGACGCTGCAGCGTGGAGGAGCGGCGAAGCCAATTGAGGTGGAGCTGACACGGGAATCGATCGCGGTTCATACAGTAACATCCGAGATGCTTAGCGGCGGAGTAGGACATGTGACGATATCGAAGTTTGCAGAGAAAACCGATGCTGAATTCAAGACCGAAGTGGAGAAGCTGCAAAAAGACGGGATGACCAAGCTGCTGCTTGATCTTCGTTCGAATCCCGGCGGGCTGCTGAAATCTACTATTCAAATTGCTAATATGCTGGTGCCGAAGGATAAAGTGATCCTGAAGGTTGTCTACAAGAACAACAGTAAGACAATTACCTACAAGTCGAAGCAGGAGAAGCCTTGGACGATTCCAATTGTGGTGCTTGTAAACGGCCAATCAGCCAGTGCCAGCGAAGTGCTTACGGCAGCACTTAAGGAATCCGCAGGCGCGACAGTTGTAGGAGAGAAGACATTTGGCAAGGGGATTGTCCAAACGTTCCAGCAGTTTAAGGATAAATCTGTACTGAGTCTTACGGAAGCGCAGTGGAAAACACCAGGTGGTACATGGATTCACAAGCAAGGGGTAACACCTGATGTCACGGTAGCTCTGCCAGCTTTCGCAAGTCTAAGTCAGCTTCCTTTTGGTACAGAGCTTAAGGTGGGCAGCTACGGGGAAAATGTGAAAACTCTACAGCTCATGCTGAAGGAGCTTGGTTATACACCGGTAGGGGATATTGGTTTGTTTGATGCCCGGACCTCCGATGCATTAAGCCGCTTCCAGAAGGATCAGAAGATGACAGTGACCGGTGCATTTAACGATATGACGGGTTACCGTATTATTGAGCTGCTGAGCAAGAAGCTGAAGGAAGAGGATACGCAGCTACAGAAAGGGATCGAAATTCTAGCCAGCAAATAAGCCGAAGCTATTGACAACGGGAATGATAATTAATATCATTTGGAATAGCAAGTATTGCACCGTTGCACAGCGAGGTGAGCCGGCATGAAGAAGATCAAATATTGTACCCGGAATTTGAAGAATGGGACGAAGCCCGTCTATAAGGCCATGAAGGCGAAATATCCGGATATTAAGATGAAGAAGAAGGATTGTCTTGGCGATTGCAGAACCTGCAGGCGTGAAAGCTTTGTTATGATTAAGTCAAAGAGCATCTGCGCAGCAAGCCCGGATCAATTGTATAAAGAACTAAAGAAGCTAATTGGATGAATTTTGGATAAATTTTGCATGGGACGGCTTTTGCCGTCCTTTCTGTTTGTGTTAGAATAAGACCAAACAATGAAAGAGGTGCATAAGCGATGAATGATAAATTAGCACAAGAACTTAATGAGCAGATGAATTTTGAATTTTATTCGGCGCATGTGTATCTTGCAATGGCAGCATATTGCTCCGGCGAAAGTCTGGATGGATTTGCGAACTTCTTCATTATTCAAGCCGAGGAAGAACGTTTCCATGCTATGAAAATATACAATTTCCTGAACGACCGCGGCCGCCGCGCAACGCTTGCTGCACTTGGCGAACCAAAGAACGAGTACGCTTCGATGCTTGATGCATTCGAGCATGGCTATGCACATGAGCAGCAAAATACGAAACGCTTCTACAACCTGGCTGATATCGCTTTGAACGACCGTGAGCATGCGACAATGTACTTCCTGAAATGGTTTATCGACGAGCAGGTTGAAGAAGAAGCTTTGTTCGATAACATTATCCAAAAGCTGAAGCGGATCGACAAGGACAGCAACGCCTTTTATATGATGGACTCGGAGTTCGCACAACGTTCCTTCACAGCACCTGCGGAATAATAACAGACATGAGAAACGGGACTTGCAGATTTACTGGCAGGTCCCGTTTTTTGATCTTATGATGAGGTGAATCATACTAGTGAATGTATTGTTTCTGGCACAGCGATTATTAGGCTTTGCAGCGATATTATTTGGAATCATTATATTGTTTTCCAATATTGTGACCGGGCTGATCGTTGCAGCCGCAGGTTCTGTGCTTGTATCATTAGCAGAGCTTGTTCGAATGCAGCAGGGAACTTATTATTTGGCCTTGGGGCTGCCTTACAAGAATGAGCAGATCAATGAAATGATAAAGCTTAGCCAGCCTGTGAAGGTATCTTCATCAGGCTTAACTATCCATCCCTTTGATGGTACGACGTATCCGCTACTGTTGCTGCATGGAGAGTATTATCTGCGGGCAAAAGCTTTTGTTCCTTATATCGAGCAGCAAGAAATGGAGTACAAGTTCGTCTTTCCAGACACTGAACCTGTACTCCTCCTATGCGAATCTCGCTGCAGGCAAGGCAGCAGCTTATTTCAGTTTAATGACCAGGTATTCGTCAGGCTGTCGGCACTGCCTCTAGCCATTCAATTGGAAGGCGACAAGCTGCAGATTGCAGTCAAGACATCATCAGCTCAACTATAAGCATTAATAATAAAAGAGGATACCGCTGCAGGTTTACCGCGGTAATAAGCAGGGGAGCTGATATACAGCTCCTCTTCTGCTCTTGTTACGGCTACATAAGCAAGCCGCCGTTCTTCTTCCATCGCAGCTTCCGCAACATTATCACCAGCTTGAATCGCGCTTCGGTCGCTGTTTTTCTCGGCCGTAATTGCTGAGCTGTGAGGCAGAATTCCTTCGGACACGCCGCAGACAAAGACGACCGGGAATTCCAGTCCCTTCGATTTGTGAATGGTCATGAAGTTGACCGCATCTGCGCTCCGATTGTCGAGCTTCAGCCGTTTCATCTCCTCATGCTTGATGGCAATCTCATCAATGAAGGAGAGGAAAGCTTCAATCTGATCGAAGCGTTTGGCCGAAGCCTCCAGCTCGTCCAGCATTTCTTTTAGTGAATCCTTATGCTCGGTAAGTGCAGGTCCGCTCTTATTAGCTTCAAGATACTGATCATAGAATTCGATGCGCAGTCGGCGTATAGCCATTTCCGGCTTTAGCTTCTCCAAAGAACGGATCAATTTGATTCGTTCTTTTATTTTCTCCTGATGGAAAGACTTAATCTCAGGGAAGCGAGTTAAATGAATGAGCGGCCATTTCTTTGGCTGCTTCTTATCCTCATTCCAAATAAACGCCATCGCTTGGTCCGGACGAACGTACATCGTTGCCAGCATCGCTTCCATCGCGTCGAAATTACGGCGGTCAATGGATAAACGAAGATGAGCAATAACCGGCTTAATCACCCATTGCTCGTATAACGATTCACCGTTCCCGTAATCGATGAACGGCACTTGCCGGATGACTAGCTGATCAAACACCGCCCTGCTGCTGCTCGCTGTCCGGAATAATATCGCAAAGTCACGGTATGACCGATCCTTCTTCTCCTTCTGCTGGAGCAGCGTGTTTACTATCAGATCCGCTTCATCATCACTATTACCGGGCCGTGCGAATACCGGAGACAGACCATGTGGCTTAGCTGTCAGAAGCGTCTTGCTCCGCCTCTGCTTATTGTGACGGATAACGGCATTACCAAGGCCAACGATACCGGAGCCTGAACGATAATTGACATCCAGGATGACATTTTTCGCGCCTGGGAATTGCTGTTCGAAGTTCAGGATATAATCATTGCGTGCTCCATTGAAAGAGTAGATCGTCTGATCATCATCACCTACGACCATCAGATTCCGATGTGGACCAACTATCAGCTTGATGATCTCGTATTGGATCGTATTCGTATCCTGGAACTCGTCGATCATGACATAACGGAAACGGTTCTGCAGAGACTGTAATAAATTCTCGTCCCGTTGAAGAAGCTGATAGGCTTCAAGCAGCATATCATCGTAATCAATCAGGTCAGCTTCTCTTTTCCAATCTTCATAACAGGTAAACAAAAGTTTCAACTGCCGTTCCTCTTCAGACTTCTCTGGGAGGTCCGAAACTGCGATCATTTGCATTTTATAAGAGGAGAGCAAAGTAATAAGGGTCTCGGGCTGGTACGTTTCATGCAAATTTCGCTCCCGCAGCAGCCGCTTGAAGAAAATTTGCTTACGTCCGCTCTCTCCCAGAATGTTCTGCTTGTACCCTCGTCTTCGCAGCATAAGCAGACAGAACGAGTGGAACGTTCGAGCTTCGATACGGGAAGCTGCACCTGGCTCGATATTTGGCAGCTGGCTAATGCGGATTCGCATCTCATCGGCGGCCTTTTTCGAGAATGTCATGAGCAGTAACTGCTGTGGTGCTATACCACGCACGGACAGCATATAGCCCGTTCGGCAGACTAGGACAGATGTTTTGCCTGAGCCTGCTCCAGCAAGTGTCAGAATTGGTCCGTCAATATGGCGGACTGCGGTAATCTGCCGTTTGTTCAGCCGGATGCCTTGGCTTTCCAGAGCGCGGAAATAGAAAGCATCCTTATCAGAGGCCGGAACGAGCTGCTCGCTTGTATCAGCGGAAGCATGTGCGGCTGGCGCATAATTTTTGTTTACGACCCCATAAGGTCGTTTGTAGTAGATTTTATTGTTGGAATTTGTTGCGTTATTCATTGTCTATAATCACCTGTTGTCGATTATATCATGATAGAATGGGTGTTCGTACATATAACTGAAATTATTAATATTTGGAGAAGGAGTGTTACCATGATTGAACCAGCAGGCAAGGAAGATGTGGAGCAAGTGATGCCGCTGCTTCATGAAGCGATTGGCAATATAGCCTGTTCGCTTGCAGGAGTTGAGGATGAGGCGGAAGCGATGCGGGTTTTGGCGCATTTTTATATAGAAGAGGGCAACCGGGTGAGCTACCGGAATGTGATTGTTGATAAAAGAGATGGTGTCGTAGCCGGAATAGTAGTCTGTTATGCCGGAGATGAAGCGGAACAGCTGGATAAGCCGCTAATTGAGCGTGTGAAACAGGTGACAGGGCTAGCTGAATATTCAATCACATCGGAAACTCGCCCAGGTGAGTTCTATCTGGATTCTATTGCTGTTGATGCTTCTTTCCGCAATCAAGGAATTGCGAAGGCGCTTATGGCTGCTTTCGAGCGTGAAGCCGTAAGGCGGGGTTACCATCTGGTCTCGTTAATTGTGGAGGAGTACAATGGTCAAGCTCGTTTGTTATACGAGAAAAGGGGTTACAAGGAAGACGGGGAGATGATCGTCAGCGGACATCGCTACACGAGAATGGTAAAGACTGTTTCCGATCATTAAAGGGGAAAAAGGAGGAATAGGGCGAGTTATGTCGAAAAAGTAGATCCGGCGTAACTATTAATCATGATGGGTGATACATAATGAACCTTATTCCTTCGCAGTGGAGTACCCCGACTTTTATTTGTGAAGATATGCAATCTTTCGAGATTGGTATTGTGCAAGAGCTGTACATGGCAAGCGCACCCGTCACTTTATGGGATGGGAAGGAACATGATCCCCATTATGTTGAGCTTTCCTATCATGAGGGCATATTGCCGGAGGGCGGCGCGAAGGAGCGTTTCCGGATCCAAACGGTGAGAATGAAGAGCACGGAGGAAATCATCGGCTTTGTTAGTCTTTATCATGGCTATCCAGAGGGTGATTCGCTTTATCTGGCTATGATGTGTATTAGTGGAGATTTTCAGAATCAAGGCTATGGTCAAGAAGTGATGAAGCATTTCCTGCTGGAGGCCAGTCTGCTTGGTTATTCGGAAGTAAGGGTGAATGTTTCACTCCGCAACTGGGCGGGATTACGTTTCTGGAACAAGTCCGGCTTCAATTACATTAGCGGGATATTCGGTGATAAGGAGTTTGCAGAAGGCAAGTTTGCAGATATCGAGCTGATTAACCGATGGTAAAGAAGCAGATACTGAGAAATTTTAGCTGTCATTGTGTAATGTTTGTAACTATGTTAAGATTATAATTATTCTAAATAAGAATTATTCTAAATAAGATTAAAGTACAAAGACGCAAGAAAGGCGGGTGAGTAATTGCGATGATCGATGAACAATTGGAGACGATCAACCGTCAGTTAAGAACAAAAGGGTATAAGTTGACTCCTCAACGGGAGGCGACGGTACGAGTATTGCTGGAGCATGAGAAGGATCATTTGAGCGCGGAGGATGTCTACATGCTGCTGAAGCGCAGCAATCCGGATATCGGGCTTGCAACGGTCTATCGTTCCCTGGAGCTGTTAAGTGAACTGCATGTTGTGGAAAAAGTGAATTTTGGCGACGGCGCGACACGTTACGATCTCCGCAGCACTGATCAAGCACATCACCATCATCATCTTATTTGTACCGAATGCGGTACAGTTGAGGAAATTAAGGATGACTGGCTGCTTCCGATGGAGAACCGGATTGAGAAGGAATTTGGATTTAAAGTATTGGATCATCGGCTTGATTTTCACGGCATTTGCCAGGCTTGCAAAAGCAAGGCGAAGGACAATGATCATAAAGCGGTATCTTAAAAATAGCAAGGAGCCGGGGGTTAAATCGACCAGCAGGCTCCTTTTTTGCGGATACCTATCCGCATGGTTTTCCGTTAATGTAATAGCTGTCTTCCCGGTAGGTACGGAAGGCAACCTCCACTTCATCAATGCCGACTTGTGCCAGCCGTGCCGTTACGGCTTCGGCGAACCGGTCTCTAACAGCTTGTCCGCGCTCGAACCAGCCTACTTCAACGAAGGGATAAGACTCTCCTTCTGTTAAACCGCCAAAGATTGCAGTTGTATGAAGGCTTTCCATTGTAAAGTTATCCGTTGCGCATTCACACACATTAGCTAAATCTTCTGCCAGTGCAAGGCAAATCGTCTTCAGCTTGTCTGCGGGTACTCCTCGAAACAATAATTGCGGCAATCTAATCTCTCCCTTTCTTGCTGTTACCTATCCCATAGATTACCTTGATCTGGCAACCAATTGCAATGGATGCATCAATGGTTGCAGATTCAGCTATTCGTAAGTTATGGTAATAGAAGATAGACATGATTAATGGGACAGCTCCCTGAAAATCCTTGTTCCCGATCTACAGGGAGCGTATCGATTAAATGTATTTCAACCAAACATTGCTGAGAGCAAGCAGCGGCCATATATAATTGTTACTGGCATAATGGACGTATACACTGCCTGGCAGCGCTCCGCCTGTTGGATACGTATAGGTCCAGTCATGGCGGTCTAGCGACTGCAGAAGGGCTTCAACGCCTCGCTCCAAAGCAGGAGTTGGCTTCGGCAGCGCAGCGGTGAGCGCATCTAGCGCCCATGCGGTTTGGGAGGGGGTGCTATGGTTTAATGGCACATAACGTCTGACCTTGTCGCTGATACAGGACTCGCCCCAGCCTCCATCTTCATTTTGTACCTGAAGGAGCCAGTCGATTCCTTTCTTGATAGCAGGATGATCTTCCGCCATACCTACTGCGATTAATCCTTGAATAGCTGCGCTGGTGCCATGGATGTAGGTTATACCCCATCGGCCATACCAGCTTCCATTTTTCTCCTGCTGCGACAGAACCCAACGAATAGTCGATTCGATCCAGTTGCTGCTGATGTTCATGCCAAGCTCCTCGCCTAGAAATTGCAGTGTTCGCGAGGTGAGATCAACGGTCGACGGATCAACAGCAATGTCTTTGGCTCCATCAAAGGCGAAGAAGCTGATCGGAAGCCATGATCCCTCCCGTTCAAAGGCTGGCCAGCCCCCATTATCATTGCGCATGGTTAGAGCCCAGTTCAGCCCTCTTTGCCAATCAGCCTGCAGCTCCGGTGAGCGTAAGCTATAAGGACGGATCGCACGAAGAGCGGCGGTGGTATCATCCACATCCGGGTAAAGCGTATTGACATCGGAGAAGCCCCAACCGCCAGCTGGAGTGTTTGGATTACGGATATCCCAATCTCCGCGCAGATTCTGCTGTCTCATACGCAAGTAAGATCCCGAAAGCTCCAAAGCAGAAGAGGTTGGACTGACACCAGCTTTCCTAAGGGCATGGACAAGCATCGCCGTATCCCATACTTCGGAGGAGGCGATTTGCACATGGCTGTTCGCACACATGACGGATCGAATGCCAGTAATCATACGATGAATCATCGGCGAGCTTGGTGAATAACCAAGCATGAGAAGCGTCAGAATCATAAACATGGTAGCTGTTGTGTAGGTAAGAAGCGTACCGTTTGGTTCAATGCGGTCGAACAGAAACTGAACGGCTTTTTCCTGGGGAGTAGGGGACTCGAAAGGAAGCAGCTCAGACAGGGATAGTGAGCCGACTAAGGTTGCGAGAGCCGCGATCCAGGGTGAATCATTCTCGAATTTCTTGGAGCTGCTTGTGAACAGATCGGACAGATCGGGCATTGTGCTGCTTGCCTGGACGAACCCCGCATTAGCCAGCATAATGATCGGTACGATATGTACACGGGCATGCCCGGACAGGGAGAAGAGATCGATCCCGAGACCATGCTCGGAGAAAAAAACTTCCAGCGGTATTCGCATCGACTTGGGCCATGTCGCTTGTCCCGCTGCAGCGAGAAGGGCTTGCGTCAACAGGGAACGGATTTTAGCCAGTCCGCCTTGTCGAAGGATAAACTGCTTAGCTAGCTGTAAACGTGGATCTAGCTTGCGCATATAGCCGGAATAGAGCAAGGCAAAATAAGCTTCGGCAGTGGCGTCAAGGTTGCCGTCTTCTTCATCAGGGTATATTTTCCAAGCGCCGTTTGGCTGCTGCTTTGACAGGATCCGCTCTGCAATAGATCGAATAAGCACTTCTTCATCCTTGTAGCCGAGCATACGAAGAATGACGATGAAGTAGCTGTCCGGCATCGTGCCGGAATCAAAGCAAAGGCGCCATGACCCATCCGTTGATTGAAGCTGCAGGAGTTCATGTTTTAATTGTTCAATCCGTTCGCGGATTCGATTCATATCCATAAACCGCATTCATTCCTTTGCTGCCATGATGTTGCTGCTTTGATATGTATATGCGGGATTAAACAACAGATTCGTCTGCGATAAGAGAGGAGTTTTTTTCTATGTACCAGATTTCAATTGATTTATATAAGGATTGGACCAATACCGTCAAGGAAGTGTTCAGAGGTTCAGGGCACCCGCTGCCCGAAGAACTAAGTGATCAGGAGGCCAGCAGCGCTTATTTCCGCCAGACCGCTCAGACGGATGAGGAGGCTTTGCTTCAGCAGCAGTCAAATGAAGAACGTCTACGCGGCCTTCAGCAGACAATAGTAGACAACTTTGAGGCTGTTATTTTACCGGACATTAAAGCTCGTACGGGTTATCAGGACAATATCTTTACATTTAAATGGGTGTATATCAATGGCGAGCATATTGTCGAGGAGCACTCGTCATATCGTATCCCCTTGTGAAAAGTAAAAAGCGGCTGACCCGCCCGGGTCAGCCGCTTCTTCTCTTATTGTGCATCTGCTTCTGCGTAATGCTCTGCACAGAAGGCGAGCAGCTCCTCGACTTCTTCATCCTCTAATTCGAAATCAAGCAGCTTGTCTGTTACCCGCTCGATCAATTCGTGCTTTACAAGTCGATTGCCGCCTTCTTCCACACTGTACACGGCCCGAATGTAAATCCCGTTACTGGAATAAAGATCATCTTCCTCGTCCAGTTCGATATCAACCAGAAATTCATATCTGCGTCCGGACAAAATGCCAAATGGATCCTTAATAAACTCTACACTGTAAGTTGTAATCTCAAGCATGCTTGATCATCCTTTGCTTTTTCGATCTGGTTTGGCTGTTTCACTCCGGAATGGATTGTAGAACAGCTTTGGAATCTTGGTGTCGAACTGCAGCAGTTCTCCTGTTACCGGGTGCTCGAAAGCAAGAATACGCGCATGCAGGCCGAGACGCCCGATTGGCTTTGTTGTTGAACCATATTTCTTATCGCCAACGACAGGATGTCCGATATCCTGCATGTGCACGCGAATTTGATTTTTACGGCCAGTCTCCAAATGTACTTCCATCAGTGAGAAGCCTTTACTTGCTTGCAACAATTTATAGTGAGTTACGGCGTGTTGTCCGTCATTAGGGTATTGGCTGGAATACATCTTGAGCGTCTTACTCTCTTTTAGCCACGATGTAATGGTACCTTCGCTCCGTTTGACCTCACCTTCGACGAGTGCCACATAGGAACGTTCCTTTACGATCGTCTGCCATTCATTTTGCAGCTTCTGCTGCACTTCTTCGCTTTTTGCGAACATCATAACACCGGACGTATCCCGGTCAAGACGATGGACGATAAAGATTCGGTTCTTCGGGTTAGCCGTGCGAACATGCGCCGTCAGCTGGCGGTAGGCGGTTACATCGCTTTCTTTGTCCGAGGCGATGGAGAGAAGACCGGCATCTTTATTTACAACAATAAGATGTTCGTCTTCATGTAGGATAGATAGTCCCATCAGAGGAATGGTCTCCGCTGCCCGTTCCTTGCGAATGACAACCGTTTGTCCTGGCTGCAGCTGGTAGTTATATTTCGTTTCAACGTGATCGTTCACGTATACCTGTCCATGCGCAAGCAGTGATTTGACCGAATTGCGGCCTTGGTTCAGATTGCTTAGTAAAAAGGCCAACAACTCTGACGTTTCAGTGACATCGAATGATTTGTTTGGCACTTGGCTTTTGGCCGGGGGATGTGATTTCTTGGACATTACTTAGGACCTCCTGCTTAAGTCCGCTTCTTCTTTAAGCTTGACTGCTACCACTATACCACGATCAGCTTTACAAATTCTACGCGGAAGGCTTCATATTGTGTTCATGATCAGCCGATATAATGGGTAATGGGATTATTACCCTATGAAACCAATTTCATAGACAAGCGCAGGTCGATAGTGTTACGATTATTAAATCTATCATTATCACTGGTAATACAGTAAGAATTTGGAGGAAATGGTAATCGTGAAAAGAAAATTAGCTTATTCCCTATTAAGTCCGCTGCTTGCTGCAGGCTTACTGCTCTCCCCTCTTGCAGGTGTGAATCATGCAAATGCTGCCACACCTGTCAAATTGGCGGCCACGTCTAAGGCTTCGACAATCGGTGTTTATGTGGATGATAAGAAGCTGTCGGTATCGAAAGCTCCTTACACCAAAAACGGTGTGACGTTTGTTCCAATGCGCGAACTGTTCAAAGCCCTGGATGCATCAGTTACATGGGAAGCGAAAGCACAAACGATTATTGTCCGTAAAAACAATACGTCTATTACGCTAACAATTGGCAACAAAGTTGCACTTATTAACGGCAAAGCCGTGAAGCTTGATGCAGCTCCCGAAATGAAATCCAATACGACTTTTGTACCGGCACGTTTTGTAGCAGAATCACTTGGCGGCACGGTGAAATGGGATAGTGCTAATCAAGCCGTTCGTATTACAACAGAAGAATATGAATTCCAGAAGGAATATGAACAATACCAGAATGAGTTGAATAACCGTACGAAATATACACCTAAGCAGATCGTAGATATGTACGATGATAGTGTTGTAACCATTACGACAAATAAAGGACTAGGCAGCGGTATTGTGATTGATGACCGTTATGTACTGACGAACTACCATGTCATTCAGGATGCCTCTTCTGCAACTGTGACTACAATTGATAACGAGCAGATCAAAGTTACTGGCGTAGCAGCCTCGGATAAAGAAAACGATCTGGCCATTATTCAAACGGACCGTTCCATTGGTGCAACACCAGTTGAAATTGGCTATAACAGCATGAATGTAAAAAAAGGCGATAAAGTTGTTGCGATCGGCAGCCCGCTTGGTCTGCAGAACACGGTATCCGACGGACTTGTCAGCAATATTATGTACATAAGTGGAACCCGTTATATCCAAACAAGCGCTCCAATCGACCATGGCAGCTCCGGAGGTGCATTGTTTGATGAATACGGCGAACTGATCGGGATTACGGCAGCAGGCTACACTTCGCAGGCTGATTTGAACTTTGCCGTATCTTCGTTATATGCGACTATTCTTATGGAGGATCTGCCAGAGAAGCCAGCAGATAACTTGAAGTTCCTTGACCCTACCTTACCAGCTACTCTTGTTGGTGAGTCGAACGAAAAAATCGCTGCTCTTTTGAAAGACCAATTTGGTACATTTGATACCGAACAGGGTACGGCGGAACTGAGCAACTGGAAAGTTACTCGTGATTCGCAAGGCTGGCTTGTCATCACAACGGACATGGACCCTGTGTTCTATACCTATTACGGCGGTCAGACGAAAGAGGATCTTCGCACCTGGGGGATTAACCTTGGTTCCGAGCTCCACCGCATGCTTCCGGATGACACGATTCAATTTACAATTAACTTCGACCGTGTGTTTGGCTTCGAGCCACGTGGCTTTGATTCCAGCGAAGTGAAGGCGCTTGGCGATGGAAAATGGGAAGTGAAATTCCCGATTTTGGATATGCAGCTTAAAGATCAGCTTTATATTGATTTAAGGAACTAATTACTATTATCTCATTTATCCGCTTGAAAAGAGGCTTTTCGTTAGGGGCATTTATGCTCCTTGCGGCGGGCCTCTTCTTTTTTGCCTCACTTTTCTGGTACAATAGTAGTCATCTTGCATGAGAGTAGAAAGAGGTACCGTGATGAAAGTAGTGTTAAGCACTTTAAATGCCAAATATATTCATACCTCGCTTGCCCTGCGCTGCTTGAAGGCCTTCAGTGGTGAGCAATTCGATATGGAAATTGCAGAATATACGATTAAAGATCCGGCGATGAACATCGTTTCGGATATTTTCTCACGTAAACCTGAAGTCGTTGGTTTCTCCTGCTACATCTGGAATATCAATGAGACGATTACAGTAATTAATATGCTGCGTAAAATAATGCCGGAAGTGAAGATCATCCTTGGTGGACCTGAGGTCAGCTACGATACGGAATATTGGATGAAGCGTATCCCTGAAGTTGATTTTATTGTTGTTGGTGAAGGAGAAGAGACATTCCACCATCTGCTGACTGAGATCGAGGGAGCGGGCAAATACCATATGGTATTTGGAATTGCTTACCGCAAGCAGCGTGCGGATCACGTTGAAATTCTCCTCAATCCAGGCCGTCCGAAGCTGGATCTGGCTACACTTCCGTCGCCGCATCGATTCCAAGAGGATATTCCGCATCTCGGAAGCCGGGTCGTTTATTTCGAGACGAGCCGCGGCTGTCCGTTCAGCTGTCAATTCTGTTTGTCGAGTATTGAGGTTGGGGTACGTTATTTCGATATGGACCGCACCAAAGCGGATATTAATTATTTGATTGATTCTGGTGCGAAGCTGATCAAGTTTGTTGACCGTACGTTTAATATTAAGCGTGACTATGCCCTTGAGATGTTCAAGTTCTTGATCGAGAACCATCGTGGATGCGTCTTTCAGTTCGAGATTACAGCCGATATTATGCGACCTGAGGTGCTTGATTATTTGGCAGAGCATGCGCCGCCTGGTGTCTTTCGCTTCGAGATTGGCGTTCAATCGACGAATGATCCCACCAACGAAGCGGTTCAGCGCCGCCAGAATTGGTCGAAGCTTGTTCGTACCGTTACGAAGGTGAAGGAATCGGGCAAGATTGATCAGCATCTTGATTTGATCGCCGGATTGCCGCTCGAGAATTATGATACGTTCCGCGGTACTTTTAACGATGTGTTTGCATTAGGTCCGGAAGAGCTGCAGCTTGGCTTTTTGAAAATGCTCAGAGGGACTGGTCTGCGCCGTGACGCGGACAAATGGGGTTATATTTACATGGATCATTCTCCTTACGAAATGCTGGGTAATGATTTGATGCCGTTTGGTGATATTGTGCGGATCAAACGGGTTGAGGATGTGCTTGAGAAATATTGGAATGCACACCGAATGGATCGTACACTTCATTATTTGGTGGATAAAGTATTCCCATCAGCCTTTGACTTCTTCCAGTCGTTTGGCGATTATTGGGAATGCAGAGGCTGGCAGAAGATTGGCCATCAGCTTGAGGACTTGTTCTCCCGGCTGTGGGCGTTCCTTACGGAGTTCAAAGCCAGTGCTGCTGCTGAAGAGGCAGATAAACTTGATCTGGATGTCGTGCTTGGTTTAATGAAGTATGACTACTTCTTGAATCATAATTTCAAGCCGCGTAAAACATGGTGGGAGTTCACGATGGATAAAGCGGTATGGATCGGCTGGATGCGCCGCCTTGTCGAGCGTCCAGAGGATGTGTCTGAGGCGTTTGTCGCTCTTGGCCTAAACGAGAAAGAGCTTCATAAGCATACTGTAATTGAGATGATTCCGTTTGATCTGGAGCAATATCTGGAGACCGGAGAGATCAATAAGAACTCGCATACGCTGCTTGCTATGCTGTATGCTCTTGGTGGAGGCGAGCGTCAAGCGAAGCCAACACCTAAGCCATTTATGCTGAAGGTAAGCACGGAAGCTTTGCCGGCAAGTATGTAAGCAATGAATACGAAAAAAGAAGCCATTCTATTTAAGAGTGGCTTCTTTTTTGTTTCTTCTTCAGCTGTTTACAACCGAACTCTCTTTTATTTTCACTTGTTGTTTAGGGCTGTAGAATGAAGCTCTCACAATAATCAGTACGAGGCTGACCGCGAGGAAGATTAAGCCGGCTATCGCCGTGTATTGTGTGCCCATCCCTGTGATGAAGGCTCCACCGATAAACGTACCAACTGTGATACCCAGATTGGCAAAGGCTACAAATAAACCGTTTGCGAAATCAGGTGCTTCCGGTGCAGCTGAAGTAATCCAATATTGAGAAATATTAAGTCCCAGGGTGAAGAGGACTCCCCATACTGCAATTAGGATAATCATTGGCGTTGAATAATGTCCGAAGACGAACACGAGCGTGTAAATAACTCCAAAAACAAGTGGATAAACGAGCGCAGTTGGAATTGCTTTTTGGTGAAGAGATTTGCCAGCTAGCAGATTGCCTGCAACACCTGTTACACCAAACAGGATTAACATGAGGCTGATTTGTTTGCCCGACATATGCGTTACGTCATTCAGATACTCCGCGAAGAAGCTGTACATGGCATACATAGCCGAGTTTATGGAAATGACGGTTGCTATACTGATCCAGACCAGAGGTTTTCTCAAGACACTCAATTGTGCTCCGTAGGTTAGCTTCTCTTGTACAGGCATCGATGGAACGAAGAGGCTGATCGCTGTGAAGGTAATGGCATTGACGACTGCAAAGAACCAGAGCGAAGCTTCAAGGGAAATGGTGTCAGCGATAAAAGAGGAGATCGGCGTGCCAATGACCATTCCGGCAGTGACGCCCATGAATACTTTGGAGGTCGCTTGAGTGACCTTCTCTTTGCTGACCATATTAGCGGCTGCTACAAATGCTACCGAGAAGAAGACCGGATGGAGGAAGGCGGGGACGATGCGAGCGATTAAGAGTACGGTGAAGTTAGGGGCATATACGGAAACAACATTGGAGATGACAAAAAGTCCGATAACTAGTAGCATTACTCTCTTGCGATTCATTCCCGAGAAAAGCAACGGCATCACAGGGCCTGCAATCGCAACAGCTAATGCGAAGAGACTGACAAGCAGGCCGGTTTGAGAAGCGCTAATGCCGAATTGCTGAGAGATCTGGGGCATGATTCCGATAACCCCCATTTCTGTATTGATAATACCAAAGACACCAAAGGCAAGAATGTAAATAATAAAATATTTAGCCATAGTCTATCCCTCTCCTTACAATCGTTTTGGGCAGCTGGTTGAATTTTCTTGTTGTTCGAATTTTCTAGTACAATAGGATAATAACATACGCACGCAGGAAGTCAACCATTATTTTAAAGTACTAGTATTTTGGTACATTAGTAATTTGAATGGTACGTGTTTATGTGTTATTCTTGTCATATGAGAAAACAATATCAACCACAAACAAGCGAAATTCGTTTATCAACGGTTCTGCACGCCTTAAGCGATCCGCGGCGCCTGCAGATTGTGCTCAGCCTTCAAGATCAGAAGGAACAGAACTGTACGATCTATCATGACTTGATGCCCAAGTCGACGCTTACTCATCATCTAAAAGTCCTTCGGGAGGCAGGTGTGACCAAGGTAAGAATTGAAGGGACGCAGCATTTTTATTCCTTACGGACAGACGACCTTGAGCAAATATTTCCGGGATTGATGATATCCGTGTTAAATGTGAAGCCAGAACTAATTGAATAAGATAACAAAAAGGCACAGACCCTCAAAGGATGAGGAGACTGTGCTTTCTTCTTTTCCTGAACCGTTTGGCGGCGGTACCGTAGAGTTCAGGGATTTAAAACCATTGCTCCCGGTTACCCATATGATACAATAGGAAGCTGTGTGGAATGTTTTTATTTGTGCTGCCCTCCTAAGGACGGCGCAGCCTTTTATGCATGTGCAAAGGAGCTATTTATATGAATCATTCTATTCCTTCTAACGCGCTGATCACCATTGCTGGTACAGTTGGTGTAGGCAAATCGACCCTAACTTCAGCTCTGGCTGAGCGCCTTGGCTTTCGCACTTCGCTGGAGCAAGTCGATCATAATCCGTATCTGGAGAAGTTTTATCATGATTTTGAAAGATGGAGTTTTCATCTGCAAATTTATTTTTTGGCCGAGCGTTTTAAGGAGCAGAAGGCGATTTTTGAGGCAGGCGGAGGCTTTATACAGGACCGTTCCATTTATGAGGATACCGGCATCTTTGCGAAAATGCATGCGGATCAAGGGACAATGAGCGCAACCGATTATGAGACATACACCAGCTTGTTCGAAGCCATGGTGATGACGCCTTATTTCCCGCATCCGGATGTGCTTATTTATTTGGAAGGCAGCTTGCCATCTATTCTGAATCGGATCGAAGCGCGTGGGCGCGAAATGGAAATTCAGACGGAACATACCTATTGGGAGCGGATGCATGAACGTTATGCCACCTGGATCGGTGAATTTAACGCGTGTCCGGTGGTTCGCCTTAACATTGACGAATATGATGTCAACGACCCGGCATCGGTGGACGGTATTATTGAGCAAATTGGGGAAGCAATCAGGTTTTCACGCCCGGTGAAACCGGCAGCGGCACTAGTAAACGGAATAATAGTGTAATGGAAAGCAAAAATAACTGCCGGGATTCCCTGCAGTTATTTTTGCTTTTAGGATGAGATCGAATCGTTTACAATTTGGCAGTTTTTAACCTTTTTCTTCAGGAATGCATTTAATCGCTCGGAGAACAAGAGCAACGCTGCTGCACAGATGACGAGATACATCGGGAGAATCCCAATTGTAATTGAAGAAGCAAGCAGACCTAAGAGTGGCGGCATCAGCGTGCTTCCTGTATAAGCGACAGCCATTTGATAGCCCATAATGGTCTGCGAATGCTGTTTCCCAAACCGTACGGGAGTTTCATGAAGCATACAAGGATAGATTGGTGCGAGACCAAGCCCTACAATCATGAAGCCTGCAAACGAGAAGCCGTCAGGCAACGGAAGGAAGAGCAGAAGAGCACCAATCAAGGCGATCAGTTGGCCTCCACGTATAAGATTGCGGTTGCTTACTTTAAAAGTGATGAAGCCTGTAATAAACCGGCCGGCTGTGATGCCTGCATAGTAGAGCGACACCCATTGCGCTGCTGTTGACGCGGAAACATCCTTCATATTCACGAGGTAGCTTGCGCCCCATAAACCAATGGTTGCTTCGATGCCACAGTACAATAAGAAAGAGACAAGTGCGAGCTTGACGCCTTTGATCTTCAGGGGAGGTGTTGAGGAGTCCTCATCTGGGAGCACATCTATTATCTCCATATGATCTGAGGTTGCGTTGGCTTTATGAATCTTAGCTACCCGCTCCCATAACGGAAGGGTGAAGAACAAGATGATGACAAGCACGCATTGGATGGCAGCAACGGTCAAATAGCCGTATCTCCAGGCGTTATTCGAAATGAACTGGGCCATAATGACCGGACCAAGTGTAGCGCCCACACCCCAGAAGCAATGCAGCCAGCTCATATGATGAGCTTTATAATGAGCAGCTACATAATTATTTAGGCCAGCATCAACTGCTCCTGCACCTAACCCAAGCGGAATTGCACATACAAGCAGCCATGCCAGGGAAGGGGAGGTGGAATATCCAAGTAATGCGCCGGCGGTCATGATGCAGCTGACAAGCGTCACTCTTCCCGTACCAAAGCGTCTTAAGATAGTTCCGCTCGCAAGACTGGATACAATGGTACCTGCAGCGATTGTCATATAAAGCACGCCTGCTGCCCCAAGCGGGGCGTCAAGTTCCGGCCTCATAACCGGCCATGCGGATCCAAGCAAGGAATCCGGGAGACCTAAACTGATGAAAGCTAAATAAATAATAATCAAAAAGAAAGTAGCCATACGGTTTCACCTGTTTCTTTATTCATTTTTTCCTATGCTGCTGCTTGTTCCGCTAATCATAAGATCCAGTCCAAGGCTCAACAGGCCGTTCATATAATCCTGTTTCAGATCACTTGTTGTCAGCAGCGGGAGATGCTCTTGCGGGATATATACCGCACTTTGCCTTGCAATCTGCTCAAGAATGGAGCTGTTAACCTCGGCATTGTAAAAAATAATGGCATGCGGGTTAATAATCGCTGTAAAGGAAGCAATCAGTCTGCTGATGGCATCAAGCCGTTCGTTATCGGCCTTCTTATGCATCGCTTGCTGAAAATTGCGGTCCTCATATTGAGGCACATAAGATACCTCGCCGGAGAAAAACGTACTTCCTCTGACTACATCTCCATTAATCATAATGCCGGCACCTGGACCAAATTGTCCGAAGTAAAGATAGACCAGGGATGAATGAGCCTGTTGTCTGACGGTCTTGTAGTACCCTAGGACAGCGGCATTCATATCGTTTTCAACGACGACGGGCAGCGCCAATTGCTCTTCCAGATGACGCTTCAAATCGAAATTCTGGAAGTGGATGTAATCGGGCATATGAATAATTCGTCCGTTATTGACCGCACCTGGTACGCCGATGGCAATGGATTTGATCTTTGGATGACTCTCGATGAATTGTTTGATATGCTCCGTTAAGCTGGGGACGTCATTGATGAAAGCGCTGGAGGTGGTGCCATGCTCCTTCACTTTACCCGCACAGTTAAATATCGTATAACTCAAATCAGACTTCTCGAATACAATCGCAAGTCCAAGCATGAACTCCGGATTATAAGAATAGCGCTGCGCTCTTCTTCCACCGCTTGAATCGTCGAGCCCAACAAGAAGGAGCTCACCGCTTGCTTCCATTTGCGTTAAAAACTTGCTGATGGTTGGAAAGCTGATGCCAAGCTTTTGGCTAAGCTCCGCTTTCGTAGCACTTCCAAGTGTAAGCAGAGTGGAACGAAGGCCATGGAGAATGATGTTTTTCATATCTTTTGGCGTTGTTTGCAAGATGATCAGCTCCTCTATAGACTTATTAAACAACTTTAATAAGTTGATATGAGCGTATCAGAAAATAACATGCAGAGCAAGATGTGGAGCGGGAGTAATTTATTTGTTTACGAACAGGGAGCCAGAGCGGAGTTACTGCTAAAACGGAGGGGCGGAGCCAGCACAGACTGACCAAATTTAGGAAGATAAGGCCTCCAAAGGGCCTTATCGACGAATTTTCAGTCGGATATCAGGGTTGATGGGATGGAGGGGGAGAGGGACTTTAAAGCAGGCCCTATTAGAAACTTAAGTTGTTGAAACTGAGCTATTTCTTGGAGGATAAGGTCCTTTGGGGATCTTAACGTAGTAGCTGTCGACCGACATCTAGCGCTATCTCTTCTCCACCGCGATCAAATATGGGGCGGTGTTCCGTTGCGGCTGGCGGTATAGCACTGCCGCATATACAGCCCCTGGCAGCGCGGCTGCCCAGCCCTCCACAATCGCTGCCTCATCTGCGCCGCCCGGATGTCCAGGGTACAGCGCGATCGTTACAATACCGCCACGGCGCAGTAAAGACAGCGCTGCATCGAGAGCCGAAATTGTTGTTTCCGGGACGGTAATAACTGTCTCATCGCCGCCCGGCAAATAGCCGAGATTGAACATAACGGCTGCAACCGTACCTGCTATGGAAGGACCAACAGCCTCTGCCATATGGGCATGGCTTGCCAGGTGCAGCTCAACTTGAGCAAGCTTGTCCTGATGAGTATAGGAGTTAAGTCGCTCCCGTGTCCGGTCAAGCGCATCCTGCTGGATGTCAAAGGCATGTACGCTGCCGCGTGGTCCAACCAGCTCGGCGAGCGCGAGCGTATCTACACCGCCTCCAGCTGTCGCATCAATGACAGTATCACCGGGCTGAACGCGTTCGGCGATCCATTTATGTGCCATGCTCAGTATCGACAGAAATCCCATTTTACACCGCCCCCCATAGCTTGCCTTGCCAAGTGTTACGGCGCTTCAGCTCCGCATCAATGGCGTTTAGAACAACCCATTTCTGCATGCTCCACATCGGCCCGATAAGAAGATCTTTGGGAGCATCTCCGGTTAGCCGCTGAATGATTATCTCTGGCGGCAAGAATTCGAGTGTATCAACAATCAGCTTCACGTATTCGTCCAGCTCAAGGAACTGTAAAAGACCAGCTTCGTATTGTTTCACCATTGGCGTTTTGCGCATGAGATGGAGCAGGTGAATCTTAATGCCCTGCACATCCATCTGAGCGACTGCACGTCCCGTGTCGAGCATCATCTGATGCGTCTCCTGCGGGAGACCGTAAATAATATGTGCACATACTCGGATACCGCGCTCGCGCAGGCGGCGTACGGCATCCAAATAACAAGCCGTATCATGGGCACGGTTAATCAGCTGGGAAGTTGACTCATGTACCGTTTGAAGGCCCATCTCGATCCAGAGGTAAGTTCGCTCATTAAGTTCTGCTAGGTAATCAACGACATCATCCGGCAGGCAATCCGGCCGTGTTGCGATGGACAGGCCAACAACGCCAGGCTGCTGCAAGATTACTTCGTAATATTCCCTTAATTCTTCAACGGGAGCATACGTATTCGTATAGGCCTGGAAGTAGCCAATGTAGCCTGCCTCCGGCCATTTCTGATGCTGACGCTCTTTAATCGCATGGAATTGGGTCACAAGATCATCACGCCGTCTTCCGGCGAAATCACCTGAGCCGCGGGCACTGCAGAACGTACAGCCGCCTGTTGCGATCGAGCCATCGCGGTTCGGACAGGTGAAGCCGGCATCCAGCATGACCTTGAATACTTTGCCGCCGAACTGCTCACGCATCTCGTAGTTCCATGTATGAAATCGTTTATCGCCCCACAGCTGCGGCTGATCAGGCGTTAATTGCAATAAATTAGTGTTCATGCCGTTCTCCTTTTTCCTGATAAGAATTGCAACCTCAATTTTATCGGAAACAAGGGGGAAATACCACGCCGGATTATAGGGCTGTAATAGGACATATTAGGAACGAGTACGAGCTGGAAATTTTTTTTCGAAAAGTCAGATTTGGGCTTGAAAAACCTTACATGATCTGTTATATTAAAAGTGCGACATATCAATAAAAAAACCTTACATGCTTTATTCGTAGCGATCGTCATAAAACGTCGATAAACTGGAAATAATGTAAAATAAATCGATGAGGTGATCTTAATGAGCCAAACAAGAATTCCGCATGGTGATGAGAAGGTAACGGTTGAATTAACGGTAAAAGAATTGATGGCGCTTTCAGGAATTCGATTCCATAATAACCACCATATTGAAATATCGGCACGCAAGAAATTGAACGAAGTCATTGAAAATACTTGCCGAGATGTTCAATCTGAGGGACCAATTGATTATCAACTGCTTGTTTAAACTTACAGCGATGACAAAATCCATACAGACGTGAAGCCTTGACGATTCCACACATCGTAAAGGCTTTTTCTTTTGCCTTCCTGCACCTTGCATCTTTACAAGGCGGTGTATCTTGGGCACAATAAGGACTAGCTTAATTAGTAGGAGGATCAATACAAGATGCGTTTAAGAGGTAGAAAAGGTATTCGCGAGTCGATCGAGGCCCAGCCGGAGCTGGTCGTACTTGACGCAAAGCCGCTCAAAGGCAAGTGGCGCGAATTTTTTGGCAATGATAAGCCAATCCATGTGGAGCTTGGCATGGGGAAGGGTCGTTTTATCAGCAATATGAGCTTCCGCAACCCGGATAACAACTACATTGGTGTCGATATGTATGATGAGCTTATCCGCCGTGCCAGCGAGAAAGCCCGTGATATTTGGGAAGAAGGCGGAGTAGAGGATCCGCCGAATCTGGCGCTGCTTCGTGCGAATATCGAGCATATCGAAGAGATGTTTGAGCCAGGTGAGATCGAACGGATTTACCTTAATTTCAGTGATCCATGGCCAAAAAGCAAGCATGCACGCCGCAGACTGACACATCCGCGCTTCCTGATGAAGTATGCGCAGCTGCTGAGCGAGCGTGGAGAAATCCATTTCAAGACGGATTCGGAATCGCTCTTTGAGTTTTCCTTGAACAGCTTTGCAGAAGTGGAGATGCAGCTTCGTAATATATCGCTTAATCTTCATAAAAACGGCCCGCGTGAGGATCTTGTCTTTACCGAATATGAGATGAAGTTTATGGAGAAAGGTCAGCCGATCTTCCGCCTAGAAGCGGTTATTGGTGAAGCGGTTCTGCAAGAATATCGTGCCGGTAAAAAAGAAAAGTCGCTCCGCGAGGAAGCCGAAGCTGCCGAGCAAAGCGACCAATCCGAAGATTAAATTTTTCTAAAATAACGTAACTGTCCAGCCATATTCAACAGTCAATGCCGTCAGCGTGCCGACAAGCGCGCCGGCGGCGACATCGGATGGATAATGCAAGCCAAGATACATACGGGACCATGCTACCGACAGGGCTAATAACGCCGCGATCGGCATGATAACAGGGAACCAGACACTGCTTGCCGAAATAATTGGAATAATATATGCAAATATGGCTGTTGTATGCCCGGAAGGGAATGAAGAATCAACAAGCGGCTTTTTCCCTGTATTTACCCCGTTTAAAGCTTGATAAGGACGCAGCCTCTTCATTTTTCGTTTGACGACATAGACAGGAAGATGACTTAAGAATACAGCCGTAAAGCATTGCCAGCCAGTTAAGCTCCAAGGATTTGGGGCAAACATGGCAACGAGGAATGAGCTGGTGAGTGTAAATGACGCTCCCCCAACATGCGTCACCGTTCTTAGCCATAGCCCAAGACATCGATGAAACCTGCTTTGTGAACGACGTTGATTCGCCCACAGGATCATTTGCATTTCTCTTGATCTTAACCACCCTATCATTCTTCTCATCCGGTTCCTCCTAAAAGAATTGCGAAGCAATTCTACTTCGTAAGCATTAGCTTAAGAATTGCGAAGCAATTCTACTTCGTAAGCATTAATTCCCACACATTATAATCGATATCTGCCTATTATTGTTCAATAATTAAGCTTGTGCAAGTTTTAAGTTTATACGAAGGCCTATATTTTCAAAGCTTCACGAACTTTTAAAATCAGGTTGATCATCGCCTAACAGTCCTCCTGTAGACTGGAACCGATCAAGGTTCATTATAAGGAGGCGTCCTGTATGAGAGTTGCGCTTTTTACCGACACTTTTGAGCCCGATGTGAACGGTGTGGCACGCACGCTTGGCCGCTGGACGGACTATTTGAAGCAGAAAGGTGCCGAAGTGCTTGTGCTGGCGCCGGATCCGGCTTCCGGCAAGTTAAGCGGCAAAACGTCAAGCTCAGTGGAACGCTTCGCAAGTCTGCCATTCTTCTTATACCCCGAGTGCCGTCTGGCACTGCCTAATCCCATTCATATCCGCAGAGCGTTAAAAGAGTTTTCTCCGACCATTATTCATGTCGCTACCCCGTTTAACCTCGGTCTTTGCGGCATTCATTATGCCCGCAAGCTTCACATTCCGCTTGTTGCGTCCTATCATACCCATTTTGATCAATATTTGCCGTTTTACAATTTGCAATGGATGGCAAAGCTGTTATGGAGATATATGGAATGGTTTCATCAAGACTGCCGGTCCATTTATGTACCTTCTCATTCGACTCATCAGGATTTATTGGATAAAGGCTGGGATGCCAGCCGGCTTGAAATATGGAGCCGAGGCATGGATACGGAAGTCTTCCATCCGAATGTTGACCGGGAGGAGTGGCTGTGTCAGCAAGGAATCGACAGCAGTCGATTTGTCGTGCTTTATGTTGGAAGATTAGCTCCTGAGAAAAATGTCGATATCGCGCTTGACGCTTTTGCAGATTTTCGGCGCCATACATGTCCGGAAGCAGTCTTTGTTATCGCTGGCGATGGACCTTCGGCAGATGCACTTAAGGAACGTTGCCGCCGTGAAGGAATCGATGCTCGTTTTATTGGTTTTACGGCGCTGCCTGATTTGCAAAAGTGGTATGCTTCCGCGGATTTGTTCTTGTTTCCGTCGGAGACAGAAACATTTGGCAATGTTGTGCTGGAGGCGATGGCCTGCGGGACACCAGTTATCTGTGCGGACAAAGGCGGCGTTACCGATTCCGTCTCGCACGGTGTAACAGGAATGTTATGCGATTCGACCGATGCACATTCATTTGCGGAAGCCATGGAGCTGCTCTATAACAATGACGAACGGCGTGCAGCAATGGCTGAGCAAGGCCGAATATACGGCCTCAAACAATCGTGGGAGGCTATTTTCGACAAGCTGGCTTCAAGCTTTGAACGGTATTCGACACCTATTCAGCCACAGATTCGTCACAAAGCAAAGTGATGAACTGGGAACATTGTCTCAAGCTTGCACGTATGTATTGGACGTAAGGGCTAAAAAATTAGGAAATGGATGAAAATAAGGGCGATAGGGCGGAATAGGAGGTAATGTAACCATCTGATTGGCATGCAAGCGTTTTAATGGCTGGATAATCGATAATGGCGGGATATAGCGGTTTTGACAAAGATAAGCATTGTGTGGAAAATCAAAAAGGTCTCACGAATCGCTGATACAAATAAAAAAGCGGCGTAAGGACACATGAGAGAAATGATAGTAAAGAGCCTGTCAGCGTCCGAATGAGGATGATTAGAACGGGCAATTAAAAAGGGGTCTCAAGGGGGCAGTACCGAAAAATGTTCAACACGATCATGCTAGTGTTCCAAATTGTCTTTGCATTGCTGGGCTTGTACCAACTGTTTTTGACATGCTTTGGCTGGCACCGAAAAAAAGAAGATGTATCCCATCCTCCGCAAAAGACATTCGCTTTGCTTATCGCGGCGCACAATGAAGAACAGGTTGTCGGGGCGCTTATTGAAAACTTGATGAAAATGAAATATCCTCGCGAGCTGTTCGATATTTTTGTTATCTGCGATAATTGTACCGACCGCACCGTCGATATTGTGAACAGCTATGAAGGCGTTTATGCCTGCGTTCGTAATAACAAAAGCCAGCGCGGTAAAGGCTATGCAGTAGAATGGATGCTGAAGGAACTGTGGAAAATGCCTAAAAGTTATGACGGCGTCGCTATTTTTGATGCCGACAATTTGGTGGCAACAGACTTCCTGCAGTACATGAACAATGACTTGATTAATGGACACCGGGTTATTCAAGGCTACCTGGATACAAAAAATCCGAACGACTCGTGGATCAGCTCGGCTAATGCGATCAACTACTGGTTCTGTAACCGACTTTGGCAGCTGCCACGCACGAATCTTGGTCTAGCTAACTTCCTCGGAGGCACGGGGATGTGCTTTGATGCCAAGCTGCTGCAGGAAATGGGCTGGGGCGCAACAAGTCTCGTAGAAGACCTTGAGTTTACAGTCCGCTGTATTCAGCGGGGAATTTATCCGAAGTTTAATTTCGAAGCGAAAGTGTTCGACGAGAAGCCGATTACGTTCCAGGCATCGGCACGTCAGCGGCTGCGCTGGATGCAAGGACATTTCGACGTTACACGCAAATACATGCTGCCGCTATTGTGGCAGGGGATCAAAGACCGCAGCATGACAAAGATTGACGCTGCGCTCTACGTTTTTAACGCATATAACTATTTAGCCGGCTTCTTCATCGCTGCGATCATCTGGGGCGATATCGTCCTGTTTGGCGGAAACGACGTGGAATCGGTGTACAACCTGCTTCCGATTTGGCTGAGTGTGCCTTACATGGCGTACGTATTTATTCAGATTCCGCTCTCGATGTATATGGCGAAGGTGCCATGGAAGCTGTATCTGCGGATTCCAACTTTCTTGCTGTTCACTTTGTCGTGGTGGCCGATTACGGTTCACGCGTTCTTCACGCAAAACAACAAGAAGTGGAGCCACACACAGCACACACGTGTTATTCGTCTCGAGGACGTGCAAAGCAAACAGCTATAATTACACGTGATATAATGGGTTGACACATATAAATCCATTATGTTATAGTATGTCGGTAACGTTTTTGACAAACATATTTGCACAAGCAGAAGCACCCGCTTCTCACCTTTCGGTACAGCCGACTGGTTCGCGATAATCGACTAAGGTTAACGAGTTGCTTCCCTTGAGAAGTAACAAGGGCAGCCATAATGAACGGTTATACAATGCGGGTTCGTGCGAACCCGCATTTTTTATTTTGTAAACAAACATAAACATCCTATCTTGGAGGTGGCACGTTATTAGCAGAGAACATCAAATCAACGATGAGATCCGGGCCAGAGAAGTACGACTTGTTGGCGCGGAAGGTGAGCAGATCGGCATCAAATCGATCCGTGAAGCTATGCAAATGGCAATTGATCTTAGTCTGGACCTGGTGAATGTAGCACCAACGGCTAAACCACCGGTATGCCGGATTATGGACTACGGTAAATTCCGTTACGAGCAACAGAAGAAAGAAAAAGAAGCACGCAAGAATCAAAAGATCGTCGACCTTAAAGAAGTTTGGTTCCGTGCCAACATCGACGAGCATGACTACCAAACGAAATTCCGTAATGTCGTTAAGTTTTTGGGTGAAGGCGACAAGGTTAAAGCTTCCGTACGTTTCCGCGGACGGGAAATCGCCCATGCGTCGATCGGCCAGAAAATTCTGGATCGTCTGGCGCAAGAGGTTGCCGAAATATGCAGCGTAGAACGTGCACCGAAGCTGGAAGGCCGGAGCATGATTATGATTTTGGCACCAAAAAGCAACACTTAAATAAAGGGAGGATAATCGACATGCCTAAAATGAAAACACACAGCAGTCTGAAAGACCGCTTCAAAATTACTGGTACTGGTAAAGTAAAACGCTATAAAGCGTTCAGAAATCACTTGCTTTCCCACAAATCCGGTCGTCAAAAACGTGTACTTGCTGGCCAACCACTGATGGCAGCTGGCGACGTTCGTCGTATTCAACAAGGTCTCGCTAACCTTAAATAGTAGCAATTGTTCAGATAAGATAATCCAATTCAACCTACGGGAGGTTTCCACTCATGGCAAGAGTTAAAGGCGGTTTTGTCCGCGCTCGTCGTCGTAAAAGAATTCTTAAACTAGCAAAAGGTTATTTCGGTTCGAAGCACCGTCTGTTTAAAACAGCAAAGGAGCAAGTTGGTAAATCGCTTCTTTACGCATACCGTGACCGTCGTCAAAACAAACGTCAATTCCGCAGACTGTGGATCGTTCGTATTAACGCGGCTGCTCGTCTGAACGGTCTTTCCTACAACAAATTCATGCACGGCCTGAAACTGGCTGGCATCGAAGTAAACCGCAAAATGCTTGCTGATCTGGCTGTTAACGACATCAACTCGTTCAACTCCCTTGCTGGCGTTGCAAAAGAGAAAATCAACGCTTAGTTTCTAAGCGTGATATAGAAGAGGTTGTTCCCTTTAAGGGGGACAACCTCTTTTTGTCTTTTAAGACGATGGTTAAATAAGGGCTGGAGATGGCTGCAACCGGTATGCACGCGGGCTGACACCGTGGAATGCGCTGAAATGGCGGGTAAACGGATGTATGGATAGATAGCCAAGCCGTTCGGCAATAGCGGTCACCGAATAATTCGTTTCAACGAGCAGTTGAGCAGCTTGTTTCATCAGCAGTCTGTGGCGGTAGACACTTGGTGTATACCCGGTTTCGCGCAGAAAGAGGGAATGGAAGTAGGAACGCCTCAGACCACACATCGCCGACCACTCCTCTACGGAGGAGCGCATCTCTGGGTGCTCGTTCAAGTGCGCGAGCAGCTTGACGATCCGGAAGTCACTTGGCTGGCTGGTGTGAATAACGTTGTACCAGCTAAGCATCCAGGCGTACAGCAAGCTATTTACCAGTTCGGCACGGTAGTGCTTAGCTTCTTCGAATTGCTTGGCTAACGTAACGAAGGAATCGTAAAGCCACGGATAGGGCTGGAGTGAGAAACAGCTTGGCAGCGAGTCCAGCTCTGAGCTTACCTCCATCACCGAGCTGGACTCCAGTGAGAATGGCTCAGGCGCGTGAATGAAGACCCGGCTAAGAGATACGGGATTAGATGCACCTGTCCACATGTCGCAATAGAGGTTGAAGGAAGAGAGTGGTTGTCCTTTTGTAATATGGAAGGCATGGGGCTCACCCGGGCGCAGGAAAATTAAGGTATGCCGGTCGATCGGGTACAGCTTCCCGTTCACTTCCATTTCGCCAGGCCCGTCTAGAAACAGATGGAATGCATACACATTGCAGACACGCAGCTTCTCGTTCCAACCGCCAACATATAGATAACGCATGGAATCACCGACATAAGGCTTTAATTCATTCAAGTTTTTCATCGCTTTCCCCCTGCTTTGGCAATCGTCCACCCTCTAGGGTACAATCATTCATAAAATTACCGGACTAATCATCAACTAAATGGACTGGTGAGCAAATACGTCTATGGTTATCAATGTTACAATAATGGCGAAATTTGCGAAAGGGCTTTCACCGTTAAGGCGGATGATTAGCCAACACCCGGGAGGATGATTGTGATGAAAATGACTTATACACGACCGGCAACAAGCTGGAAGCAAGGGCTTCCGCTTGGAAATGGACAGCTAGGTGCTGTGCTGCATGGCGGCATCAACAGCGAAACCTGGAATATGACAGAGGTTACTTTTTGGTCGGGTAAGCCGGAACGCTTTGGTGGGTCACAGGATCCAAAAGGAAAGCTGTCCGTCATGCGGGAAGCTTTTTTCAGCGGTGATTATGTGCTTGGAGACAAGCTGGCTGAAGAACAGCTAGAGCCAAAGAAAGGCAACTTCGGTACGAACCTATCGTTATGCGATATTCTTATCACCTATGGGGATGATGAAGGAAGTGAACTGATGCGGGAGCTGGATTTGGAAAGAGCGATCGCAACGGTATCGTATAGAGGCACATCAGGAGCGGCGATCTGCAGGGAAACGTTCGCGACGCATGCGGATGGGGTGCTGGTCTCCCGTATACAAGGTGATAGGATAGGAAGCGTCTCGCTTACGCTGCGCCTATCGGGCAGAACGAATACGTTTGATACCTGGCTGGAAGGTTCGGATAAGCTGGCTTTCCGCACTCAGGCAACGGAAAACATACATAGCGACGGAGCTTGCGGGGTATGGTGTGAAGGTGGACTAAAGATTGTCGCTAAAGGTGGCAGTTTACTCGGCGAGGATGGTGCCCTTGTCGTCAAGCAAGCCGATGAGGTCATCCTTTATTTCGCGGCGGCGACTGACTATGGCCGTATGGATGAAGGGTGGAAGGCCGAGAGTATGGAGCGGCTTAAAGCGGCGGAGGCAAAAGGCTTCGAGCAGCTGCGGGACAATCATATTTGTGATTATCAAACGCTGTTTGACCGCGTAGAGCTTGACCTTGGAGGCTCCTCGGACACGTTAGGTGCCCTGCCGACAGACGAACGGATTCGACGGCTGAGGGCTGGAGATTCGGAGGACAACGGACTTATCGCTTTGTTTTATCAGTACGGACGATATTTGACGATTGCTGGATCACGGCATGACTCGCGTTTGCCGCTTCATCTGCAGGGGATCTGGAATGACGGTGAGGCTAACGCAATGGCATGGAGCTGCGACTACCACCTCGACGTGAACACCGAGATGAATTATTATCCGACAGAAATCAGCAATTTGGCAGAATGCCACATTCCGCTTATGAATTATATCGAGCAGCTTGCAGTGGCAGGTCGTGCAGCTGCTGAGGATTTCTATGGCTGCGAGGGATGGGTGGCGCATGTGTTCTCCAATGCATGGGGATTTGCGTCGCCTGGCTGGGGAAGATCGTGGGGCTTAAACGTGACGGGTGGCTTATGGATTGCGACTCATCTGAAGGAGCATTTTGAATACGGCATGGACCGTAAGTTTTTATCCAATCAGGCCTATCTAGTGATGAAGGAAGCGGCGTTGTTTTTCCTGGATTATATGACGGTGCATCCGAAATACGGCTGGCTTGTTACTGGACCGTCAACCTCGCCTGAGAACAGCTTCTATCCAGGTCCTCCTGAGCAGGGGGAGCAGCAGCTCTCTATGGGCTCAACGATGGACCAAATGCTTGTCCGCGATTTGTTTGACTTCGTGCTGGAATCGGCGGAGCTGCTGGAGACAGATGTGGAGCTGCAAGAACGTCTGAGATCGGCGAATAAGCTGCTGCCGCCGCTGCAAATCGGAAAGCGTGGCCAACTGCAGGAGTGGCTGGAGGATTATGCTGAGGCGCAGCCGCAACACAGGCATTTCTCCCACATGTATGGTGTTTATCCCGGCAACCAGATTACGCCAGAACAAACGCCAGAGCTGAGTGAGGCTATGAGGCAAACACTGCTGGGGCGGATGCTGGTTGATGAGCGGGAAGATATTGAATTTACGGCAGCGTTGTTCGCTCTTGGCTTTTCCAGATTGCATGACGGTAATCAGGCTGTGAAGCATGTCCGGCATTTGATCGGAGAGCTCTGCTTTGATAACTTGCTGTCCTATTCCAAGGCGGGTGTAGCTGGTGCCGAGACAAATATATTTGTCATTGACGGCAATTTTGGTGGGACGGCAGCGATTGCCGACATGCTGCTTCAAAGTCATGCAGGTTCCATTCATTTGTTACCCGCCTTGCCGATAGACTGGTCTGTTGGTTCATATCGAGGTTTGAGGGCGAAGGGAAATGCGGAAGCAGCGGCAACGTGGCAGGATGGCCGTTTGACTGAGGCGGTAATAACGGCGTATTCCGATCTGGAAACGATCATCAAATGTGGAGGCAGACAGATCAGCCTGCAGATGGAAGCAGGCAAGCGCTATCGGTTGGATGACCGGCTGAAGCTGGTAGAGGTTAAAACGGTTTAATTCATATTTATCGTTAACTAACCGCCAAAGGAAGAGCGAGCCGGGGGCTTCGCTTCAAACTTTGGCGGTTTGTCGTATGGTTCGTTAAATATTGGGATTGTTCAAGCCTCTTCTCTGAATTACATTGAAAAAGCACCTTGAAAGCGCTTCACTATTTTCGATACGAACAGGAGGCTTGATGTAATGAAAAGGAAGTATGGGGCATGGTCCGGTAAAGGCTTGTTCCTCTTGCTGGCTGCAGTCCTGATTGTCCAATTAGCTGGAGGAACATCTGCGCGGGAAGTTGAGGCCGCTGCAAGTGTGGATCCGACTACTTCGATAGCTGCTGCTGGGAGCTATTCGTATGAAGCAGAAGCATCCACCAATACGCTTACAGGCAAAGCGGAGGTCAAAGCTTGCGAAGAAGCTGTAGGCTGCTCGGGCGGGCAATTGGTTGGAGGGCTGTGGGGCGGCTCGTCACTAACCTTCAACGAGGTGACGGTAGAGACAGCTGGTGTATATACGATGACGGTGCACTATATTTCCGGAGATCCAAGGTCGGTTGGGGTAAGTATCAACAATGGTACTGTGGATCACTATGATCTGCCGAGTACTGTCGATTGGAACACGCTTGGTGTTTACGAGCTGGAGCTTGAACTCAAGGCAGGAGTGAACACGATCCGTTTGGACGATGAAGGCAGCTACTCGCCAGACATTGACCGGATCGATCTTCGGTTATCCGATGGTTCTGGTGGGCCGGTCGAGGGTACAGCATACGAGGCAGAATCATCAAACAATGTATTAACGGGTAATGCATCTGTTAGTGGCTGTTCAGCGGCTACCGATTGCTCAGGAGGCAAGAAGGTGGGTAATCTGTGGGGCGGATCCACGCTTCAATTCCGAGATGTTATGACGGAAAAAGCAGGCGTGTACACGCTTAGCATCTCTTATATTTCGGGGGATCCACGTCCGGTATCCATTGCCGTCAATGACGGCGCATTAGAAAATTACGCGCTGCCCAAAACGGAAAACTGGGATACGCTTGGCGTGTTCAAGCTGGAGATTGAACTGAAGGCAGGAGCGAATACGATTACGTTCAACGATGACGGTGGCTGGTCACCAGATATCGATAAGCTGGAGATTGCAGCTGCGGAAGCTCCGGGCGAAGATCCAGGACCGGTGGACAACATTGGCTTGATTGGCAAAGTGATTGATTCGAAAAAATACGGCTCTATCAAAGTAACGGCACATGAAAAAGGAGCTACCTTCGAATCCGGCTCCTACAGCGTTACGTACAATACGGAATCAGGTCTTGCGGCATTCGCTTGGAATGGCAAAACGCTTGTTAAAGGCGCTTATGCGAGCGCGCAGTTGGAAGATCAACTGCTGGATAGCCGTAAATACAGCGAACACAGCTTTAAGCTGAGTGAAGTTGAGAAAATAAAGGACGGACATGGCAAAGGCGTCCGTATTACGGTCGAGAATCGCAGTGAGGGCTTGCCGACTATGAAGCAAATTTACCAGCTGTATGAGGATCAGCCTTACTTCCTCGTATCACAGCAAGTGGTGAGCAGCTCTGCGGTCAGCTCGAATGATATGGCTCCGCTGGTTCTGAATGCGAGCGGTGGTGTTGATCTTGGCAGCTATGAAGATAACCGTGTACTGATTACGCCGTATGACAATGACGCATGGTCCCGTTATCAAGCGCGAACGATCAATACATCGCTTAATAACAATAACTATATCAGCTCCGAGATGACGGCCATCTATGATAACACCAGCCGCAGTGGTCTCGTTATTGGTTCGGTTACCCATGATGTCTGGAAAACAGGTGTTTTCTGGAGTGGTTCAAATGACAAGATAAATAAATTGAAGGTTTATGGCGGTTTTACATCGCTCACATCAACGCATGACAGCATCGGGCATGGCAAAGTATCGGGGAAAACCATTACTTCACCTCAAATTGCTATCGGCTATTACGCGGATTACCGCGATGGGCTGGAGAACTACGGGGAGGCTAATGCGGCTGTTGCTCCACCTCTTAAGTTCGAGAAAGGCGTGCCTTCCGGCGTGCCGGTTGGCTGGAACAGCTGGGGTGCATATGAAAGCTCGCTCAGCTACGATAAAGTTGTTGAGGTATCCAATTTCTTTAAGGCTAATCTGCAAAAGTCTTTTACAAACAAGGGCACCGTCTATATCAATATGGACTCCTATTGGGATAACCTATCTGAGCAGCAGCTCCGTGATGCTGTGAAGGTGATCAATAAAAACGGGCAAAAAGCTGGTATTTACTATGGTCCATTTGTATATTGGGGCGACAATATGTCACAGCCTGTAGAAGGGACAAACGGCAAATACACTTACGGCGATATTGTACTTCGGGATGCCGCAGGCAACATCCTTCCTAAGGTGGATGGCGCATATGCCATCGATCCTACTCATCCGGGCTCGAAGCAGCGCGTTAAATATGTATTCAAGAAGTTCCTGGATTACGGATTTGAATACATCAAGATCGACTTCCTGAGCCACGGCTCCTTCGAAGGCCAGCATTATGATCCTAAGGTGCAAACCGGTATTCAAGCTTACAACCAGGGAATGGCTCATATCAACAAGACGCTTGGCGGCAAAATGTTCATCAGCGCTTCGATCGCGCCGATGTTCCCTAGCCAATATGCGCATGCAAGGCGCATTTCCTGCGATATTGATGGAAGCCTTAGCCGCACGGAATACCAGCTTAACAATCTGACCTATGGCTGGTGGCAGAACGGCACCATCTATGCTTACACCGATCCGGATTATGTGACCCTCGCAAAAGGCGGCTCATATAACGCGGCGCAGACGCGGATTAACTCCGCGGCGATTTCCGGCACGGTCTACATGAACTCTGATGACGTAAGCAATGTGGAAACACAAAAGCTGATGAAGTCGCTGCTGACAAATAAAAACGTAAACGATATCGCCCTGATCGGCGAAGCCTTCCGTCCCGTTGAAGGCAACACAGGCAACGCCGCAGCGGACGTATTCGTCCTCCAAGACAAACAGGACTACTACCTGGCCGTTTTCAACTACACGAACGACCCAACAGTCAAAACGATCGACCTGAAGCGGGCATTAGGCGTATCAGCATCATCCATGGTAGAGCTCACAGACGCATGGACCAACTCCAAAGTCGAAGCCAAAGACACTCTCCAAGTGAGCCTGGAAGGCGCTCAATCGAAGCTCTACAAAGTGAAAATCAATATATAAAGACCATCTAACAAACAAAACAGCCGTGCAGGGATAACCTGCGCGGCTGTTTTGTMTAACTGCATAATCAAAAGATATTAGGCATTTTGGAAATATAGCGACGCGACAAAGGCAGGAAATGAGGTTAAAGGCAAGTGGAGCAATTGAATGATTCTGGAGAAACGTAGTGGTCGCTTTTGCTCGGGGATTCCAATCCGCAAGGATTGTTGAAAGGAATCCCCGAGCAATGGCGATCGGAAGAACATTCAATTGCGCAGCATGCCCATTTAACCGTCCTTCATTTCCCCGGAATCCGAATCGTCACCGTCGTCCCAATTCCAAATCGACTAAATATCGACACCCCGTACGAATCGCCAAACAGCAGCTTAATCCGGTTATCCACGTTCCGCACACCATAGCCCGACAACGTATCCTCACTTATTGGCAGGAGTCCGCTTTGCATCCTCATCCCCATACCATCATCAATCACATTAAGCAGGATATCCTGACCCTCTCGATAAGCCCTGATAATAATGTTGATGCCGTGCTCGTGATCCCATATCGCATGGTTGATACAGTTTTCGACGAACGGCTGAAGCGTCAGCTTGACGATTGGGCAGGGCAGCACAGATTCGTCAATATCGTAGTGAACCCGGAGCAGATTGGCGAACCGCACTTGCTGGATAGATACATAATAGCGGGTCAACTGAATTTCCTCATGCACCGACAGCGTGTTTTTGCCTTTGTTCAGCGAGATACGGTAAAACTTCGCCAAATCGGTCACCATCTTGTTCATTCTTGGATCGGCGTTTCGTATAGCGAGCGACGAGATCGAGGCAAGCGAGTTGTACAGGAAATGCGGGTTAATCTGCGCTTGCAGCACGTTCAGCTCCGCCTCTCGCTTATCGATCTCCTTCATGTAGACGTCGGAGATCAGAGAGTTCAGACGCTGTCCCATTTTCCGCAGCGCGTTGCCTATTTGACCGATCTCATCTCGCCCTAGCGGGCGAATGTCGATAAGCTCGAAGTCTTCCTTTTCAATGCGGCGGATCATGCCGACGAGCTTCTCCATCCTCTTGGTGAACAGCCGGGCAGTCACATAGATCATTATCGCCATAAGCGCAAGACTGACTAACGCGTACGTAAGTATGCGTTTGGCCGTCAAATGAGCCTTGGATAGAAAACTGCTGTACGGAATGAGGGAGACGCTTTTCCAGCCATATTTGGTTGTATTGTAAACGACAAGTACTCTCTCGCCTTTATACGTGCTGTCGAATTTGCCGTTTGTCTCTTCGGGGAAGGCATTCGGCAAGTCGATCGGCTGATTCAGCAGCGTTTTATCCTTGGCTGACATAACAATGCCTTCTTCATTAATGATCAGCACCGTCTTGTCATTGGCTTCCTTCTCCATCAGCCGGAAAATATCGGACTCCAAAATATTGATCGTCAGTACGCCATAGGGGTTGTTCATGCTGCTAATATTCAGCAGACGTGTCAGTGTGAACATCGGCGGCTTGTCGGGCAAAGGCGGCGACGTGACAAACCGGACATCCCCAAAGCTGCCCCGCAGCGACTTGTAGGGCAAGGAGCTCATAAAGCTGTTATCCATTGCTTTGATGTACATACCATCGGTGGGCAGTGTTTCATTGCTAATGAAGATCGTCATCGAATCAATATCTGGATTTGTCGTCAGCATGTTGACGAAAGAGTTATTGATATATTTGTAGGCATCCACAAACAGAGATGGATCCTTCGAATAATCATTCGTCAAATAGGCACGCAGCGAGGAATCTAAGTACAGCGTTGCAGACAGCTTCGTGTACGTATCCAGTTTATTTTCCAGGTTGGAATTGATTTGCGCTACCGTAGAGCCAGTATTCGCCACCATCTGGGAGGAGAGCTCGCTGCGAATGGTTGAATAGGAATATTGAACGAAAAAGAGCAAAGGGAGTATGCCCCCGAGCAAAAACATGACAAACAGCTTCTCGCGAAGCCGCCAATTGTAAAAGGGATTAATCAGCCATCCGACAAGCTTCCTCATTGACAGACCACTCCAGCCTAAAGTTGCAATTTGCGGTATTCGTTAGGCGTACTGCCTTTATGCTTCTGGAATACCGAGCAGAAATAAGAGACATTCTCATAGCTGACCCGGTGGGCGATCTCGCGCACCTTCAGCGAACGGTCTTTCAGCAGCTCAGACGCATGATTCATCCGGATTCGGGTCAAATAATCTAGGATAGTCTCGCCGGTCTTTTCTTTAAAGATGGTACGAACATAATTCGGCGACAAAAAGACCTCTTTGGCGATATCCTCCACTGTAAGAGGCAGATGATAGCGCTCCGCGATCAGCTTCATAATCTGCTCGGCAACCGACTGATGGCGATCAACATCACGTTCTGAAGCAGCCTTCACCAGCTCCGAACAGAACCGAAGTGCATAAGCGTGATAATGGGCGATCGTAGGGAGTGACGACAGCTCCTTCCAGTGATCCGCCAATAGTTGATCGCGAAGCGGCCCTACCATGAAGGAGGTGAAATGCTGCTCCAGGATGGTCAACATTTGGATAACCGCCCGAACGGCGAAGTTACGTTCGACTCGCTCCTGCCGCATGCTGCAAAACCAGTCATCCAGCACCAAGCCCACACGCTCCGCATCGCCTGCTTGGACGGCGGCAATAAGGGAAGCTGCTGCGCTTTCGACAGGGATATCGGTCTGCATCACCATTGCATTGCTGCCGCTTCGGATGACGGATCCGGCCTGCCGGTACAATTTCTCTTCGTTACAACGCTGTGACTCCTCGTAAGCTTCCTTCAGCAGATCAAACCCTTTGTAAGGGCCGGACAAGCCAATAGTCGCAAAGGCTTCTCCCTGCGCCGTTACGGCCAGCAGCTCCTCCCGGAGCAGCTCCCAATAAGCAATGTCCCATTGCTGAGGCTTTCCTTGGAATAGAACAAACAGCGTGTTTGGTCCGGTCTCCAGAACAATAGCGGCGTCTAGTCTCCGCTTGAGCAAATCCCGCACAGTCTCTGCTGCGTCTGCGGGCAGAATGGAGGAGGATAGCTGCTGTGCTTTGTCTCCTGCGGCACTATCAGCCGATTTACTGCGAAATGCCGGATGCTCGAACGTCATGTAAGCGGCTCCAAAAGATTGATGAGCGAGAAAGCCGGAAGCGGCTTTCTCCCATTGCCGAATCCATTCAAGCCGTCGCTGCGCGGATGACTCGCGCACAATGCGCAGCAGCAGCTTCTCAAGCTGCCAGCCGCCGCCTTCGCTGGCAAGCTGTTCATCCTCGCATTTTTTCTTTACTTTTTCCAGAAGCACAAGCAGCTCTTCCATGTCGATTGGCTTAAGCAAATAGCCTGCGGCTTCGATATTAAGGGCGGACTTAATATATTGAAATTCATTATGTCCACTCAAATAAATAAGCTTGACGCTCTTATCGATTTGCTTCGCGCGCCGTCCAAATTCCAGTCCGTCCATGATGGGCATACGCACATCTGTCACGATAATGTCTGGCTTCAGCTCGGTCAGCTTAGCCAGTGCTTCCTTTCCATTACGCGCCGTCCCAGCGACTTGTATGCCGGCTTGTTCCCAAGGAACATAATGCTCCATCGTCTCCAGCTCGATCGCTTCATCGTCTACCAGCAGCACAGAATACATGTCGGCACCAGCCTTTCTCGGTAGAATAATAACTTCATGCATCATGTTTCTCTAGTTTAACGGCAATGCCGCTATTCAACAATGGAGCAAAAGGAAGTGTGTGGGTTTCGAGCATGAATCGGTAGATCTTATTATAGAACGGCTATTTTGGCCGGCCTATAATAAGGACACGAAGCGGTGACAACGCAATCCATTCATGGGAGGGCAACACGATGAGCATACAAACGAAAACGCATCCACAAGCGCTTACCGTCAAGCGGAAAAGAGGTGGACTGCTTGACAGGTTGAAAGAGCAGAAGCTGCTTTACGTACTTATGCTGCCCGCGATCATTCTGACCTTGATGTTCTCCTACGTGCCGATGTTCGGGCTGTATATGGCGTTCATTAACTATCAGCCGGGCGGCGGATCGTTTTTTAAGCAATTTTTCACGACAGACTTTGTTGGCTTGCAGTGGTTTGATTACTTTTTCACTAACGGCGATTTCGTACGGATTATGCGTAACACGCTGGCGCAAAGCTTCTTGTCGCTGCTGTTCGGATTCCCGATGCCAATCATTCTGGCCTTAATGATTAATGAGCTGCGCAACGGCTGGTTCAAGCGAACGTTCCAGACCGTCTCCTACATGCCGCATTTTATCTCGTGGGTTATCGCAGCGAACATCATTATTACGATGCTGTCATCAGGCGGGGTCATCAACAACATCCTGACCGGACTTCATATTGTTGACGAGCCGATCCAGTTCATGCAGAAGGGTCATCTTTTCTGGTGGATTATCGCTTTCTCGAATGCTTGGAAGGACATGGGCTTTAATGCCATTATGTATCTGGCTGCGATAGCGGCAATCAACCCTGAGCTGTACGAGGTGGCGAGGGTTGATGGAGCAAGCCGACTGAAGCAAATGCTGCATATTACGCTTCCTTCGATCCGTCCGACAATTATTATTTTGGCTATTCTCGCGATTGGCGGGATCTTGAACGCCGGCTTTGACCAGCAGTACCTGCTCCAGAACAATACGGTTATGGAATACTCGGAAGTTATCGATACGTACACGTACAAATACGGCTTGCAGAACGGGATGTTCTCCTACGGTGCTGCCGTCGGTTTGTTCAAATCGGTTGTGGCATTCCTGCTTGTCATCACCGTTAATCAGATGGCCAAAAAGACGGAAGAGCAATCGCTGTTCTAGTACAAAACGGAAGAGGAGAACACGTCATGGTGAAAGACAAAAAAGATTTTCTCTTTATGACCGCCGTTTACACATTTATCGTTGCGATATTTATAGTGACGTTCTATCCATTCTGGAATGTCTTCATTATTTCGCTCAACAGTGCAGAGGACACGCTGCGGGGGAATCTGTATCTGTGGCCAAGAGAGTTCAGTCTTGCAAGCTATACTCAGATTTTGAGCGACAGTGAGATCTGGATGGCGATCCGAGTTACGCTGCTGCGGACAGTCATCGGTACGCCGCTAGCAGTTATCACGATTAGTATGCTGGCATTTGCACTTAGTAAGAAGGAGCTGGTCGCGAACCGCTTCTGGACGTTATACTTCGTCTTTACGATGTATTTTGGCGGCGGACTAATTCCTTACTATATGGTGCTCAAAAGCTATCATCTAATCGACAGCTTTATGGTGTTTATCGTGCCAGGTTTAATGAATGTGTTCTATATGATCATCATCCGGACCTTTATGCAGGGACTGCCGCAGGAGCTGGATGAATCGGCGAAAATGGACGGAGCAAATTATATCCAGATTTTCTTCCGGATTATATTGCCGCTGACGACGCCAGTTCTCGCAACAATCGGCTTGTTCACGGCGATCAGCCATTGGAATTCCTGGTTTGACTCCTATGTGTTTACCTATAATCCGGATTTGAAAACGCTGCAGGCTGTACTCGTCAAAATTTTGAACCAGTATCAAACGGGCTCTATGGTAGGCGATGCGCAGGCTATGGCGAATTCGGCTAAACGTCTGGCGGTGTCACCGGACACGATCCGGATGGCTGCGACGATGGTCGCAACGCTTCCGATTATCATGGTGTATCCGTTCCTGCAAAAATATTTCGTTAAGGGTATGACACTAGGCGCAGTAAAAAGTTAATCGGCCTGGACATTACAGATTACTTGTGGGGAGGTGCGGCCCGGCAGAAGAAGGCCGAACAGCTTTTATAATTAGCCAACAATTATTGAATTAGGGGGATTTCATATGAACGCAAAAAAATGGATGCTGTCTATGCTTACAGCTGTAATGATGATTTCCGTAATATCTGCATGTTCTTCCAATTCATCTAATAAACCAAGTAACACGGGAACGTCAAATACCGAAACGGGAAATAACAACGGAACAAAGGAACCAAGCACAGATCCGATTACAATTACGTTCTTTGACAAAAACACAGGTGACAAATTCGATAACGCCATCGCCAAAGAGATCACGAAGCGTACCGGCGTAACGATTGAGATCCAACAGCCAACGGGCAATCCGACGGAAAAGCTGAACCTGATGCTGGCAAGCGACGACTTGCCGGATATGATTATGTTCGATCGCTCCAGCGATCTGGTGGCGAAGTATATTGAAGCGGGCTCGATCATTCCGCTGGATGATCTGATTAAGCAATACGGTCCAGATGTAACCGAAATGTACGGTGATGTGCTGAACAAAACACGTTACAAAGACGGTAAAAACTACTACTTGTCCAACTGGTATGGTCTTGAGCATGAGCCGGTATTTGGCTTCAACATGCGTAAAGATATCGTGAAGGAGCTTGCACCGAACAAAGCTGAGGGCGGAGTTCCATTCACACAAAGCGAATTCAAGCAGCTCTTGACCGACTTCAAAGCAAAATATCCGCAAATTGACGGCAAGGACTCAATCGCTCTGACGATGGACGGCGAGAACTGGGGAGGTACGCTTGGTACCTTCAAAGGAATGTTTGGTCTGAATGGCTACTACGAGCATGACGACAAGCTGCAATATGACGTGAAGGATCCAAAGTACAAAGATATGATTTTGTACATGAACGACTTGTATCGCTCCGGTCTGATGGACAAAGAATGGGCGATCAACAAACGCCAAGTATGGGAGCAAAAAATCGCAACAGGCACGATCTTCTCTTCAACAGGCGCTTATTGGGATCTGGGCAACTCCAACACCATCCTCAAAAAGGATAAAGGTGAAGAATCACAGCTGTTTGCTTATAAAGTCGTGGCAGATGGTGTAGACCCTGCCAAGACGACGTATGGCGGCCGCAGCTCACTCGGCTGGGATGCGATTGCTATTACGAAGAAGAACAAAAATCCAGAACGTACAATGCAGTTCATTAACTTCCTGGCAAGCGAAGAAGGGCAATACCTGCTTATGTGGGGAATCGAAGGCACGCACTGGGATATGAAGGACGGCAAGCATGTGCCGCGTCCAGAAACGCTGCAAGCTTTCAAAGACGATTGGGCGGCATATACCAAGGAAACAGGCATTCGCAAATGGACTTGGTTTATTAAGAACGGACCGGGCACAGACGGCACACCGTATGATCTTCCAGGCCGTTACGAGCGTTCGCCGATCGACCAGATGGCGATCAAAAACCTGTCCGATACAGTGTTTGATACTGCCATTTACGATGGCTTGAGCCCGCAGGGCGGTACACCGGAAGCGCTGAGCGAACAAAAGATCAGCGACATTATGAAGCAAGCGATCACGAAAGCGATTATGGCGCCTTCGGCCGATGAAGCAAGCTCGATTTTTGATAAAATGCTGTCCGATATGAAGGGCGCAGGCGACGACAAAGTGGAAGCCGTATATTCTAGCAATTATGCTGCCCGCAAACAACTGTGGAATTAATATTATCGGAAGAAATGAGAGGAAGGGGAGGGCCAGCAGGAGCTGGCTTTTTCCCTTACATAGAAAGTAATAAAAGTGAAGAATGGAAATTGAACCAATAATAGAATGGGAGCGGATCAATCATGGCGACGGATTTGGGACAATTCAAGTTGGAGCAGGTATCCGGGACATTTACAGCGGATAACGGCATTCTTAAGGTGACAGCAAATACGGAAGACGGTACTCTGGAGCTCGCCTGGAAAGACGGTCAGACGATGACAGGCTTGTTCGCTGAAGCCCGTGTTGGTGGAGCTGTCGTTCGTTCAACCTATTACGGCTCGCATACTGTTCCTGAAGCAGCGGTTCAATCGATTGAGGATGGCTTCGGCGAAGGTCTTCGATTCAGCTTTGAGCATGCTGAGCCGGGTAAGCCGACGCTTAAACAGCAGATTCGCTTGTATAAGAACCTGCCTTACGCCTTGATTGAGCTGGAAGCGGAAGATACGCAGGAGTGGGAGACGAATGAATTAACTCCGCTCGCAGCTCACCTGAATGATGATGGCATACTTGATTTTGGCGACGGTTCAAAGGAAGAAATCCGCTCTCTGTTTATACCTTTTGATAATGACAAGTGGGTACGGTTCGGCTCCCAGGCAAATCCGGGCAGTGTGCGCAGCTACGAGGTGACTGCGATTTACCGGGCATATTCTAGACGGGGCTTCGTTATTGGCTCAGTAACCCATGATACGTGGAAAACGGCGATTGACGTGGAAGGCACTTTCTCTGAAGCAATTGGACGTCTGCGGGTATTGGCAGGTGCCTCTGATCTGCAGACTCGTGATACTGTGCCGCACGGCTCCCTACGGGGAACTTCAATAATATCATCGACGATATTTGTAGGCGCTTACAGTGATTATCGTGAAGGCATGGAGGCCTACGGCAAAGCAAATGCAGTTATACAGCCTGCGCTGCCTTGGTCCGGCGGTGTACCAATGGGCTGGAACAGCTGGTCGGCTGTTATGGCGAAGCTTGATTATGATGTCTACACACATACCTCTGATTTCTTCGCGAAGGAGCTTCAAGAGAATGGCTTTGCCGATCAGGAAGGCAGCCTGTACGTCAACTTCGATGCTTTCTCGACCAATTTAAAGGAAGGGGAGCTTGAGGATGCTGTCCGCCGGGTGAAGGCAAATGGCCAGAAGCCGGGAACGTACTATACGCCGTTTGCTTTCTGGGGGAAAGACCCGGATACGCCAGTTGAAGGAACAGATGGTTCGGTCATGTACCGGGATATTCTGCTGAAGGATGCTGCAGGCAGACCGCTGCCGAGGCTGGATGGCGCTATGCCGATTGATCCGACGCACCCAGAGGCGATTGCCCGTATTACGCGTAAGCTTGATGAAGTTGTGGCTGACGGCTTTGATTATTTGAAAATGGACTTTTTAGCGCATGGCGCGATGGAAGGCGTACATTACAATCCTTCGTTCCGTACGGGGATCCAAGCGTACAATTACGGTATGGCGGCTATTGCGGAAGCACTAAGCCCAGAGCGAATCGATCGTCCGTTTCTGATCAATCTGTCGATTGCACCGCTGTTCCCGCATGGCTATGCACATAGCAGACGTGTCTCCTGTGACGCTTTTGGTATGATCAGTGATACAGAATATATGTTAAACGCACTGACATACGGCTGGTGGATCAACAACAATTTGTACCGCTTTAATGATCCGGATCATATTGTATTGTTAAAAAGCTATAATCAGGAGGCAACCTCTGCCCATGAAGGCAGAAGCCGTTTGAACTCTGGTGTCATAGCAGGCACGTCGCTGCTGCTCGGCGATGATTATCGTATGGAAGAAGCAGCGGCCCGCGCTAAAGCATGGATGACGAACAAGGAAGTAATGTCCCTTGCAAGACGTGGAGAAACCTTCCGTCCAGCAGAAGGCAGAAGCGGCACCGGCGGTGAGGACTTGTACTCGCTGTCTGGCGATGGCGGCACCTGGGTTGCGGTCTTTAATTTCGATGCGGGGAACGGGAAGTCGAAAACGATTGATTTATCCCGCGTTGGCATCGATGGATCAAAGGGCCTGACGGTCCGCGATCTGTGGAGCGGTGAGTCCTTCAGCCTGAAACCAGGGACAGCGGAACATCTGGTGGAGCTTGAGCCTGCCGAATCGAAGCTGCTGTTTTACATCTAGTACGTGAGGCATCATATAAATTAAAGGACGTTTCCCCGGGTCAGCTCGACTGGAGGGAACGTCCTTTTTTTATCTATTAATAGTAATCTATCAGTTGCCTCCAAATAGGAAGAGCCTGCGAATATCCTCCAAGGACAAACAAACAGGCATCTTTAGTATCCGTTGAATAAACTAAAGAACAACGGGAAGGGAGGGATACAAACATGAGCAAAGTTTCCAAAGAACAAGCACGGAAGCTGGTCGGCAAAAAAATCTATGCGGTTCGCAAAGATGGATCTGTCGTTACAGGCAAGCTGGTGGAACTGCGGCAAAACAAGCTCGTACTGGCACCTCTGAAGAAAGATAAGGGGAAAGTAGTTAAAACAAAAGCGATATTGCCATTGGTATTGTTTGAACTGCTTGCCATCGGACTCTGGAGCGGCGGTGGTGGTGGCTGTGGATGCGGCGGCTTTGGCTGCGGCGGATGCGGCGGCGGTGGTTACGGAGGTGGCTTTGGCGGCGGCTATGGAAGTGGTGGCGGCTATGGTGGTGGCTTTGGCGGCGGTTATGGCGGCGGCAATTTTTATTAATTAGAAATAAGGCAAGGAAGCTAGAGGTTTAATCATCTCATAACAGCGGAGCTCCGGATAATACTGGATCGCTTGATAGCCAAGGCGGCTGTACAGATTTCTCGCTTTGGTATTAATATCATCCACGAATAGTCTGGAGACTCTGCAGTTATGGGTTGTGCCGTAAGCTTCAGCCGCGAGCAGGAGCTTTCTGCCCCATTGTCGGTTCCGATGATCCGGGTGAACGACAAGCATATCGAGATACAGGACTTCACCTGTGATTTCAAATCGAATAAAGCCATAGGGCTTGCTTGTTTTTCCTTCTGCGGCTACATAGGTGACACCCCGTCGGAATCGTATGGGGAGTTCTCGCATCGTCTGGGCATCTAAGGGATGAGCGGTATGAGACATCGGAATAAGCTCGGCTTGGATGAGACGGAAAATTTCCGTGTCATCCGTTTTTGGATTACGTGCTCGTATCATCTGCGATCCGTCCTGACCGAATGAAATTGCCGAATATGGGCTAAGTTATACTATGAATAGCAGGCGGATTATGCGCCTCACTATTTTTTGCAATTGTTAGGCAGTTTAGCTTGACGAACAGGTATCCAAGGCATATAATAAAGAAAATCTTATCCAAGCATATGTTATCGGCAATGATGAGGACGAAGTGTTAAGGGCTCTTTTGCTCAGAGAGCGGATGGATCAGCTGCAACCATCGCCAAAACCCCTTTTCTACGAGCTCACCTCGGAGCTGTTTTCCTGAAAAGCAACATCCGTCATGTTGTTGGTTATTAGGGGGAATCGCAAGACACGCGTTATTGTGTCAAAGGTATGGGCGTACTGTGCGCACACGTTCATTACCTTATGGAGGTTATGCATCGCAAGATGTATAACGAATTTGGGTGGTACCACGGAAGATATAACCTTTCGTCCCTCAGGCTTCAATTATTGAAGCTGGAGGAACGAGAGGTTTTTTTGTTGTTTTCGAGAGGAGGATGACTAATGGTCACGCAAAGTGCAACGCTGAAGTCAAAAGAAGAAGTTATGGAACGGATGAGAAAACCTGAAGTGATTTCCGGTTCCGAAATATTACTCCGTAGTTTGGTGCTGGAAGGCGTCGATTGCGTATTTGGTTATCCGGGCGGTGCCGTCCTTTATATCTACGATGCAATGCACGGATTCTCCGATTTCAACCATGTGCTCACACGGCATGAGCAAGGCGCAATTCATGCAGCAGACGGCTATGCCCGTGCTAGCGGCAAGGTCGGCGTATGTATCGCCACATCCGGTCCAGGTGCAACTAACCTCGTAACGGGGATTGCGACCGCTTATATGGACTCTGTACCACTCGTTGTTATTACAGGTAATGTTATTTCGTCCCTGATCGGCACCGATGCTTTCCAAGAGGCTGACATTACAGGTATTACAATGCCTATTACGAAACACAGCTACATGGTACGTGATGTTGAGGATCTTCCTCGCATTATCCATGAAGCCTTCCATATCGCCAATACTGGCCGTAAAGGTCCAGTCCTGATCGATATTCCAAAGGATATATCGGCTAAGAAAACATTGTTCAAGCCAGTGACGGAAGTTAGTATTCGCGGCTACAACCCGACGGTATCGCCTAACAAACTGCAAGTCGACAAATTGATCAAAGCGATCGAAGAGTCGGAGCGCCCACTTATTCTTGCGGGCGGCGGTGTTGTATACTCCGGCGCACATGAAGAGATGCTGGAGTTTGCAACGAAGACGGAAATTCCAATTACAACAACTTTGCTTGGCCTTGGGGGCTTCCCAAGCGGCAATGATCTGTGGCTCGGTATGCCAGGTATGCACGGTACGTACACGGCAAATACCTCAATCCAAAAAGCGGATCTTCTCATTAATATCGGCGCGCGTTTCGATGATCGCGTAACGGGCAAGCTGGCTGGCTTTGCGCCACTTGCGAAGATCGTTCATATCGATATTGATCCGGCAGAGATCGGCAAGAACGTACCTACTGATATCCCTATCGTAGGCGATGTGAAGACGGTTCTGCAGCAGGTTAACCAACTGGCGAAACGCGCCGACAAAGCAGATGCTTGGCGTGAACAGATTCAAGCATCGAAAGCGCAATATCCGTTCAGCTACAAAGATTCGGATGTTGAGCTGAAGCCGCAATGGGTTGTTGAGATGATCCATGAAACAACAAATGGTGATGCAATTGTTACAACTGACGTAGGCCAGCATCAAATGTGGGCTGCGCAATATTATAAATTCAACAAACCACGCTCTTGGGTAACTTCCGGCGGTCTTGGTACAATGGGCTTTGGTTTCCCATCCGCGATTGGCGCTCAAATGGCTAACCCGGATCGTGTCGTTGTATCGATCAATGGTGACGGCGGCATGCAAATGTGTGCACAGGAACTTGCGATTTGTGCAATCAACAATATTCCGGTTAAGGTTGTTATTCTGAACAACCAAGTGCTTGGCATGGTTCGTCAATGGCAAGAACTGATTCACGAGAACCGTTTCAGCCATATCGATCTTGCAGGCAGCCCGGACTTCGTTAAGCTTGCAGAAGCTTACGGTGTTAAAGGCTTCCGTGCTTCGAACAAAGAAGAAGCAAAAGCAGTATGGGAAGAGGCAATGAATCATCCAGGACCTGCAGTAGTAGAATTTGTCGTTCGCAGAGACGAGAATGTGTATCCAATGGTTGCACAGGGTAGCACGATCGACCAGATGATCATGGGGGATGCAGAATGAAAAAGCACACGATCGCAGTAATCGTTAACGATCAGCCCGGCGTTCTGCAGCGTGTTTCCGGCTTGTTCGGACGCCGCGGCTTCAATATTGAGAGCATTACAGTAGGTGCAAGTGAAGAGCAGGGCTTGTCCCGTATGGTTATCGTCACTTCTGGCGATGACCATACGCTTGAGCAAGTTACAAAGCAGTTGTACAAGCTGATCGACGTTATTAAAGTTATCGACCTCAGCTCGAATCCAATGGTATCCCGCGAGCTTGCGCTTATTAAAGTAAGTGCAGAGCCTGCTGCTCGTCCAGAAATTCTTGGCGTAGTAGATACTTTTCGTGCTGCAGTAGTTGATATTGGCACTCATTCACTTATCGTTCAAGTTATCGGCGATACAGAGAAAATCGATGCAATGGTAGAACTTCTTAAACCTTACGGCATCCGTGAGCTTTCGCGTACTGGCGTAACAGCACTCAACCGCGGTAACGCACGTTAATAACATTTGCAATACCATTTATAATAAGCTATATCCCGTTTTGAACGGGAGTTTAAGGGGAGAACTTTCCGAAATAAGTTTCCGATTTTCTCTGCTTAAACACCCGTTTAAAAGGGTTAAATTAAAGGAGGCAATCATTAAAATGGCAGTTACATTGTATTATGAAAAAGACGCAGATCAAGGCGTACTTCAAGGTAAAACAATCGCAGTTATCGGTTACGGCAGCCAAGGCCATGCGCAAGCGCAAAATCTTCGCGACAGCGGCCTGAAAGTTGTTATCGGCCTTCGTCCGGGTAAATCCGCAGACGTTGCAGCAAAAGACGGTTTCGAAGTGTTGACTGTAGCTGAAGCTACTAAAGTTGCTGACGTTGTTCAAATCTTGCTCCCTGACGAAACCCAAGCGAAAGTATATGCAGAAGAAATCGAACCAAACCTGAAAAAAGGCGCGGCTCTGATGTTCTCCCACGGCTTCAACATTCACTACGGTCAAATCGTGCCTAGCAGAGATACAGACGTTTTCCTGGTAGCTCCTAAATCCCCTGGTCATATGGTTCGCCGTACATACCAAGAGGGCTTCGGCGTTCCTGGTCTGATCGCGATTCACCAAGATGCTTCCGGCAATGCGAAAGCAATTGGTCTTGCTTATGCAAAAGGTATCGGCTGTACTCGTGCAGGTGTTATCGAAACTTCCTTCAAAGAAGAAACAGAAACAGACTTGTTCGGTGAGCAAGCTGTACTGTGCGGCGGCGCTACCGCGCTCGTTAAAGCAGGTTTCGAAACTTTGGTTGAAGCTGGCTATGCTCCAGAAATGGCTTACTTCGAGTGCTTGCACGAGCTGAAGCTGATCGTTGACCTGATGTATGAAGGCGGTCTGGCTACAATGCGTGACTCGATCTCCAACACAGCTGAGTACGGCGACTATGTAACTGGTCCACGTATCGTTACAGAAGAAACGAAAAAAGAAATGAAACGCGTTCTGGAAGACATCCAATCCGGCCGATTCGCTCGCGACTTCATTCTTGAGAACCAATCGAACCGTGCTATGCTGACAGCTACTCGTCGTAACGAGGCTGCTCACCCAATCGAGCAAACTGGTAAACAGCTGCGCGAACTGATGCACTGGATCAAAAAGTAATAAAATCATAACCCGCATATAAAAAGATGTTATCCCGGTTCGCCGGAGTGCGCGTAGGTTAGGTTCCAACCTGTCTTGCACGCGCTCTGTGCGGTCCGGGATGATTCTGTTCTCGGAGGTGTAAGGCACAAATGCGAAAAATTTATATTTTTGACACGACGCTTCGTGACGGAGAGCAGTCTCCCGGTGTTAACCTGAACACGAAGGAAAAGGTTGAGATCGCGCTGCAGCTTGAGAAGCTCGGAGTAGACCGGATTGAAGCAGGTTTCCCTGCGGCTTCCCCAGGTGACCTTGCGGCAGTTAATGCGGTTGCGAGCGCAGTTAAGAATGCTACGATTATTGGCTTGTCACGCTCCCGCGAACAGGACATCGACGCGGTACGTGAAGCGCTGAAGGGCGCGCAGGATCCATCTATTCACGTGTTTCTTGCTACCAGTCCGATTCATCGCAAGCATAAGCTGCGGATGGAGAAGGAGCAGGTGCTGGAAACGGCTGAACGCGCGATCCTTTACGCGAAGAAGTATTTCAGCAAAATCGAATTCTCGCTTGAAGATGCAGGACGCACCGAGCTTGATTTCGTCTGCCAAATGACAGAAATGGCGATTCGCGCAGGTGCATCTGTTGTGAATCTCCCGGATACCGTTGGTTACTTGAATCCGCTTGAATACGGCAACATCTTCAAGATAGTGAAAGAAAACGTACCAAATATCGAGAAAATTCAGCTGAGCGCACATTGCCATGACGATCTTGGTATGGCAACAGCTAACGCCCTTGCTGCGATCCTGAACGGCGCAGACCAGATCGAAGGTACGATTAATGGTATCGGTGAACGTGCAGGTAACACGGCGCTTGAGGAAATTGCGCTGGCGCTTGAGACTCGTTTCGATTACTTTGATGCGAAGACAACATTGAACTTGAAGGAGATTGCAAAAACAAGCCGCCTTGTAAGCAAGTTGACTGGTATGGTTATCCCTGGCAACAAAGCGATTGTTGGCGCGAACGCGTTTGCACATGAATCCGGTATTCACCAGGACGGTATGCTGAAGGAGAAAACAACTTACGAGATTATTTCTCCGGATACGATCGGTCTTCGTGATTCGAAGCTTGTCCTTGGCAAGCATTCCGGTCGTGCTGCATTCCGCGAGAAGCTGATCGACCTCGGCTACGAGCTGGATGAAGAAGCGGTTAACGCTGCTTTCGCGAAGTTCAAAGATTTGGCTGACCGCAAGAAGCATGTAACGGATGAAGATATCCGTGCCTTCTTGGAAGAGAAGCTGATCGATACGCCGGAAGTATATACGCTTGAGGCGATTCAAGTGAGCTATGGCAACCAATCGACGCCTAGCGCATCGGTACGCATCCGCGTAGCGGAAGGCGAAGCACGCGAGGAAGTTGCAATCGGCAATGGTTCGGTAGATGCGATCTACAATGCGATTGATAAAGTAACGGCAGAAGCGGTTGAGCTTGAGGATTATTCCATCAAGTCCGTATCGCAAGGCAAGGATGCGCAAGGTGAAGTCCATGTCGTCTTGAAGCAGGATGAAGTGTCTGCTCAAGGCCGCGGTCTTAGTACAGACATTCTTGAAGCAAGTGCGCGTGCTTATATCGACGCGGTGAACCGACTCATCGAGAAGCGCAAGTCCCCTGGACGCCGAGATAAGATGAGCTTGATTTAACAGGCAACGGTACTGACAAAAGCCAAACCGACTAAGTCTAATCAGACTTTCTCAGTTTGGCTTTTGTGGTCACTTGGCTGAATAAATGAATAAGGAGGGAATACTATTGTTTACTGAAACACTTCAAACGGCCAGAAGAGATGAAATGATTGATATCACGCGTAGAGTGGCATCCATAGTAGCCCGTGAAGGGGTGAAGGATGGTCTTGCAGTGGTATACTGTCCTCATACAACCGCCGGCATTACGATTCAGGAGAATGCAGATCCGGATGTCAAACACGACATTCTAATGCGTCTTGACGAGGTGTATCCTTGGGAGCATCCGAAATACCGTCATGCAGAAGGAAATACGGCCTCTCATCTGAAGGCGCTCACAACAGGGACAAGCCAGACCGTGATCATTAGTGAAGGCCGGCTGCTGCTTGGCACGTGGCAGGGCATCTATTTCTGCGAATTTGATGGTCCGCGTAATCGCCGTTTTCATGTGAAGATAATCAATGGATAAGCTGGACTATAGCCTTTATAAGCAGTACCTATAAAGATGATAGATTTTATATCTTGGTTTTCATGCTAGAAATGTGGTACAAATGATAACAGAATGAGAATAGCTTACTAGAGCGAATAAGAGGAGTGTTCAATTATGTCAGAAGTTAAAAAAATCGCTGTCATCGCCGGAGACGGTATCGGTCCAGAGGTAGTTGGCGAGGCAATTAAAGTAATGAAGAAGACCGAGGAATTGTTCGGTTTCCAATTTGAATTCGAGCATGGTCTGTTCGGCGGTATTGCCATTGATGAGAAAGGTACTCCGCTGCCGCAAGAAACACTTGATATTTGTAAAAATGCTGACGCTGTATTGCTTGGCGCTGTAGGCGGCCCGAAATGGGACAACAACTCCAAGGAGCTTCGTCCTGAAACAGGCTTGCTCGGTATTCGTAAAGCATTGGGCTTGTTCTCGAACATCCGCCCTGCAAACGTATTTGACTGCCTGAAAGAAGCATCGACACTGAAACCAGAAGTACTGGAAGGTACGGATCTGATCGTTGTTCGTGAGCTTACTGGCGGTATCTACTTCGGTGAGAAATTCCGTCGTGAGGGTGCGAGCGGTGAAGAAGCGGTTGATACTTGCGTATACAACGTGCAAGAGATTGAGCGTATCGTCCGCCAAGCATTCGAAATCGCAATGACTCGCAGCAAACGTCTTGCTTCCGTTGATAAAGCTAACGTGCTTGAAACTTCCCGACTGTGGCGTGAAGTGGTTAACCGGATTGCTCCTGAGTATCCGGAAGTTGAACTCGAGCATGTACTTGTCGACAACTGCGCAATGCAATTGCTTCGTCGTCCATCGAGCTTTGACGTAATCGTTACTGAGAACATGTTCGGCGACATCCTAAGCGACGAAGCAGCAATGCTGACAGGCTCGATCGGTATGTTGTCCTCCGCATCCCTTGGTGAAGGCAGCTTCGGCCTGTATGAGCCGGTACACGGCTCCGCTCCTGACATTGCTGGACAAGGTATCTCGAACCCAATCGCGACAATCCTCTCCGTTGCACTCATGTACCGCCTGACATTTGGCTACCATGAAGCAGCTCAAGTGATTGAAGATGCGGTTAAAAATGTACTTGATGCTGGTCACCGTACAGGTGATATCGCTGTTGATAAGAGCGCAGCAATCGGCACAACTGCAATGGGCGATCTGATCGTTGCAGCAATGACAAAATAGAAAATTCTTATTTATAATAATTATTAATAAATATCAATTACAATATTGACTTTATTATAGACTGGTGTTACTATTCTATAAGTAAGTCACGACTTGATAGTGACATTAACTATAAAAATTGTTGGATTGGTTAAGGAGGAATTGTATTATGGCAGAGCGTTTGGTTGGCCGTCCGGCTCCAGATTTCAAAATGGATACAGCTACAGGTGACGGTAAAGATTTCGGAACAGCAACCCTTGCTGATTACAAAGGTAAATGGCTGGTATTGTTCTTCTATCCACTCGACTTCACATTTGTATGCCCTACTGAAATTACAGCTTTGAGCCTTGCTTCCGAGCAATTCAAAGCACTTAATACAGAAGTTCTTGGTGTTTCTGTTGATAGCAAACATAGCCACCGCGCTTGGATCAACACACCAGTTAATGACAATGGCCTTGGCCAATTGAACTTCCCGCTAGCTGCTGATATCACGAAGAGCGTTGCTCGTGACTACGGCGTCCTGATCGAAGAAGAAGGCGTTGCACTCCGCGGCCTGTACATCATCGATCCAGAAGGCGAAGTGAAATACCAAGTTGTTAACCACAACGACGTAGGTCGCAGTGTTGATGAGACTCTTCGCGTATTGCAAGCATTGCAATCCGGCGGTCTGTGCCCAATGAACTGGAAACCAGGTCAACAAACTCTGGTTGCGAAATAATCGATTATTCCATGCAAATAGCCCGTGCCACTTAGGTGGTACGGGCTATTTTTTATACGCCTATTCCTCGTTTTGTGTAGAAGGGCGCAGGAATCTGCTTGAAAAGCAGGAATTTCGGTATAGGAAAGCGAATAAGTTTGAGAAGTAAGCATGTGCTAGTGAAGTTGATCCTTACGAAGCAAGAATTATCGCAAAGACCGCGAAAATTCTTTAAGCTGATCCTTACGTAGCAAGAATTATCGCAAAGACCGCGAAATTCTTTAAGCTGATCCTTACGAAGCAAGAATTATCGCAAAGACCGCGAAAATTCTTTTGAGGAGGTTGTCACCCGATGAGCTTTTGTTGTGGAGCGAGTATGATCGGAACGAAAGGCACTTTGAAGCATATGCGAACTCATATTCATAATGTACCTATCTTATTTTGTCCTGTTTGTCACCGTGTAGAAATTCACTACTTAATCGAGAATGAATATGAAATACTGGCTGAATATGCACACGGGGACGGCGCCGCCGAGGTTGATTTCCTGGAGTATGTGGAACAGGAAGGCAAAGCGTTGCATGAAAACTGCGTCAATCACGAGAATGAGGATCCGATGGATGTTGTACTCAGCCAGATTGACATGTCTTTGGACTTGTTATGCTTTGCAAAGCAGATTGGTGATTCAGAATGGGAAAATGAGTTAAAGACACGTCTTGGTATGTTGAGCGACAGACGTAATAAACTACGGCAGCGACGAACGTCTGTTTAACTTTTAGATGGAATAAAGTTAAGCCTCCGAGCCGGAGGCTTTTTTTATGGATAAGGTATTGGAAGTACTTATTATCTATCATCGTGAAACGGTACTTTGCTGTAATGAGGAAGGCAGTACCGTTTCTACATGTTTCTAATGTTTTTTCTCATATTTCTAACATTTGTTAACTTGGAACCCCCTTAAAAAGAAGATGCACTATCGAAATTTATACAGAGAGGAGGATACTCTTCATGTTCAAACGGTTTTTGCGGAAGAAAACTACCGCTGAAGCTGCGAATGATGAAAGGCTATCTCCTGAGCAAATCATTAAACAAATTAAAGAGGGCGATGAACAGCTAAGAGAGAAGTTCATTGCTGATTACAGGCCGTATGTAGCTAAGGTTACAAGCGGATTCTGCAAACGATACGTTGACCCAACTCGAGATGATGAGTTTAGTATCGCTTTAACGGCTTTTAATGAGGCTATCACACAATTTTCTTCTGAATCAGGTAGATCTTTCCTTAGCTTTGCAGAAACGGTCATGCGCCGCAGGCTGATTGACTATGTGCGTAAGGAGCAGCGTCATTTAAAGACAGTGCCCTATACAGCATTCGATCAGCAGGATGAAGAGGAACAAATTTATAATCCGTTAGATACGAAGATGGCTCTGCATGCCTATCAGCTCAAGCAAGACGGTGATGACAGGCGTCTGGAGATTGAAGAATATACGAAGGAACTGATGCAGTTCCAGATTTCCTTCATGGAGCTTGCGGAGTGTTCACCAAAGCATGCTGATTCCCGCCAATTACTGCAAGGAATCGCGCAGACACTTGCAAGTCAACATGAGCTGTTCGCTCAGCTCTATGTGAAGGGTAAGCTACCGGTTAAAGAGTTGACAGAGTTATGCGGCGTGTCTAGAAAAACAGTTGAGCGCAACCGGAAGTATATTATTGCGATTTCACTTATTATGAACGGTACATATCCTTATTTATCGGACTATTTAAACATTACAATACCAAAGCAAGGGAAGGAGGCGGGATTATGAAACGAGGAATTGTTCTCTCCATAGAAAACAAGAAGGCTGTTCTAATGACTGCAGACGGCCAATTCATTTCAGTCCCGCACGAAGCCCACATGCGAATCGGAGAAGAAACTCCGATTCAGGCAGAGTCGAAGGTGCCTAAGCGTGCACCAAAAAGAGCCTTCTGGTATTCCGGTTCAGCTGCAGCGATTCTGCTGTTTATTATCCCGTTCTTCTTTCTTACAACAGCGGAGGCCCATCCTGTGGTTGCTTACGTAAGCTTGGATATTAATCCAAGCATCGAAATGGGAGTAGATAAAGAGAAGCGAGTGCAGGAGCTCAAAGGGCTCAATAGCGACGGGAAAGCCATTATTAGCGGTCTGAGCTATAAGGGTAAGCCGGTTGATGTTGTAGCGGCATCGATTATGAGTACGGTTGCGAAAGGTCATTATTTGGATAAACCAGATAAGGATATCGTAATCACAAGTTTAATACTGGATAACGATAATCCAGCTAATGATCTCGAGCAAATAGTAGCAAAAGCGCTTGATCAGAAAGTAAAAGAAACAATCAAGCAAATGGATGTGAACAATGAGCCAAATGTGACTGTACTTTCAGTTCCTACGGAGGTTCGAGAGGAAGCAGCTGCAAATGGCATCTCTTCTGGTAAAATGGCGGTTTATTTGATGGCCAAGGATGAAGGATACAATATTGAGCTTGAACAACTAAAGGTTCAATCGATAGCAGATGCAACTGAATCCATTGGCGGTGTGAAAAAAATTGTCGAGCAGGGTGCGAGCAAAGAAAAGCTGAAAGAACTTGCCCAGAAGGAAAAGCAAAACAAAAAGCAAGCTTCAGCAACACCTGCTGTGGATAAAGCGCAAGCTGCGAAGCCGACGGCATCACCAGTGAAGAGCACAGTTAAAGCCGAATCGCCAAAAACAAATGAAACACGGCCAAAGCTGCCAACGAAACCAAATCCATCGGAACGACCAAACTGGTCTAAGGATGATAAGTCACATAAACCAAATCGCCCCGTGAAGCCGATTACTCCTGCCAAGCCAACTGGCTCAGATAAGGATAAGAAGCAGAACGGGGATTGGTCTAATAACAGACGAGATCAAAATGACGATTCTGATGATGACAAGAAAGGCAGCTCCAACAAGAATAAGGATGAAAGCAGCTCGAACAAGCTGGAGAAATGGTCTTGGTATAATAATAATAATTACAATAATGATGACGATAATGATCGTTGGGATAACAAGCGGGATGATTCGGATAGCCGTAGTGATCGGAATAGATAAAGGGTAGGGCGATAGACGCAGGAAATTAGTCGTTTTTTCGATTGGAAATGACCTATCTTTCGACAAAGTCTCCGATTGACAGCTATTGGTAATAGATCCTATGATAATAGTGATATGTTATGTTATTAATTGTTGTCTATTGATGTTGCCGGGGAGGGTTGAAGATGCATTCCATTAGAAAGCGCTATTTCCCGGCGCTTGCCGAATATATTCGTGACGGCGAGGAGCAGTCCCTCTACAAAGCATCTGAACTCGGTAAAGACATGCAAAGCTTCAAGCCTGAGGAGATTATTGCTGTTCACGAAGAGAGTATTCAATATTTGGCAGCCAACGTGGAATCAGAGGAAGCGGTTAAACTTTATAATCAATCGTTCATGTTTCTTATAGAAGTGATGGTTGCATACCGTATGAATGAAGTGCCTATCGATACCGTGGAGCAAAAGTTTTCGGATATGCGGGAGCGACTATTTCTGTCCAATCGGTCGTTTGAGATGGTCAAGCATAAGTATGAGAATGTCCTCCAGCATATGGATAGCGGCATTGCCTTGTTTGATAGTGATGGCATCCTGTCGTTTATTAATGTCCGGATGGCAGGGCTGCTTGATATTCCGCGGAAAACGCTGGTTGGCTGCAATTTGCGGGAGATTTTGCTGCATCCGCTGCTGAAGCGATCGACAAGGCGCGTCATTCTTCGCTTGTATAAGGAAATGATCTTGAAACGTAGTGTTTATTACGAGTTTCAGGATAAGGATGGCAAGCATTTGCTTGTCACCTTTACGAATGGCGAGCAGATGAACGGAGATTTTCTCATCAGTGTGAAGGATGTAACCGAATACAAGCAAATAGAGCAGACCGCTTTACAGAACGATAAGCTGGCCATGCTGGGTCGTATTGCTGCTGCTATCGCCCATGAGATTCGTAATCCGCTCACATCAATTCGCGGCTTTATACAACTGCTACGTCCTTACTTGATGCAGCTTGGCAAGGAAGAGTATGCCCGGATTATCCTGACGGAGATTGATCGCGCCAATGATATTATTTTCGAGTTTTTGAACTCATCCAAGCCATCGGCTCCAATGAAGAAATCAGTGTCGATTAATCGACTAATTCAAGAGGTTATACTGCTGACGGAGAGCGAAGCTTTAATGCGCAACTGTGATATTCAGCTCGAAACCTATGAGAATGATAGTGACTTGATGGTATCTATTGATGTGAAACAGATTAAGCAAGTGATCTTGAATATTGTCAAGAACTCAATTGATGCCATTGAGTCACTTCAGGAAGCACGAAGAGGCCGGATTGATCTTGTCGTGCGATCCGACGGAAATTTTGCAGAAGTTACATTAAAGGATAATGGCAAAGGAATGGACAAAGCGACGCTCGCTCGTTTGTTTGATCCTTTCTTCACAACGAAGGAAGCCGGAACGGGACTTGGCTTATCGGTCAGCTATCGGATCATCCGTAATCATAATGGGTCGATCCGTGTAGACAGCACCGAAGGAAGTGGAACTTCGTTTCTTATCTATTTGCCATTAGCAGAATAAACGATTAGAATCGGGGGAGGCGCTTGATCTTAAGATCTTGCGAATCCCCGATTTTGTCATTGAGAGAGAGGAATTTATTCATGCAAACACATTTTACATATGAAGCGGCTGCGACAGCAGGGTCTGCAGATGCTATTGTAAGGCTGATCAACGCTGCGGAGCTTAAACAGGGTACGGCTCAATGGATATTGCCGCAGATTGACGAAGCCATCAGAGGGCTATATGCTAAGGGCTTGTTTAAGGCTGAACCGGAGCAGACGGAAGTCTTATCTACCCTCGGACTACATTCCGCTGGGCATATTATATTCGTTGGTTATGATGATAAGAATGGAATAGATGGCTTGCGGCTTGCGGCTGCTGCTGCTGCGAATGCATTAAAGCGGATCAAAGCGCAAACAGCGCAAATACGATTGCCGGAATCAATAGTATCGACAGAAGATTATACGCTGCAGCAAGCAGCACAGGCACTGGTGGAAGGTCTTACTTTGGCTGTCTATGACCGCCTGCCTGAGCTGCGTCAACCGAAGCAGCGTTATACCTTATCCCATGTATCCTTTGTACCGGCAGCAGGTATTGCTCTACCTGCAGATGCTGCGGAGCAGTGGATGGAAGGTGTTACTCTCGGAGTGCTGTATGCGGAAGGCGTAATCATTGCCCGTGACTTGACGAATATGGCGGGTAATAAGCTGGTACCGGAAGTCCTTGCAGCACATGCGGAGGATTTGGCTCGTGAATATGATCTGGATATTGAAGTGCTGGATGAATGGAGTGCAGCAGAGCAGGGGATGGGTGGCTTACTTGCGGTTGGGCAAGGCAGCATTCATGCGCCAAGAATGATCGTGCTTCATTATAAAGGAGCACCTGATCAGGACGAAGCATGGGGCTTGATCGGTAAAGGCATCACGTTTGATACAGGTGGTATTTCCTTGAAGAAGGGCCCTGGGATGGAAGACATGATCTCCGATATGGGTGGAGCGGCTGCCGTTCTTGGTGCAATGCGCATTATTGGTGAGCTTAAGCCGGAAGTAAATATTATTGCAGTTATCCCAACAGCGGAAAATATGCCGTCTGCGCAAGCCTTTAAGCCGGGCGACGTCATTAAAATGATGAACGGTCTGACGGTTGAAATTGTGAATACGGATGCGGAAGGACGACTAGTCCTCGCAGATGGCTTGACGACAGCTATTCGCCGCGGTGCAACGCAGCTTGTTGACGTTGCCACATTAACGGGTGCAGTACTTGTTGCCCTTGGTACTGAAGCAACAGGCGCCGTTACCAATAATGAAGCATTAATGCAGCAACTGCTGCAAGCTGCGGTACGTTCCGGCGAACGGGTATGGCAAATGCCGACTTATCCAGAATATAAGAAACAGCTGCGCAGCGATGCCGCCGACTTGAAAAACAGCGGCGGCCGATATGCAGGAACGATTACAGGCGGATTGTTTATTGGGGCGTTTGCAGAAGACCTGCCATGGGTTCATCTGGATATAGCTGGAACAGCTTATCTGGATAAGAGCCGCGGGATTGAGCCGAAAGGCGCAACCGGCGTAATGGTTCGCACACTTGTAGAATTGGTGACAAATAGCCAAAGCTAGTTCCGAGTAAATACTCATACAGCTAGTTATGAAAGGCTGAACATCAGCCTGCCATAACTAGCTTTTTTGTTTAATTCACAAAGAAAGAACTATAGTTTTTAGGTATTAATAGGTGCTCAACAGCCGTATAATCATCGGCGTACACCTGACATAATTTTAATGAAATCGCTTTCATGATAATTAATTGAAATGAAGTTTCCTAATAATACAAGAATACGGATAACCATAGTAGGATGTTTTTCATAAAGAATTGTCTCTATAATAATTAATATCGTTAATTATTGGAATTGGTTTTACAACGCTTTTACGATTTATGGGTCAGGGGGCTTCACGTATGTACAAAGTATTATTAGTAGATGATGAGATTTTTGTTCGTAAAGGCTTAAGGAATTTAATGGATTGGGAATCACTGGGCTACGAAATTTGTGATGAAGCGGGTAACGGTCAGGAAGCACTCGAGAAAATTAGACAGCTAGAACCAGATCTTGTTATCGCAGATATCCGGATGCCAATCCTTGATGGTTTGGAGTTGATTCGGAGAGTAACCGAAGAGGATGCCTATCGACCGACTTTTATTATTGTCAGCGGTTATCATGATTTCCAGTATGCACAGCGAGCATTACGATATGGCGTACATGATTATATATTGAAGCCAATTGACGAGGCAGAATTAGAGAGTACCTTAAAGGCGCTTTCCGGGACGCTTGGACTTAAAAAGCTGACGACGCTTGCAGGAGACAGATTTGTCACCGATTCCATAGTGGAGACGCTGGTACAGGGGCAATTTTCCGAAGAAGATAAAGGTGCTTTATCTTCTGCCCTTCAAATGCCGGAGATGTCTCGTTATCAATACGTGTTGGTCGAGCTTCATTCCAACCCGAATATACCAAACGTTGAGTGGCCGGCCAAAGAGCTGACTTTGGTTATGCAATCGATGATGGTTAATCCGGTCAGTAAAGTTCCAGTGTATGAACAAAGCAGTGGGTTGTATGGCTTGTTAGTCGATTTGGAGCAGTTCGTTACAACAAAAGCAAGGCAGGAATCCGCTTATCTCAGCCTGCATGCTGCGATAACCAAAGCTTCTGGCCGACTTGTAACCTTGTATATCGGCAAAGTCGTTGATTCTCTTCAGGAAATGAATCTATCTTATCGATCCGCTAATGAGGCAACGTCATACAAATATGCGGAGAATGGTGCAGCCGTTATTTATGCCAGCCAGGTTCAGGGAACTCCTCTGTATTATTTCGACGTCGATTCGGAAGTATATAGCAGGCTTCTTGAGCGTCTGGAAGAAAATAATGCCGAGCTGTACGCGCAGGATACCGAGCTTTTATTCCGTCAGTTTGTCGAGAAAAGATTTGCTCCAAATGCTGTAGCTAATACAATTACCCGATTCGTAATCGGAATTATCAACATCATTAGGAAGATGGAAGGCGATGAGAAGAAACTTCGTATGCTTCCTCTCATTATGGACTGGCAAGGCAGCTATAGCCGTTTACAGGATCTTAAGAGCTTATTTAATGAGTTCCTTCACGAGGCTGCGGCTTATTTGGCAGAGCTTCGCAATGAGCAGTCTAAGGGTGGTATAGAACGAATTAAGAAATTCATTGAAACGAACTATACCGAGAATATTAGTTTGAAGAGCATTGCAGGCAAATTTTATATGAATTCGGTTTATTTGGGGCAGTTATTCCGCAAAACATATGGTATCTATTTTAATGATTTTCTACTGCAAATTCGGATCAGTGAAGCGAAGAAGCTGCTTCGTCAAACGGATCTGCGGATGTACGAAATTGCGGAGAAGGTAGGATTCCAGAATGCCGATTATTTTGTAACCCAATTCGAGAAGCTGGAGAAAGTAACCCCGACCGATTATCGCAACAAGCTGCTAGGTAAAAAATAAACGGGTGGGGATTGGATGGGCAGATTTCATTGGAATCATCTTAAGCTGCGGGACAAGCTGCTGTTAATGTACATTTGCAGTGTGTTTATTCCGATCGTGCTGACGAATATTATTTTCTACAACGTAACGACCAACAATATTAAAAATCAGAAAACACACGATGCCGATATCGCCCTGGAGCAGCTGCAGGGTGAGCTTCGTGCTGTCATTGATGAAGCTGCAGGCATTTCATATTTGTATTATATTGACCCTCTTCTAAACGAGCTTCTAGACCGCAATTATGAATCCCAGATCGATTATGTTGAAGCGTTTAACAATATCCGCAGCGTCTTTAACAAATCCGAGCAGGCGTACAAAACGACCAGCTCTACGATCATTTACACCGATAATCCAACCGTATTGTCCTCCGGGCCTATTATGCCGCTTACCGATACTGAAAAGAAAACGGACTGGTACAGGGAGTTTATGAAGACAAAGGTGTCTTATCCTCTGTTAATCCAATCCGATGACACCTTTAGTCTTATTCAGCGGCTTAATTATACGCAAGGCAACGGGTATAACAATCTCATTAAGATTGATCTGAACATGACCACCATAAAACGGTTATTTGCACTTTCCAGCTTTGAAGGAAATATTTATTTCCTGAAGCCTGACGGTACGATTCGTTATTCGGATGATAATGAATTGGATTGGCGTTTCCAAAACATTAAGCTTGCTGCAATAGCAAAACCGAAGAACACGATTTCCTTTGACAAGGTGTACACCAACAACAATTATTTGAATAATTGGTCGCTGCACGGCGTGATCAATGAGAAAAGCTTCCTGCATGATGTACGGAAATCAGGGGCATTCGTCATCTATTTGGCGCTCATTAATTTCGTGCTCCCTTCCTTAATTATTGCGGCACTCTCCAGGTCGATTCATGTACGGCTCGTCAAGATTGTGAAGCATATGAAAAAAGTGAAAAACCAGCATTTCGAGACCATTCCGCTTGATGATTCACGTGACGAGATTGGTCAATTAACCGGTGAATTTAATCGGATGACCGAGAGGATCGACAGCTTAATTACGGATGTTTACCTGGCGGATATTCAGAAAAAGGATCTTGAGATCCGGCAACGGCAGGCGCAGCTTCATGCCCTTCACAGCCAGATTAATCCTCATTTTCTGTTCAATTCTCTGGAGACGATTCGTATGCGCAGCTTGATGAAGGGTGAAACGGAGACGGCAAAGACCATTCATTATATGGCGAAAATTTTCCGTAAATCGATCTCATGGAAACGCAGCTGGGTATCCATTCGGGAGGAGATCGAGCTCACCGAATGCTTCCTGGAAATTCAAAAATACAGGTTTGGCGATAAGCTTCAGTATCAGCTGACGATTGAAGATGCGGTATACGATCAAATGATTCCGAAGATGACCTTCCTTCCGTTTGTCGAGAATGCAAGTATTCATGGGATTGAAGGTTCGCCGGGGATCGGGTTCATTCAAATTCATATCGGTATTACGGGCAATAAACTGATGTTCAGATTGTCTGATAACGGGATCGGCATGTCCGAAACGAAGCTCTCTGAGCTGCTTAACTACCTAAGAATGGATGATTCCATTGGTGATAACGTAGGCATGAAGAACGTATACACAAGGCTCAAATTGTGCTATAAAGATTCCTTCGAATTCGACATTCGTAGTGAGGAAGGTCATGGGACTATAGTCGAATTACGCCTGCCGCTCGACATGAATGGTCAATAAACGACGAAATCATTGAACTATGCTTTTCAAAGTACGAACTAAAGTTTGAGGGGTAATCAAGAGCTCGTATTCGTTTTATGATGAAAGTGCTTACAACAAACGCGTTGAAATGACGAAAGGGGATAGAAAAAGAATGGTCAATAAAAAGCTTTTAACTGTCAGCTTAGCTGCTGCAATGCTAGCTGTTACTGCATCCGCTTGCGGAGGCAATAACAATAACGATGAAACAAAAAGCAGCAATACTGGCAACAACGGTAATGCAGCTAATGCATCAACTTCTCCTGAAGCGGAAGACAAAACACCCGTCACTTTCTCGTATTACAGCTTCACCAGCCAGAAGGACACGATGGCTAGCGACACCGTTATTGGTAAAGAACTGCAAAATCAAACTGGTGTAGATTGGAAAATGGAATACCTCGTTGGCGATCCGCAAACGAAATCCGGCGTCATGATCGCATCTGGTGACTATCCAGACGTTATCGTACCGGAAGGCGAGATCGACAAGCTGCTTGATGCTGGCGCATTTATTCCGCTTGATGATCTGATCGACAAATACGGTCCTAACATCAAACGAGTGTATGGTCAGTACTTTGATAAGTTCAGACAAGCAGACGGCAAAATGTACTTCCTGCCGTTCAGCGCGAACCAAGGCTACGTTGGCGATCCTGGTATCAGCCAAGGTGCTTTCTGGATTCAACGTTCGGTTTTGAAAGAAGCGGGCTATCCAAAAATCAAAACGCTTGATCAATACTTCGATCTGATCAAGCAATATCAAGAGAAGCATCCAACAGTGGACGGTAAAGGAACAATTGGTTTCGCTTCCCTGGCTGGTCCTGCTGACAGCTTCTTCTCGATCACCAACCCAGCCATGCACCTTGCCGGCTATCCAAATGACGGCAGCGTTATCGTTGACATGACTACACATGAAGCAAAAACATATGCAGCTACTGACATCGAGAAAAAATGGCTGCAAAAGCTGAACCAAGTGAACTCGGAAGGCTTGTTCGATCCAGAAACATTCACGGCGAACAAAGACCAATTCCTTGCTAAGCTGACTTCTGGTCGTGTTCTTGGCTACTTCAACTACGCATGGCAAGTTGGCGATGCGACGAATAACTTGATGAAAGCCGGCATTGACGAGAAGCGTTATGCTCCGCTGCCAATCGTATTTGATGAGAACACCAAAGACCAATACTTAGATCCACCTAGCTTTGTTAACAACCGCGGAATCGGGATCTCGGTTAATGCTAAAGATCCAGAACGTATTATCAAGTACTGGGACAACCTGCTGAAAGAAGAAAACCAAGTTCTTGTTCAATGGGGCGTTAAAGATCAGAACTATAGCGTAGACGCAAACGGCCGTTATATTATGAACGCTCAGCAAATCTCTGACCGTAGTGACCCTGAGAAGAAACGCTCGATCGGATGGCAGTACTTCGAGTACAGCTGGCCGCGTTACGGTAACAACTCTGTCCTTGCTGACGGCAACTCGTATGCAGTAGGCAATCAGCCTGAAGTTGCCTATGCAGGTTACACAGATGGCGATAAAGCACTTCTGGATGCATATGGCGCTAAGACCTTCTCCGAATACTTCTCAAAACCGGACGAGCGTGCTTGGTACCCAGCTTGGAGTATCAACAAAGGTCAAGGTACACCAGAGCAAATCTTCGAGCAAAAAGCTGGCGACCTTCAAAAGAAATATATTCCGAAACTCGTACTTGCTAAAACAAGCGATTTCGATTCGGTATGGAACGATTATGTCGGCCAAATGAACAAGCTTGATGTAAAAGGTTATGAAACGTTCATTACGAAAGTTGTTCAAGACCGCATTAATGGTAAATGGTAATTAAATAAAAAAGTAGACGGAAGGCCGGATGAAGCTTAACCGGCCTTCCGATCTATGATGGATGCAAGATGGCAGAGAGGGGAATAGCAGGTGGAGAAACTACAAGATGTTATGCCAGTTGTCAAAAGCCCAGCAGCAAGCGCATCACGGCTTCAACTGTTCTTTAAGAAACTGATGCATCAGAAAGTACTGTTATTGATGTCAATACCGTTTGTGCTTTGGTTGTTCCTATTTAAATATGTGCCGCTCTGGGGTTGGACAATCTCCTTTCAAAAGTTTAGACCTGCAAAGGATTTGTTTGATCAAGAATGGGTAGGCTGGAAAAACTTTCACTTTTTATTCAGTGATGACTCCTTCTATCGTGTTCTAAGAAATACGATTGTGATGAGCTCGATCAACCTGGTATTTGGATTTGTAACGGCGATTGTATTAGCCATTATGTTAAATGAGTTACGCAATATGATGTTCAAACGCGTCGTTCAGACGATCAGTTACTTACCGCATTTCATTTCTTGGGTCGTTGCGGCCAACATTATTTCTTCGGCGCTGGCGCCTGAAGGGGTCATCAATATTTTAATGACGAAGCTGCATCTTATCGATCAACCGATCTTGTGGCTTGGTAAAGGAAATTACTTCTGGGGTATCCTTGGTGCATCGGAAGTGTGGAAAAACGTAGGCTGGAACACCATTATTTATTTAGCAGCCATTACAACTATTGACCCATCACAATATGAAGCTGCTGAGATTGACGGAGCGAACCGCTTTGAGCGCATCCTGCATATTACACTACCTGGTATGAAGTCGGTTATCGTAATCTTGTTGATCATGAACCTAGGAAATATATTGGAATCCGGATTTGAGCCGCAATACTTGCTCGGTAACGGGATGACCGTTGACTATTCCGAAAACCTTGATATATTCGTTCTGAAATACGGGATGAACATGGGCAACTATTCCTTGGCTACGGCCGCTGGCATGTTCAAAACGGTCGTCAGCTTTATCTTCCTCTTGTCAGCCAACTCGATTGCGAAGAGGCTTGGACAGAGTAGACTGTTCTAGATTTATTGTGTGCTGGACTAAGCAAGGAGGTTATCGACATGAAAGAGAGTTCTGCCAAAGCAAGGTACAACTCCGTTCCGGATAAAGTTTTTGATATAACTAATATAGTTTTTATGTTGTGCATCGTAACCGTAACATTGTATCCTTTCATTAATATGTTCGCCTTATCGTTTAATGATGCGAATGATTCGATTCGTGGAGGACTCTATTTCTGGCCTCGCGTGTGGACATGGGATAACTACAATTATATTTTTAATGAAGCTTCGATTTATCATGCTACATTAATCTCGGCTTTGCGTACCATTCTCGGAACGGTCATTTCCGTCTTCTGTACGGCTATGCTGGCGTACACGGTGAGCCGTCAGGAGTTTGTACTTCGCAAATTCGTAACGATTGTAGCAATTTTCACAATGTATTTCAGCGGCGGCTTGATTCCTGGCTACTTGCTCATCAAAGAGCTTCATATGATCAACTCCTTCTGGGTTTACATCATTCCAGGCATTATCAGCGTCTTTAACCTGATCGTTATCCGTTCCTTTATCGAAGGATTGCCGGATGGCATCATGGAATCGGCCAAGATTGATGGTGCAGGCGATTTCATTACGTTTATGCGTATTGTACTGCCGCTTACTGTTCCAGCTCTGGCGACAGTATCCCTGTTCGTAGCTGTATCGCAGTGGAACTCATGGTTTGACGTGTTCTTGTATAACTCATCACACATTAACCTAAGTACGCTTCAATATGAGTTGATGAAAATTTTGCAAACTTCGAATACAGCTGCATCTTCAACGAATGTAGGCGACCAATTCGCAGCAGGTCAAAGCGGGGTTACGGCGGTTACACCAACCTCGATCCGCGCGACAATGACGATTATTGCGAGTTTGCCCATTATTATGGTTTATCCGTTCTTGCAGAAATATTTTGTAAAAGGTATGACGGTTGGCGGCGTAAAAGGCTAACCGATTGAAAATTACGAATAGTTAGATAGCGTCCGTTCGAAATCCTATGGAATCGGGCGGACGCCATTTTTTTCTTAGGAGGAATTGGGTAATGGGAGACAATGGATACGCAGCATGGCTGAGATATGATCAAGTGACGGGAACAGAGCTTGCGGCACAATATGCGGAGTGGACAAAGGAGATTGTTATCCCTTCCGGAGTACCGATTGAAGGAGTACTGAAGACGGCTGTGCTGGAGCTTTCACGTGGTATTCGAACGCTGCTTGAGACTGCACCATCAGTAACGCATGAGTCGTCACAGGAACGTTTTATCGTGCTTGATGTGATTGGTGGAGAGACCTGGGTAGATGAAATTGTGGGAAATGTATCCATGATTTCTGATGAAGGTTATATCTTGAAGACAGTCCGTGAAAGTGAACGGGAATACATTGTAGCCGCTAGCCGTACGGAGAAAGGTGTTCTTTACGCTGCATTCCATCTTCTAAGGCTGATGCAGTCAGGTGCTTCTCTAGACCAGCTTGATTTGATAGAGTCGCCGAAATATAGCCTGCGTATGATAAATCACTGGGACAATATCGATGGCAGTGTAGAGCGGGGTTACTCTGGCCGCTCGATCTTCTACGAGAACAATAAAGTGTTGTCTGATGCTGAGCGAATTCGCGATTATGCCCGTTTGATGGCCTCTGTCGGTATTAATGGGATTGCTATCAATAATGTCAACGTCCATCGGGAAGAAACCTTCCTTATTACAGAAAAGCTGCTGCCGGATGTCGCACGAATCTCTAAAGTGTTTAGTGCTTACGGTATCAAGCTGTTCCTTAGTGTGAACTATGCCGGCACAATCGAGATCGGCGGCCTGGAAACGGCGGATCCACTTGATGAGCAAGTGCGTGCTTGGTGGAAGGATAAAGCGGCAGAAGTATACCGTTACATTCCGGACTTTGGCGGCTTCCTAGTGAAAGCGGATTCGGAGAATCGCCCGGGTCCATTTACTTATGGCCGCGACCATGCAGACGGCGCCAACATGCTCGCGGAAGCGCTTGAGCCATACGGTGGTCTCGTCTTGTGGCGATGTTTCGTGTATAACTGCCATCAGGACTGGCGTGACCGGTCGACTGACCGTGCCCGTGCAGCCTTTGATCATTTCAAGCCGCTTGACGGACGCTTCAAAGATAATGTTATTCTGCAAATTAAGAATGGCCCAATGGACTTCCAGGTTCGTGAGCCGGTCTCACCTCTCTTCGGCGCGATGGAGCATACGAATCAAATGATGGAGTTCCAAATTGCACAAGAATACACGGGCCAGCAAAGAGATGTTTGCTTCCTTATTCCGCAATGGAAAGAAGTCCTGAACTTCGACACTCATGTCAAAGGGGCAGGCAGTACAGTGAAGGAAATCGCAGCAGGACAGGTGCATGCTTATACACATAGCGGCATTACGGCGGTAAGTAATATCGGTAATGACGAGAACTGGACTGGACATCACCTGGCACAGGCGAATCTGTACGGCTATGGCCGGTTGATCTGGAATCCGGAGCTTACTTCGGAGGAGATTGCTCGCGAGTGGGCAGCACAAACCTTCGGCGGCAATGAGAAGGTACAACATGTTCTTGTTAACTTCCTGCTGCAGTCTTGGTCGATCTATGAGAATTATACAGCACCACTTGGCGTAGGCTGGATGGTTACACCTCATTATCATTACGGTCCAGATATCGATGGTTATGAGTATTCCAAATGGGGAACATATCATTTTGCCGATCATAAAGGAATTGGTGTCGATCGTACGATTGCGACAGGTACGGGGTACACCGGCCAATATATGAAGACAAATGCTGAAATCTATGACAGCCTGGAGAGCTGTCCGGATGAGCTGCTGCTCTTCTTCCATCATGTTCCGTATACGCATCAGTTGAAATCCGGAAAGACCATTATTCAACACATTTACGATACGCATTTTGCTGGGGTTGAGCAAGTTGAGAATTGGATCAGCCGCTGGCTGGAGCTGGAAGGTCTTGTCGATGAGGATCGCTTCCATCACGTGGCAGGCCGCATGAACAAACAGCTTGAGAACGCCAAGCAATGGCGCGATATTGTGAATACGTACTTCTTCCGTAAATCCGGCATTCCTGATGCACAAAACCGTGTTATCTACTAACAAAGGAGATGGTGTATCATATGGCACAAACATCAACGATACCAGCACTTCATTCCTTGTATAAAGATTATTTTGATATTGGTGCAGCCGTTAATTTAACGACCATTGAGACGCAGAAGGCTGTACTAACCACCCATTACAATAGTATAACCGCGGAAAATGATATGAAATTTGAGCGTGTTCATCCCTCCGAAGAGGTCTATACCTTTGATGCGGCTGATCAAATAGCAGACTTTGCTGCTGCTAACGGCATGAAGCTTAGAGGGCATACCTTGGTTTGGCATAATCAGACGCCGGACTGGGTATTTGAAGGGGCAGACCGGGAAATGCTGCTTGCTCGAATGAAGTCTCATATCGAGACGGTGGTCCGTCGTTATAAAGGGATTGTCTACGGCTGGGATGTTGTAAACGAAGTCATCGAGGATAAAAGCGGCGTTTGGCTGCGGGAGTCCAAATGGCTGGATCTAGTGTGTGAGGATTTTATTGCCAAAGCATTTGAATATGCACATGAAGCTGATCCAAACGCTCTATTGTTCTACAACGATTACAATGAATGCAATCCGGAGAAACGGGATAAAATCATTCGTCTCATTCAATCTCTGAAGGATAAAAATGTACCGATTCACGGTATTGGGCTGCAAGGACATTGGAACTTGAATGGCCCAAGTCTTGAGGAGATTCGGGAAGCCATCGAACGTTATGCCGCTACTGGTCTCAAGCTTCAGGTGACAGAGCTTGATATTTCGGTGTTTGATCATGAAGATAAGCGGACTGATCTTACGCAGCCTACGGAAGAGATGCTGGAGAAGCAAGCTAAGCGGTATGAGCAGGTATTCCAGCTGTTCCGCGAATACAAAGATGTAATTACAGCCGTTACCTTCTGGGGCGCAGCAGATGATTACACCTGGCTGAATAACTTCCCGGTTCGGGGACGGAAGAACTGGCCATTTGTATTCGATCAGAAGCATGAGCCTAAAGCATCTTTCTGGAAAATCGCCAATTGGCAGAAATAAGCTTGAATGTGAAACGGAGCCCGAAGTTAGGGCTCCGTTCATTATGTGTTTTTGGAATATGAGGAGGGTTCATGAATGGCAAAAGCAGCAAGTACAATGACTTATCGTAATCCGGTACTTCCGGGTTTTTATCCGGATCCCAGCGCCATTCGAGTAGGCGAGGATTATTATATGGTGACAAGTACGTTTGAATATTTTCCCGGCGTGCCGATATTTCATAGCAAGAACCTTATTCATTGGGAGCAGATCGGTCATGTATTGACTCGTGACAGTCAGGTGAATCTTCTCTCACGCAACAGCTCGGAGGGAATCTATGCTCCTGTGCTTCGTTATCATGATGGTGTGTTCTATATGATTACGACAGATGTGTATGGGATCAGCAACTTCTATGTAACGGCGGCGGATCCGGCAGGACCATGGTCGGATCCCATTCTTATTCCTTATGGCAACATTGATCCTTCGCTGTTCTTTGATGAGGATGGCAAGGTGTATGTGTCCGCACAAGCTGGGTTTGGCGAAACCTCTCATATTATTCAATATGAGATTGATATTTTAACAGGCAAAGCGCTGACAGAACCGGTTGTCGTATGGGAAGGTGATGAAGGTCCATGGGTGGAAGGACCACATTTGTACAAAATTCATGGTACCTATTATATGATGACGGCTTCTGGAGGAACAGGCCCGATGCATCGTGAGATCATTGGCCGGAGTGAGTCACCGTATGGACCGTTCGAGATGCTCCCGTATCCGATCCTGACGCATAATCAATTAAAGGATCATCCCATTCAATATACGGGCCACGTTGAATTAATTGATGATGTACATGGTAATTGGTGGGCATTATTTCTTGGTGTTCGGCCGCAGAACGGGAAAGGCAGTGTTCTTGGACGAGAGACATTCTTAGCACCCGTGAAGTGGAGCGAAGATGGCTGGCCAATGATCGATAATAACGAAGGTCATGTATCTTTGCAGATGGAAGTGCCTGCAATTGGGGAGCAGGGAGAAATCCAATCCTTTAAAGATCGGGTCATGACGAGATTTTCATCTAAAGGTCTTGGGCTGGAATGGATGTACACCCGCGTTATTCCTGGATCGGATGCGGTGTCATTGACGGAGCTGGAGGGCTGCCTCAGGTTAACTGGCAATGCTAGTGGTCTTCGAGACGGAGGAGCGAATGTTTTTGTATGCCGCCGCCAGCAGCACCATAGCATGAGAATAGAGACCAGGTTGATGTATGAACCGGGTCATGAGGGTGAGATTGCAGGGATTGCCGCGAGACTAAGTGATAAATCTAATTATTCCATAGGAGTAACCCGGCAAGACGGACGAGCCGGCATTCTTGTAACGGCGTGGAGACAAGGGATAGTGACCAACTATTTTACCCCTATAAAAGCTCAAGTACCCGTCAGGCTGTCGATCCGTTCAGACGAGAATGTCTATGAGTTTCTGTATACCTTGGACGGTACTTCGGCAGAATGGATAAGCCTTGGTACGATGCCTGCTCAGAATTTGACCCCTGATGTAGATGGTGCTTTTACCGGCGTATGTGTTGGGATGTTTGCTGCGGGAACAGAAGCGGGCAGCTCGGCTTCAGCTTATTATGATTATTTTGAATATGAGGGATTCGCGGAGTAACTCTTTCCTCAATGGTTAGCCCTGTCTCAAGGTATGAGACGGGGCTTTTTGTTTTACTTCGCTCGCAACTACATAAACTACCCTTGACAGGTTAAACTGTGTATAATACTATTACAGTAACAAAAGTTGTTACAGTTACTGGACAACGAAATTATACGATATGTACACGAGGAGTGGAGAACTTGGATCAGAAGCATAAACCATTATTTGAATCCTTTAAATTCCGGAGTGGGGTTGAGGTCAGCAACCGGATTGTTATGGCACCTATGACGCACTCGTCTTCGAATGAGGATGGAACGGTATCGGATGCTGAGCTTGCGTACTATGCACGCCGGTCTGAAGGAGCAGGTTTGGTCCTTACGGCATGTATTTACGTCACGCCTAACGGCAAAGGATTTCCCGGGGAATTCGCCGGACATAGCGATGAGATGATTCCAGGTTTGACCCGATTGGCAGAGACGATTAAAGCCAAGGGAGCTAAGGCTGTTCTGCAAATTTTCCATGGTGGTCGTCGAGTACCTCCTGCATTGGTGCCAAACGGCGACGTGGTCAGCGCAAGTGCAGTTGCAGCGACGGAGAGCCCTGATGTCGTTCCGCGTGAGTTGTCACATGAAGAGATTGAATCGATTATCCATGATTTTGGCGAGGCGACCCGTCGTGCGGCGCTTGCCGGCTTCGATGGAGTCGAAATTCATGGCGCGAATACTTATCTTCTGCAGCAGTTCTTCTCTCCGCATTCCAACCGCAGAAGTGATCAATGGGGTGGAGATATCGATCGTAGACTTACCTTCCCGCTTGCTGTGGTTGATGAAGTAAAACGGGCAGCGGCTGAGCATGCGAAAGGTCCGTTCTTGGTGGGATACCGCTTCTCGCCCGAAGAGCCGGAAACACCAGGGCTCACAATGGAGGATACGTTCCGCCTGCTTGATGAGCTGGCGCAGAAGGAATTGGATTACCTTCATGTATCGCTCTTTGACTTTCGTTCCAAGCCAGCGCGTGGCGCTGATGACAGCAAAACAAGACTCGAATGGATTACGGAGCGGGTAGGACATCTTGTACCGGTTATTGGCGTCGGTTCGATTCATACAGCTGATGAGGCGATTGAGGTCCAGCAAGCGGGGGCTCCTCTAGTGGCAATTGGACGCGTATTGCTGACGGATCCGGATTGGGTGCAAAAAGTCGAAACCGGACACGCAGATGAGATTCAATCGAAGCTGAGCTTAAGCTCGCAGAAGCAGCTTGTAATTCCCGACGGTTTATGGCAAATGCTAACTGCAAGAGAAGGCTGGCTGTCATTTACCGATTAATATAAATGAGGGCTGACAAGATGGTGCGAAAAACGCATCAGCTTGTCAGCTCTTTTTGTTTTGCGGTAAGCCCGAAGCAAGGTTATACTCGAAATACGAAGAGAACAATTGGAGGCCTCGAGATGACCTTTGATGAAGTAATGTTGGTTTTAGAGGGAATGGGTAGCGAGCAGACCAAACGGACGTATATCCGGCATGGAGCGCAAGAGCCTTTCTTTGGCGTCAAGATTAGCGATATGAAGAAGCTCGTGAAGCAGGTCAAGAAGGATCAGGAGCTGGTGTACAAGCTGTATGATTCCGGCAATAATGATGCGATGTATTTGGCCGGACTGACCGTTAATCCTAAGAGCATCACGAAAGTAACGCTGGAGCATTGGGTGAAGCAGGCTTATTGGTACTCGCTTGCTGAATATACGGTGGCGAATGTGACTGCGGAAAGTCCATTTGCAACGGAACTGGCGATGGAATGGATCGGAGCATCTGAAGAAATGACCGCTGTCGCCGGATGGAGCACTTACGCGAACTATGTAACCATAGCCCCGGATGAACAGCTTGATATAACCGAAATCCGAAAGCTTCTGGAGCAGGTACGAAAGACCGTTCATGAGGAGCGTAACCGCGTGAGATATACGATGAACACGTTTGTTATTTGCGTAGCGTCTTACGTATTGCCACTGGCCGAAGAAGCAAAAGCTGTGGCCGATGCAATCGGCGCTGTTAAGGTCGATATTGGTAATACAGCCTGCAAGGTCCCGCTCGCCTCTGAGTATATTGCCAAGGTAGAAGCCAGAGGAACAGTCGGTCGCAAGAAGAAGACGTGTATTTATTAAAATAAAACGGGGCAGTCCCATGTCATTAAAATGACGAAAGGATAGCCCCTTTGTATTCGGGTTGTACTGCAAACTGCGCATTCGAATGTTCTTCCGATCGCCATTGCTCGGGAATTAAAGAGGAAAGGTTGGAATCCCCGAGCAAAAGCGAACGCTTAAAAGCTTTCTTCAAGAAAGCTACTTCGTAAGCATCGGCTGACGCTTCTCCAGAATCATTCGAATTGCTCCGTTAGCAATTAACCTGTTTATTAAATTCTAAACCTCTTATGCTTGACGAGCGGCCTGCAAGGCTGCCTTTTTTTTGTCCGATTGATCAAGATTATAGCTGTAGGCTGTAGCGCCAAAGGCAAACAGCGCAAGTACTGCCGCAGTCCAAGGCAGATATTGCAGCCCGTAATGATCCGTTACGAATGCCCCGGCAGAAGAGCCAACGGCGATTCCGATATTGGCGCTGATCGGCAGCAGGGACGAGGCGAAATCTTTGGCCGTTGGGACAAATTGCTCGGTTAGATGAATGAAATAGAGCTGACAAGCCGCATTTATGGTAAACGAGATGAGAGCAATAGCCATCAAGCTGATGACGCCAGGCCATGTGAATTGTACAGTGAAGCCAAATAGAAGATAGACAGCTGCATGGATTAGAAACAGCTTTTTCAGCTTCGCCATATACGTTCCGGTTGCGATCTTACCGCCCAGCAAATTGCTTATGATGGTTACGGCTCCATAGACAAGCAGGATTGTGCTGGTGCGTCCTTCCGGAATATGCATGACATCCAGCATAAGCGGATTAATATAGGTGTAAATGACGAATATGGCTGCAATTCCGATGATCGGGATAAGAAAAGCAAGCAGCACTCGCGGGTTCGACATGAGTCGAAACTGGTCCTTCATTGAGCTTTGTATGGCAGGCAGATTTCTTGGTACGATTTTGTAAAGAAGCAGTAAGCTTAAGATCCCGCAAATCGCGACCAGCCAGAAGGCTGCAGGCCAATCAAAGTGCAGGCCTACGAAGGTTCCGATCGGAACGCCTAGTACGTTGGCGATGGTAAACCCGCCTATGATGTAGGAAAGCGCCTGACCTCTTCGCTCAGGAGAAACGTAATCTGTACTTATTGATACGGCAAGAGATACGCTTAAGCCGCAAAAAATGGCTGTTGCCATCCTTGTCAGAAACAGGACAGGATAAGAAAAGGACAACGCGCTCCCTATCGTGAACAAAACAACAAGCGAGGCTCCAATGAGCAGAGCACGGCGTTTCGTGAAATAACCGGCAGCCATCATAACAAAAGGTGTTCCAGCCGCATAAGCAATCGCAAAGCCCGAGACCATAATGCCGGTTTGCGCAACAGATACGCCTAGACTATCAGCAATAGGGGTCAACAGGCCAACGATGACGTATTCGGTTGTCCCCAGAATAAAAGCTAATAAGGTAAATGAAAATATAAGCAGGTTTTCTTTTTTCATGTTCAGTATCCTCCAGATTTATTGCTCCTACCAGCGTTCAGAGCCAAGAAGTTTACAGCCTCTTGTCGATAGGTAAGTGTGACCTGGACTAGCGTCCCAGCTGCGCAGCCTTTCTTTCAACAAGTGCGGATTATCGGGTGCTGCCGGGAAGTAAGTGATCGGAAGCCAGCTGTAATCCGGCAGGGTATCCAGATCAATGCTGCAAACTTCCGTGTTATATATAAATAAATCGCCGATATGAGCAATGCACCATTTGTCTACCGGAATCGGAACGGTGTGCTGCAAACAAATTGCGCCTTTAACAGGAGTAGGTTCTCCCGGGCAGACATGTGCCCAAAGTGCGTTTGTGCCCAGAACATCACTAAAAGCCTGGTAGACGGGCTCATGCATTCGGATATCCCATAAATATTGATGATGGATGTTGTAAGGTTGGTCAACAGGCAGTTCCTTCATCCATAAAAGGTAACGCAGCGCGTAAAAGTGCGTCACTGCTCTTGGAAATATGACAAAACCGTTCTGCTTCCAGCATTCTATCTCGTACATACGTTCACCTCTTCGACTTGCTCTCCTACTGTAAAAGCTTAATGGAAGGCTCATTTAGCGGCAATTAAGCATCTTGCCGTATATTCCTGCAATGTGATATATCTTGCTGTATCTGTGAAAAGGAATGCTGCTTTTTGGGCATTTTCGTGTATGATAAGCCATAATAGATATTGAGGTTTTTTTGGAAATGAGGGAGTAGGATATGACAGCTTCTGCTGCCGGAGAGGAAATACAAAGTCACTTGTTGTATGCGGGAAAAGTAAGTGATACGCCAAACTGGAATTTCCCGAGTCATAAGCATGATGATTTGCATGAAATTATTGTCATTTGCGATGGGGAGGGAACCTTTACGATTGGAGGACAATCCTTCAGCGTAAGCGGAGGAGATATTTTGGTTTATAACAAAGGCGTGCTGCACGAAGAGCAATCGTCGAGCGATAATCTGCTTATCACCTATTACTGCGGCTTTACGCTGCCTTCGGCAAGTCCGGCGGAGGATTGGGTCATCCCTCCGGATGTAGAGCCCGTTATTCGGTCCAGCCGCGTGTTTTCGGAGATAGCAGCTTTGATGAAAATGATAGTTGATGAATCGGCTATCAAGGAGGAGGGATATGACAGGATTAGCCGTTATTTGATCAATTCCATCATATTACTGCTTCGAAGAGCGGTCCGGAATCAGCAAAATATTAAAGAGCAGGAGTCCAATGCTGGTCTTGCCGAGCTAATTAAGGATTATATCGACCGAAATTTTAAGCAAAATATTAGCTTGAAGGATTTGGGTCTGCAATTCCACGTTAACCCTTATTATGTCTCTCATGTATTCAAGGATTATTATCAGATTTCCCCGATCAACTATGCCATTCATCGGCGGATCGGAGAGGCGACCAGACTGCTTGTATCTACAGAAATGAAGGTCTGGGAGGTCGCTAAGCTTCTAGGCTACGAAAATCCGAATTATTTCTCGATTATATTCCGCAGAGTCACTGGACTATCTCCCAATCAGTTCAGGGAAAGCAATCAGCAGAATTTGTTTCCTCACACATGATTTTTCGATTAAAAAAGCGGCAGCTAATGGCGTAAAGCCAATGCTGCCGCTTGCGCGGTATATGATTATAAATTTATGAGGTAAGCGCTTCTGCACCTGCTGCCTTGGCAGCGTCCTCCCGGACAAGCTTCAGGAACTCACGCATAAAGCCCGGCAGATCCGGCCAAGCATGACCCGTCACTAGCTTACCGTCTACATGAAGCGTTTCTGACGCATAACAGGCACCAAGACGCTCCACTTCGAGGCGGGATGCATGGTAGGAAGTCATCGTACGACCATTAAAATAGCTGTAATCAGGAAGTGCGAGGAATACTTGTGCACCGTGGCAGATCGCACCAATCGGCTTATCAGCATCAATGAAATGCTGCAGAATACGCGGCAGCTCGGCATCGCCTCGAATATATTCCGGTGCTCTGCCGCCAGGGATGATAATGGCAGCGAATTCGGATGGATCTACATCAGCGAATCCGATATGGGATTGCAGTTGATGCGCTGGCTTTTCCGTATACGTATCCCAGCCGTCAATAAAATCATGGCAAACCGTATGTAACGTTTTCTGTTTCGGAGAAGCAATGACAGCCTCGTAGCCTTCCTCTAGTAATCGGTAATAAGGATAATACACTTCTAAAACTTCCGCGGCATCGCCAGTCACAATCAGCACTTTGTTCGACATGGGCTCTCACTCCTCCAAAGAATTGTGAAGCAATTCTTACTTCGTAAGCACTAGCTCTGGAAATTTATTGCACAACACAGCTATTATGCTCCTTGCCCCCTCTTCAGTCAATATTTTCCTTTTGTTTGAGGTGAAAATCGATCGATTCTACTACTCTTTCAACTATGAAGTGCGTGGAATTACCTATAAAATAAATAAGAATAGCCATACTGCACGGAGCCATATTTGCTATATTTAAGGAAGGAAGCTGGGGGTGCATCATCATGAGAATGGGCTTTTCTAATCCAATGACCAAGTTAAGTGTAAAGCAGCAGCTACTCTTATTATTCCTGCTTATGGTCAGCCCGATATTTATTCTACACAGCTATGGCAATTCAGAGGCCGAACAAATATTAAAGAGGCATGTCACGAATGCTTATGCTGAGCTTAACAAACAGAACCATACGCTGATCGACAGGGATATTGATACCGTCAATAAGATTACAACGACGATTATCCAGAACCCGATTGCTCAACAGCTAGTACCAAAGGACGATGAAACGGTCATTGAACGCGTCAGAAAATACGAGAAAATGGACGCTTTGCTTGCTGGTTACTCAACTGCTTTAAATGGCGGGGAGGCTGTCTATTACAGCCTGTATATTTATGATCCTCATAATGAATATTTTTTCGCACCTAAAGTGCAAATGATTCAAAGTGGTGTCTATTTCTTCACCGATGCGAATAAGCCGAAGTGGTTTGATACGGCTGTTTCTCTTAAGGGCTTAGGCTTTATGGAGATTATTGAGAATAACGATATGCTAGTCAAAAAGCGGACACTCGCCTATATCCGCGCCGTTAATACGGTTAATCAAGGACATAGTGTAATAGGTGTACTGATTGCAACAAACATGGATAAGAAGCTGGAAGAATCGATGCGATCCGTCTCTCTTCCAGGGGGCGAAATCTATTTTACAGATCAGCAGAACTACATATTAGCCTCTACGAATCCAAAGACGATGGGCACTAAGGTAGAACTTCCTGCAACCGCTTCCGGCAATCAGCCGGTCAACCTCGATAAGCCTATTATAAATTCGGAATACATCTACATGGCGAGTGATAATGAGCTCCTGCAGCAGCGCCTGACCTACAAAATACCGATTAAGTCGCTCCTTCAGCAGCAAAATGAAGTGAAGCGGGTCATTCAGCTAATATCGGTTGCTTACATTTTATTTGGTTGTATAGTCATCTTCTATTTCTGGCGTTCCCTAATGACACCTTTGCAGAGACTAGCTACATTTGTCCGCAGTTATGAGCCTGGCAAGCGAGTGCCAGAGACGCCTGGCAAAGGCAGAAATGACGAGGTGGGGGTATTGATTGGAGCTCTTTATGATATGGCCCGCCGGTTAAATGGACTTATCCATGACAAATATCAGATGGAGATTAAGCAGCGGGAGAGCCAGCTGCAAATTTTGTATCAGCAAATTAATCCGCATCTTCTCTATAACACGCTTGAAAGTATCTATTGGAAAAGCTCGCTGGAGGGTAATTCTGAATCCGCCGAAATGATTAAGGAGCTGTCGAAGCTGATGAAGATCAGCTTAAGCCGCGGACGGGAATTGATTACGCTCGCAGAAGAGCTGGAGCATGCGGCCGCTTATGTGAAGCTTCAGCAGAAGCGTTATGATTATGATTTCCAGGTCATCTGGTCGGTTCCAGACACAATGATGAACCATCTCATTCCGAAAGTAACTCTTCAGCCGTTAATTGAAAACGCGATGATCCATGGAGTCAAAAATATGGGAGAAGACGGCGAAATTCATATTACGGCAGAGTATGAAGGGGATAAGCTGCTTATTCGGGTTGAGGATAACGGCTTTAAAGATGTTGACTATAAAGCGATTGAGTCTCTATTAAATGAGCCAACGGCTAATCCGACTTTTGGTTACGGCATTAAAAATATTCATCAGAGGCTTCAGCTTCATTTTGGCAATATCTATGGGATTCAATATAAGAAAAGAAACGGCGGCGGAACCATTGTAACGATCGTGCTTCCATCAGCTGATGAAAGGAAGGAACAGGGCGATGTATAACATACTGGTCGTAGACGACGAACCACTTATTTGTAAAGGATTAAGCAGCGTACTGACTTCTTCAGGTATCGATATTTCGGCTATTCATATGGCAAATAACGGTTATGAGGCGCTAGATGTCCTGCGGACCGATGATATTGATCTGCTTATTACGGATATTCAGATGGGTTCTATGAACGGGATCGAGCTTATGCAGCAGGCAAAATTAATCAAGCCTTGGGTGCAGACGATTATCATCTCCGCACATGAGACATTCCAATATGCCCAAATGGCGATACGACTTGGGGCAAAAGATTATTTGATCAAACCACTTAACAACGAGCAGTTTCTGGATTCCGTTCGTAATGTGCTGCTGAAGCTGCGTAAGCCTGAGCCAACGGAACAAGATGAGCTGCTTGCAGGTATGCAGGAGCATTTCCATATGGATGAGCTTAATCCGCAGTCTGTGGAATGGCTGAATCAGCTGGTGAGCGACCAGCCTTCGCTGAAAGTACAGGATATTGCCCAGATTCTGAAAGAGAAGCATGGCATCATGCTGGAGGGGCCTTATTTCTCGATGATCCGCATCCGGTTGAATCTATCGGATCGTAACCGCCAATTGTCGAAGACCGATGAGAAGCTGCTTCGGTATGCGGCGCTTAATATCGTCAATGAGCTGTTCGACGAGCATTGGAATCGAACGGCCTTTTATGCCTCGGAGCGGGACCTCAATATTATTTTGCAATGGAATGAATTTCAATATGGGGAAACAGCCTCATCTGGCCTTATGAACGAACTGGATATGATTGGACGCAGCTTTCATTTTAACATTCAGAAATATTTAGATATGACGAGTGTAATTGGCATCAGCCAGATTCTGAAAGGTATCGAGTTTATTGATGTCCTTCATGACCAAGTAATTAAAGCCCTTAGCTGTAACGAACGGCATAAGGACCATTATGTGTTTTATTACGGGGATTTCAACTGGAATCAGTATTCACAGCGTCCGACGGAAGAGGAGTTCACGGCTCAAACCAGCTTAATCGTCGAGAAAGCGATGGAGTACATTAACGCCAATTATGCGCAAAAGGGTTTAACCCTCCATGAGGTTGCCCAGAACAATCATGTCAGCCCCAATTACTTGAGCTACCTCTTCAAGAAAGAGACCGGCTATAACTTGTGGGAATATGTGGTGAAGCTGCGGATGGAAGAGAGCAAGCGGCTTCTTCTTAATACGGATATGAGGCGTTATGAGATTTCGGAGAAGGTTGGTTATGAATCACCGGAACATTTTAGCAAAATTTTCAAAAAGTATTACGGCATGAGCCCAAGTGAGCTAAAGAAGTAGAATTACTCATCATTGCCTTGGATATGCACATTACCTCGAGGGGGCCCTTTTTTTACAATAAGATATGAGGATCGTTAAAGAAAAGAGGGAGACATAATGGAGCAGCACGCTGCCGCAAACGCGCCTCTCGAGCGTAAAGGCCGATTTGCCGTATTTTTAAGGAAGCATTTCTGGGGACTATTATTCCTGCTTCCGGCTTTTATCATTTTTATTTTGTTTCTATGGGTCCCGATTATCAAAGGATTCGTGTACAGCTTCTACCACATTGATTTTGTAAAAGGGAACAGCTTTGTTGGGTTTGACAACTACAAAGTGGCGCTTCACGATGAGGATGCATGGACGGCTGTGAAGAACACCGTTTATTATATGTTCCTATGTCTTGTTATTGGCTTCTGGATTCCGATTATATTCGCCATTGCGATCTCGGAGATTCGCCGCTTCCAAGGTGTTGTCCGTGTGGCTGCTTATTTGCCGAATATTATTCCGGTCGTTGTCCTGTACGGATTATGGCGTTGGTTCTATGATCCGGTTGGGCCAATTAACGGTGTTATTACAGGGTGGTTTGGCAGTGAGCCGATTGCCTTCATGACGGATAAAAGCTGGTCGATGATTTCACTTGTTATTATGGAATCTTGGCAGCAATTTGGTTCAGCTATGTTGATTTACTTAGCGGCTGTCCTCAGTATTCCACGGGACTGGTATGAGGCGGCAGAGATTGATGGGGCAGGGGTTTGGAACCGGATCCGTTACATTACTTTGCCTTCCATTAAGGGACTGCTTATCTTGCTGCTTATTCTGCAGCTGATCGGTACCTCGCAAGGTTATCAATCACAGCTGGCTATGCTTGACGGGGGTCCTAATAATACGACTTTGACGTATGCCCTGCTTATTGTGAAATACGCATTTAACCAGCAAAATTACGGGGTTGCATCAGCACTTGGCGTTCTTATGTTTATCGTTTTGGGCTTACTCGCCATCATTCAATATAGGCTTCAAGGCAAGGAGGGAGATGTTCGATGAAACAGATGGATAGAGGGATTCTCTCTTCGTTTGACCTTAAGAAGAAGCCTATATTAGCAGGCTATTCGATCATGGTGCTCGTGCTCATTATTATGTCTTGCTCCATGATTTATCCGATTCTTACGACATTGTTTAATGGATTGAAAACAAATGTGGAGGTTAACTCCTTCCCGCCGAAGTTTCTGCCAAATGTATGGCATTTCGATAACTTTGACAAGGGCTGGAATTTTATCGATCTGCCGGAGTTTCTAAGAAATACGCTTTATATTTTCGGGGGGAATCTTGTTATTACGGTCGTTGTACTTGGACTTGCTTCATTCAGCTTATCTAAGCTCAATGTGCCGTACCGGAGAGGAATTTATTTCTTCTTCATGATGACCTTGTTTATTCCGCCAACGACTTATATCATTCCAAATTTTGTGAACCTGAAGGATCTGGGTCTTATGAACTCGTTTGCCGCCTTCTGGCTGCCGGCGGGTGCCAATGCCTTCTTCCTATTGCTGTTAAAAAATTTCTTCGATGATATTCACTATGAAATATTCGAAGCAGCGCGTATTGACGGTGCATCGGACTGGAGAAGTTTCATTCAAATCGCATTTCCGCTTTCCGTACCGATTTTCTCAACGCTCGCTATCTTTATTTTCTCATCATCCTGGAATGATTGGTTCTGGCCATCGCTCATTATGCACAATGACAGCCATTACCCGCTGGCTACAGCGATCTACAAATATGTCATCAATGCTAAGGGACTAGCGCTTAATATTCGCTTTGCGATATTAACGATGGTGATGATCCCGCCAATTGTTGTGTTCCTTGTTTTCCAGAAGTATATCATGCGGGGACTTCATCTTGGTGGTGTCAAAGGATAGTATTCAAATCGTAATCATGCACATGATCGGAATAGGAATACACCTCGCAGGCTCCCTCGACTCTCAACTATGATGAGGGAGCAGCAAATAAATTAAGTCGAGAAGGGGAGTTTCAATGAGAAAGAACTTTGCTATGGGAGCAAGTGTTGTATTACTTTGTTCGATGCTTGCCGCTTGCGGCAGCAACAATAACAACGGCTCGAACAACGGCAACCAGAAGCCTGCGGAGAGTAATGCAAGTGCTAGCACAAATACAGCAACAGATACGCCTGCAGCTACAGAAGATATTACACAAAAGAAAGTTAAGATCAGCATTTATTATCCTCTTCCTGACCAAGTGGAAAATCGTAAGCTCGAAGATGACAAGATCGCTCGCTTCAACAAAGTATATCCTAACGTTGAGATCGTGAAGAGCGACTGGCATTATGCACCAAATGAGATTGGTATCAAAATGGCAGCGAACGAAGCTCCAACTTTCTTCAACACTTATGCAACAGAAGCGAAATTCCTCGTAGAAAAAGGCTGGGCAGCTGATATTACAGATCTGTACAATAGCTACGAGTTCAAAGATCAAATCAACCCTGTCCTCCAAAACCAATTCATCATTGACGGTAAAGTGTACGGTGTTGCTCAAAAAGGTTATGTAACAACAACTGTCTTGAACAAAAAAATGCTCGATGATAAAGGCGTAGCGGTTCCTTCGTACGACTGGACTTGGGACGATATGCTGAACACAGCGAAAGGCGTAGCTGATTCGAAAAAAGGCATCGCTGGTGTCGCTCCAATGGGTAAAGGTAATGAAGCTGGATGGAACTGGACGAACTTCTTGTTCGAAGCTGGCGGCGAGATCCAAACGATCGCTGATGGCAAAGTAACTTCAGCATTCAACTCTGCTGCAGGCGCTAAAGCACTTGATTTCTATAACAAGCTGAGATGGGATGCAGACGTTATTCCGAAAGACTGGGCACTTGGCTGGGGTGATGCAGTAGGTGCATTTGGTCAAGGACGTACAGCAATGGTTATCGCTGGTGCTGAAGGCGTACTTGAGCAAGCACTTAACCAAGGCGGCATGAAAATTGAAGACGTTCTGACGTACCCAATGCCTGCTGCTGAAAAAGGCGGCAAACATACAGGCGTACTCGGCGGCGATTACCTGGTAATCAACCCGAACGCAACAAAAGATGAGCAAGAAATGGCATTCCGTTACATCACATTCGACTACTTCACTGACGATTACCTGGCATCGCTTGAAAAAGACATTCAAGCGCGTCAAACAGAAGGTAAATTCTTTATCCCGCCGCACATTAACTACTTCAGCCCAGAATCGGAGTATGGCAAACGTGCACAAGCGATCTTCGACAAATACGATAACGTATACAAATACAACGCAGAATCTAATGCTCTGCTGGACGGCAAACCTGAAGCTCAATACAACACGCAAGAATACTACGGCTCTATGACGAACGTGCTGCAAGAAGTATTCTCGAAGAAGGGTACCGACCTTCAAGGCCAGCTCGACGCTGCAGCAAATGAAATGCAAACGAAGTATTACGACGCTATAAAACCTTAAGGCTTCGTGGGTATCGGAAGGACGGGAGTATCTCCTTCGGTCGCTGTTGCCATAGTGAAAACTAAATCAATTTTTATAAGGTATATTCACAATGGCAAAGGCGAACGTTCCACTCCTCAGGAGATACCCCTTACCTCAACAGAAAAAAATAATAAACGGCCGTGCAGATGACATTCACTCTGCACGGCCGTTTTATGTAATAAACAGGAAAATTGTGGGCTGTATAGAATATAGCCGTGTATGAAATGAATTTTTAATAAGGAGTGATCGTTATTGCATTTTCCTGTCGTAACAAAAGATTTGGCTGAACGTTTGGAGCAGTCTGAGGTTGACTATATGACCTCTAGGGTGCTTGCCATTAAGGAGCGGGAAGGCAATCCAATGGGGGCTCTTGTTCAGCCTTTTGGCGGGGCTACAGCTTATTATGTGAAAGAAATGCCGTGGGGCAGTTTTAATACAGTAAAAGGAATCGGTGCAGGGGAGATTGGACTCATCGATGAAATGATTCAATTCTATCGTGAGCGAAGCCGCCCGTTTCAATTTGAGATTATTCCAAGTAAGGCAAATGGAGAATTGTTCAGCTGTTTAACCGGTCGCGGTTTTCATCAAGTTGGTTTTCATACAACACTTTATGGCGTTCCAAGTGTGGAAAAGCCTTCTTATCCAAGCGGGATTACGGTTCGTGAATTAAACAAGGGTGAGTTCGAGCTTTATGGAAGACTACATTGTCTGGGAACCGGACTAAACGTGGATGGAGCAGGCCATGTAGCTGACAACAATCGAGTATTGTATAACCGTTCAGGATGGCGCTTCTTCATTGGGTATGTGGATGATCAGCCTGCCGGTGTTGCTGTTATGTATATCAATAACAATATGGCGTCCCTCACTTTTGCGGCTACAATCCCGGAATTTAGAAGACGCGGCTTACAAACGGCATTTTTGAATCAACGAATTTATGAGGCGGCTCTTGCCGGCTGCGAGCTGGTTGTTGGACAGGCCTCTTATGCTTCTACTAGTCAAAACAATATGGAAAGAGCAGGACTGAGAATCGGCTATACGAGAGCAACATGGGCGGGTAAATAATTATGATTAGCTAACAATTGACATATTTAATATGTCGTATATATTGGGTATGTAAACGAAATGTTTCAGCAACATATGAAGTGGACAGTCAATCCAGACAGGAGAGATGAACATGGATCGTTACAGACCAAGGTATCATTTTACGGCACCGCATAATTGGATGAATGACCCGAACGGCCCTTTTCAGTTGAACGGCGAGTATCATTTGTTTTACCAGCATAATCCTTCGAAGCCGGAGTGGGGAGACATTCACTGGGGGCATGCAGTAAGTCTTGATTTGGTGAACTGGACTCATCTAGCGCCTGCACTAGCTCCTTCTTACGAGCTTGGAGAATCTCATTGTTACTCCGGCTGCGCTGTTGTAAATGGTGATGAGGTGGCGTTGTTCTATACGAGTATTGGTGAAGGTGATAGAAATCCGACGCATGGTGCCGAGCAGTGGATGGCCAAGGGCACGGATATGCGGACTTGGCATAAGCCCGACATAAATCCARTTCTTACCTCGGATCTGCATGGGGGGCTTCAAATTAAGGATTGGAGAGATCCATACGTATGGAAGGAGCAGGATGGATGGCGTATGATTCTCGGTGGCACCTTTGAGGAGAAGGGCTGTGCTATGATCTATCATTCTGACGATTTGGAGAACTGGAGCTTCAAGGGATTACTGCATCAAGGGGATGAAGGGATTTGGGAATGTCCGCATCTTTTCCGTTTTGATGACAGAGTGGTGTTGTTCTATTCTCCAAGCAGTCAGGTACGATATATTTCCGGGAAGATTAGCGGTGATCGTCTAACGGATATTCAGAAGCATGGCACAGTTGACCATGGCGGCTGGGACGGCTTTTATGCCTCAACCGGATTTGTTGATGAGCAAGGGCGCAGTGTTCTGCTGGGATGGGTCCCGGAAGGTAATCGAGGTGAAGATTTCCCTGCTGATTTGAAATGGGCCGGAGCATTGGCGCTGCCACGTATTGTGGAGCTGAAGCCAAACGGTGTTCTCTCTATGGTGCCTGTACCAGAGCTTGCGGAGCTAAGAGGCGAGAACAGGAGCTTTAACGATATTCGTGTCGGTCACCTAAGTACAGGATTACACTCCACATCCTTTGAGTGCTTACTAGAGATCGATCGACGGACGCTGGAGAAAAACACATTGACTCTATCCGTTTTCGCCTCGACATGTGGACAAGAGCACACGGATATCCATCTGGATGTGGCTTCGAATGCTATCACGATCGACCGCACCCATTCAAGCTTGTACCTTAACGTACATAAGTCCCCTGTAAAAGGAGAACTACCGTCTGCAGATGGTGCTGAACTTATCAAGCTGCGAATCTTCGCAGATCAATCGATTATCGAAGTGTTTGTGAATGACGAAACCTGCCTCACAGCTAGAGTTTATCCTTCCTTGGAAGACAGCAATGGCATTGCGCTGCGTTCGAGCAGCRGTGAAGTGGTCGTCTCCAATATGCATGTTTGGGAGATGAAAGCAGCGGATATTCGTATTTAATAAGCAAGGGCACCTGATTATTTGAGGGTGCCTTTTTATAATTATCATGCATGATAATTATTAAGTCGTAGATGAAGCAGGAGGGTGAACGAGATGAGGTTAGGCTGTTTGCATGCGCATCATTCCAACATTGCCTATATCGAGCAGGCCGCTTTCTCAAAGGTAGAGCTGATTCACTTTGTTGACCCTGGTCTAATGAATAGGATATCGAATGATAAGGACTTTGATCTGGAGAAAGCCAAGCATAAAGTCATTGAACAGATCGAATGGATGGCTAAGTCTGGTGTAGACGCGATTCTTATTACATGCACAAACTATATCGCGCTCCTCGAGGAGGAACATCTTCAGACTTCTATTCCCATCATTAAAATTGACGAGCCCTTTTTCAGCCTTCTATGTAAAATAACGCAGCCGCAAATTCTGCTATTTACGAATTCTGCCACTGTGGAAGGCACCATGAACAGACTGAAGCAGTTTGCCTCATGGCAGAATCAACCGGTACCTGATATTGAAGTCCGTGTTATTGAGAACAGCTTTGAGCTCCTCATGCAAGGCGATAAAGAAAAATACAGTGATGTAATAGCTGATTACATAAGAGGTCACCTTGAATCAAATCCTGATATGAAAATCTCGGTGGTCCAGTTATCTATGGTTGAAGCCGCCGAGAGAATATCGCAAGAGTTACAGGTGTCCATCGGCAATCCATTGGCGCCTTTGGTCGTTTTTTTCTCAGGAGAGGATATTTATTATACCGGAAAGCATCTTCATGTCGGTAGCTGGGACCAAGATAAAGAAGGCATTGCCTGGGAGAGTTAATTGCGAAACTGCGCATTCGAATGTTCTTCCGATCGCCATTGCTCTGGGGTTCCTTTGAATTTATTTAATTAGGTAGGAATCCCAGAGCAAAAGCGAACGCTGGCGCTTCTACAGAATCATTCGAAATGCTCCGTTTGGAATTAACTTTTTTGAACATAAAAAAGAGCAGGGCGGAAATCATCCTCCCTGCTTTTCTGCTTATATAATTAAAAAGGTAATCGTGTTGAGGAAAGGGGTATCTCGTGAAGGAGCGAAGCGTTCGCCTTTGCCGGCACATTGCAACCTTTGAATATTGTTCAAGCAATGTGATGGCAACAGCGACCGGAAGGAGATACCCCGTCCGAATGAACGGATGCCCCTTTTATTTCTTTTACTTCCCGTTCCAGGACGCTTCGATTTCCTCCAACGACTTACCTTTTGTCTCCGGAACGACACGCATCGTAAACAAGAACGTAACCAGCGACATCGCGCCAAAGATCCAGAACGTGATCGCAGGACCTGCGGAGTCCAGCATTGGCGGGAACGATTGTGATACGACATAGTCGGCAATCCACAGTGCCATGGACGCGATTGCTGTTGCCTTACCACGGACACGGTTAGGGAAGATCTCACTCAAGACAACCCATACGACTGGTCCAAGTGATACAGCAAACGCCGCAACATAGATCAGAATGAAGATAAGGACAAGCGAGCCTGTTGTATGGCCCGTATGGAAGGCAATACCGATAACCGCCAGACAGATGGTCATCACGGACGAACCAACAAGCAGCAATACTTTACGGCCAACTTTATCAATCAGCCAGATCGCGAGGATCGTGAACAAGAAGTTAACAAGACCAATAAGAATCGTTTGGACAAGGGACGAATCTGTACCAGAGCCCATCGATTTGAAAATCTCAGGTGCGTAATACATGACCGCATTGATACCTGTAACTTGTTGAAGAACAGCAAGCACAACACCAACGATCAGCGCCAGGCGAACACCCGGGCGGAAAATATCTTTGAGCTTGCTGCCTTTTTCATCTGCGAAGGATGCTTTAATATCCAGCACTTCTTGCTTCGCGTCATCCTCGCCGTGAATTCGAAGCAGGATGTTTAACGCTTGTTCCGATTTGCCTTGCTTGATCAACCATCTTGGGCTCTCAGGTACAAGGAACAACAGAATGAAGAAGATAACGCCTGGAATAACGCCAACACCAAACATCCAGCGCCATGCATTCGCAATATCCCAAGCATCATCGCCATAGCCGGCAATACCGGAGTTCACGAAGTACACAAGGAAGATACCCGTTACGGTAGCGAATTGATTTAAGGCAACGAGACGACCGCGGTATTTTGCAGGTGCAATCTCAGCATTGTACAGCGGACAAAGGGTAGACGTGATCCCGATACCTAGACCGCCAATCATACGAGCGATAATATACATCGAGAACGTATCCGGAATCGCAGAGCCGATCGAACCGATAACGAATAGGGCAGCTGCGACGATAAGTACTTTTTTACGGCCAAAACGGTCACTCAGTACGCCAGAGAAGCCAGCGCCAACGATACAACCGATAATAAGTGAGGATACGGCCCAGCCGACTGCGACCTCATTCAAGTCGAAACGGTCTTGCATAAATCCAATTGCCCCCGACACAACTGCAGTATCGAAGCCAAATAATAATCCGCCGAGAGCGGCAATCATCGAAACGAGCGTAACAAACTTCATGCTTTTGCCGCCGGCATTTGCAGAGAGGTTAGTGTTTAGGTTGCTCACTTTATTTATTCCCCTTCCAAGACAATTTGAATAAATGGATGTTATGTTTTTATGAACGAACCTCATTATAACACCGGATCTGCAGGCTTTAGGGGGCATTCGACAGCACATATTTGTGATGTTTCAGCATCGAATAAGCGGCAATCCCAGCCTTGAATCGAGCAGCTAAGAACGAGTAGCATTTTATTAGTTTGCCCAACAAAAAAGTCCATGCACCATTGGCATGAACTCCCTGTATATCCTTATCCTTTTGCTTGACTGCGGTATTCCGTTGGAGTGACTCCAGTCACACGCTTGAACACTCTGCTGAAGTAATTCGGATCCTTATAACCAACCTCGAAGCATACTTCTTTTAAGGCGAGCTCGTCTGCCGATACAATCAACTGCTTAGCCTTATCAATTCGTAGTCCGGTCAAATAATCAATAAACGTTGCCCCGACCTGCTGCTTGAACACCTTACTGAAATAATGAGGGTTGAGGTGAACATATTCGGCGGTATCCTCAAGTGACAGTTCCTCGGTAAAATGCTGCTCGATATATTGTTTGGCTTTATCGATCACATTAATTGTCTGTTGCTCACGCTGCTCCCGAATCCGCTGAAGGGCCGAGATCACATACGATCGATGCTCATCCGAGTTGTCCTCAGGAGCGGGGGCGCGAAGAGTCCCATCGTTAGCTGGTGAAGAACCCTCCTTCAGAACCTCCTCGAAATCAATGACCTTACCTGAATGTCTATCATCGTCCGAAGCAAATACGGCTTCGAAGTATGATTTGCGCCAGCCATCAGCTCCTGTCTGCATAGAACCGATGCCAACGGTTATGGTCAGCTGGAATTGCCGTTCGGCCAGACCGCTGAGTTTCTCACCAAACTGCTTAATGCTTTGTTTCCAGACAAGGCTTGATTCCTGGGTATGATTTCGGATGAAAATAGCCATATGTAAGTCGATTAATGAACTGACAATACAGGTGATTCCATAAGTCTTCGCATAGCTGCGGAATGTCTCGTACAACTTTTTCTTATCTAGGGTGTAGATCTGCCTAGGAAAGGCGACGACTACCGCACAGCCCTTGTCTAAAGGGAAGTCCAGCCAATCGGATAAGTTCTCTTCATCCGTATTCATCACTTGATCTACCATAAACAAGAGGGATAGTTCATTTTCCACCAGCGGCAGCAGCTGCGATACTTTATCCCTTAGGTGAAGCTCCTCGATACGCTTGCCTTTTTCGCGCTCCAGTTCATCGATGAGCTGGGTTAAAATAGAGGCGATTTGATTCCGGCCAGCAGGCTTCACGATGTATTCCTTCACCCCAAGCGAGACCGCTTCTTTGGCATAGGCAAAAAAATCATATGCGGTCACTAATATAAATTTGGTGTCGGGCAGTATGGATTTGATTTCACGAATGGCCTGCAGACCTTGGATTCCGGGCATATTAATATCCATCATGACGATATGCGGGCGGAATTCTTCTGCTTGTTCAATCGCTCTTCGGCCATTGTCGGCATGGGCAATTTGGAACTTGTCTGGCAGCATACGGTGAATCAGATGCTCGAGCCCTTCACGTTCAAGCGCTTCGTCATCGGCGATCAATAGACGATACATCTAGACCTACTCTCCTTTCTGCTCTAGGTTGTCTGTTGCAGGCAAGAGGAGAATAACGGATGTTCCTCGTCCTGGTTCACTTTCTATATAGACAATATCTTGACTGCAATAAAATAACCGCAGACGCTTAATGACATTTCGTGTGCCAAAGCCCATGGAATTTTTCTTTGCAGGTGCGGGAACAGGCGGTTCATGAAGGGCAAGCAGAGCATCACGCTCTGCGGCACTCATCCCCATACCATTATCGGTTATCCTAACTCGAACACCGTCATCTGCTTGTTCCATAACCAGCTTTATCACTCCACCCGATTCCATCCGTTCAACACCATGAACAAAGGCATTCTCGATAAGCGGCTGAATCGTTAGAGCCGGGATCAGCAGTCCTAGTACGGACTTATCAATTTGCTGCTGAATCTCTACCCGATTGCGGAAGCGGGCTTGTTGTATCGTAAAATACTCCTGAACATGCCGCAGCTCATCCCCAAGTGTAACCGGACGATCAAGCTGGCTCAGATTATAACGAATCAGCTTGGACATGGATACAATCAGATCACTTGTCTGATCCGCTCCTTCAAGCAGTGCCAGCTTGGATAGTACATTTAGGGTATTAAATAAAAAATGCGGGTTAATCTGGCTTTGCAAAGCCTGAAGCTCAAGCTCTTTGACTAGGCGCTCTGATTCCAGACGATCCTTATCTCGGCTGACAGCCACTTTCAGGTCATTGATCATATGGCGGAAAGCTTCAGATAAGATCCCAAGTTCGTCGCCTGTTTGCTCCGGAAGGTAATCCGCATCCAGATGTCCCTTGGACAGATGCTGCGCAGTAAGCACAAGACGGTCTACAGGCTCAGTAATACTTCTGGAAATCCATAGCGCAAGCACTATACTAAGCAGCGTGTTAATGATAAACACAGTAGGCCCAAGCCAGTCCATTCGTACGATTTCCAATTGAATGCTCCGGTATACCGGCTCATAAGCACTAAGTTCAAGATCAATGAGACGGCGTTCTTCCTCCCGGATAAAAGAGCTTGTCTGCTCCGCCTCCTCGTAATGAGTCAGTGATTCCGCTAGTGCTTCAGACTTACTGGTATCAGCTTTTTGCTGTGCTGCCTGCTCTTGCTCCTCAAGCGTTTCAAGCATATGAATATATCCTTGCAGCACACCTGTTATAGCCGTTTCGGTTTGCTGACTTGCCAGCCTCGACTGGATTTGAGCAAGGACAGCCTGCTGCTGCTGAAGTGCCAATTGGCTGCTTTCTTCGGGATTCAGCAAATAGGTGTACAAAGCCCGGACATTATCATCGGCGGTTTGCGTTGACTGGGTATATAGCAGCATACGGTCCATCATCGTGTTATAGCTGTGCTGTACGGTTTTGGTGCTTTCAAATAGGAAGAAAGTAACGCCGTTCGTAAGCAGGACTAGAAGCGGAATAAAGAGCAGCAGCTTTTTGCGCAGTGTCATGGGGCAGTCACCTCCTTACCTGTAATGACGGAAATAGGAGTGTACTGCTCAGAAGTTACGGTATGTCCATGGAAATAATCATTTAAGAGAGACATGGCTTCATAGCCCATTTGAGAAGGCTGCTGTACAATGGAGGACTTGATCTGCTTATTGTGTATAGCGGTGAGCGTATCCTCCAAGTCGTCAAAAGCATAAATCTCCACGCCTCCGGGCTTTATCCTGGCGACAGCTTCTGCCATGCCGATCCCGTCAAGAGAACTGAAGCCAGCCATATAAGTAATCTCCGGATGCTCCTTCAGCATTTGCTCGGCCTGCTGCGCAGCTTGAAGCCGTGAAATATTCGATGAGCGCACTTCGGCAATCGACAGCCCTGGGTAGATTTTGATAACCGACTTGAATCCTTCTAGACGGAGCCGCTGATTGGCAGCTTCCTGGCTTCCGATCAAGACGCCAATCACCCCGCTGGGATTGTCCCGACCTCCTGCAAGGAGACGACCCATCTCTTGACCGGCATAGGTATTATTCGTGCCGACGTACGCAAGTCGCTTACTGCCTGGCTCATCGGTATCTACTGTAATGACGGGAATGCCAAGCGTATTTGCTTTTTCAATTAACAGCCTATCTTGCTCTGATCCGATGCCTTGGAGGATAATGGCATCCATCTTGGACGCGATTGCTTTCTCCAATAGCTTCATCTGTTCTTCTGCATTAATGCGGAAAGGCCCCATATATTGCAGTTCCATCTCAAACTTCGTAGCTGCTTCTAAAGCACCTTGCTCGACAGATCGCCAGAATGGATTGTCCAGCTCTTGTGAAATAAGGGCAATCTGGAGCTTAGTGTGATCCTCTTCGCTTGCCTCAAGCGGGGTTACAAGTCCTCTGATCCTTTCAGTAGACAAGTAGAATTGTACGAGTACATATCCAAATATAATAAGTAATAGAAGAACACCGATGTTCCATCTTCTCCGGTTTGCCATTGTGCTCAAAGCTCTCCTCAGGTGACTGAATAATAGCCACATTATACATGAATGGTCTATAAACCCAAAATTAATGTAAATTCAACGTTCTATTTAGCAGGGGATTACGACGTGATGTGGAATAGTTTGAAAAGCGATCACTTTGACTTCGAAAAGGTGGAAAATATTCGAATGGACAAGCATGGTCATATAATGAAGCATTCCTTTATGGAATCCATATGGAAGAATATCCCGGACGGGATTGTCGTGATAGATTTGGATGAGAACGTTCTAGACGTAAATCCCGGGTTCGAGGCGCTCCATGGTTGGTCTAGAGAAGAGCTCATTGGCAAGCCCTGTTGTTTTACACCGGTACATCTTCTAGAAGAAAGAAGAATAATGATCGAGAAGGTGAAACAAGGGGAATCTCTGAGAGAGCAGGAAACGTTCAAGCTGCGCAAGGACGGTACATTGGTTTATATTAGCCTTACCATTACCGCCCTAAAGGATGAAAAAGGGCAGCTGATTGGATTAGTTGGCATCGAACGAGATATTTCGGACCGCATTAAGATGGAGGCGTCCTTGTTCGAAGCGGAAAGTTTATATAGTCATTTGGCCGACAGTGCGCTTGCGGGCGTATTCGTCGGGCAGGATGGCCGTATTTTGTATGCGAATCCTTATCTGTCTGCCCTTTATGGGTATACGAATGAAGAGATGCTGCAGGTTGATATGGCTCAGTTGATGATGCCTGGCGAGCTGGAAAAAGTTGTGCGTGATGCAGAGAAAACTTTAATAGAGCAAAAGCAGATCTATTATCATTTTAATATTACTGGGGTGAAGAAGGACGGCTCTCCTGTTCACCTCGAGGGTAACTCCTGCCTGATTTCTTTCCAAGGAAGATCGGCACTGCTTGGCACGGTGCAGGATATTACGGTTAAGAAGCAAAAAGAGCGTTCACTTCGCGATAACGCTAATATGTATCAGCGGATTATCAAGTTCCTTCCTGAGCCGATTGTCTTAATCGACAATGGTGAGATTGTCTATGCAAACAAATTAGCTGTGAAGCTGATTGGCGCAGTAGATGATACCGAGATGGTTGGAAGACCAATTCTCGATTATGTAGACCCGGCATACAGCCGTGACCTTATGGATGTCCTGAACAAGGTTATACATACCGATGATCCGACGATTTTTATTGAGAATAAACTGCTATGCAAGGATGGACAGACCATTGATGTTGAGATGTCGAGCATCCGGATTCATAATTATCGGGGAAAAATGGTCATCTTGACCGTGATTCGGGATTTGACGGATCGTAAGCGTTCAGAGGAGATGCTTGTCCGTTCCGAGAAGCTGTCAGTTATTGGACAGCTGGCGGCAGGAGTTGCTCATGAAATTCGTAATCCGTTAACCGCACTCAAAGGCTTTACCCAGCTGCTCAAATCGAAAGCAGAGGGGAACTCGTTCTATTATGACATTATGACCAACGAGCTTGACCGGATTAATTTTATCGTCAATGAGTTTATGACCCTTGCGAAGCCGCATTTCTCCAAATTTAGTACACGAAGGCTGGATCATATTCTGCATGCGGTAATCTCGATACTCGAGACGCAGGCCATCCTGATGAACGTATCGATCCGTACGGAGTTCGAGAACTGTATTCCGTCCATCTATTGTGATGAGAACCAGTTGAAGCAGGTCTTTATCAATATTATTAAAAATGCGATTGAAGCGATGCCGTTAGGTGGACAAATTACCATTTCAGTGGCTATGGAACCGGATCAAGAGAAGGTACGGCTTACGATTCGTGATGAGGGAATGGGGATTCCGGATACGATTATCCGCCAGATTGGTCAGCCCTTTATTACGACCAAGGAAAAGGGAACAGGGCTAGGCCTGATGATCAGCTCCCGGATTATTGAAGCTCATCGCGGGCTGATGAACATATCGAGTGTTCCTGACGAAGGAACAACAATTGAGATTATTCTGCCGTTAAATATGGAAGAACAATAAATAAAAGGCTGAGCGATTTTACGCTCAGCCTTTTATTTATTGGATAGGAGATACGGACCGGCGGATAATTAATTCCGCGGGCAGGACGATTTTTTTCCAAGGACCGGCTTCCTCTTTGTTCTGAATACGGTCAATTAGCATCTGCATGCCAAGATAACCGAATTGATAGGCTTGCTGCGCGGCAACCGTCATGAACGGATCCACTTCGGAGTAGGGGCCAAAATCATCAAAGCAGACGATCGAGATATCGTCTGGAATTTGGAGACTCCGCTTCCGCAGCAGGCGGATGACCTCGATAGCCAGCACATTATTGCCAGCAACGACCGCTGTTGGGAGCGGTTGAAGCGAATCCAGCCAAGCCTCCATCTCCGACAGATCATTACGAGGCCCGTAGCTCGTCTCGAATACGATTTTCTCGTCGTAGGTGAGTCCATTCAAGATGAGTGCTTCCTTGTAGCCCTCTAGTCGAAGCCTCGCACTGGATATCGTATCCGAACCATTAACGATTGCAATTCGTTGATGCCCTTGCTGCACAAGGTGGTTGACTAACCCCCTAGCGCCTTCCTTGCTATCTCCAAGCACAATATCACATTCCACGCCCGGTACTTCCCGGTCCAGCAGGACAAACGGAATGTTATGCCGCTGCAACGATTCGAGATGGGGCTGAGACGGATCTCCCGCTGGGGCAATCAACACGCCGTCCACGCGAGTCGTCAGAATCGTGTTAATATAATCGGCTTCCTTATCGAGGTTTTCATCACTGTTGCCAAACAGCAGGCGATAGCCGTTTTTAGTTGCAGCATCTTCTGCGCCACGCGACAGCGTTGTATAGAAGGGGTTCGTAATATCGGTAATAAGCAGGAATAAGCTTCGGGTCTGCTGCAGCACAAGGCTGCGGGCCATCTGGTTAGGAACGTAGTTCAATTCCTCCATCACTTTTTTGACTTTTGCCCTCGTCTTTTCACTTATTCTGCCTGTGTTATTGATAACTCTAGAAACGGTCATTGCGGATACATTGGCCTTCTCCGCAATATCATAGATTGTAACCATACACGACTACTCCTCATCGACAATTCATGCTTTTATCTTACAAGAGAAAACGATTGACAGCAACAGTAGGTCTTGCTAAATTAGAGTTATCGGTAACATTTTATATACACTATTCATTCATTTGGAGGGGTATTTATGACGGACATCGCTTATCGCTTTCAGAATGGTTTTCCTAAGATCGGTATACGGCCTACGATAGACGGACGACGCAAGGGAGTTCGCGAATCGCTTGAAGTACAAACGATGAACATGGCAAGATCGGTAGCTAATCTGATTTCAGAACATTTGCGCTATCCGAATGGTGAGCCGGTTGAATGTGTCATTGCAGAATCGACGATTGGCGGTGTGGCAGAAGCTGCTGCATGTGCAAATCAATTTGCCCGTGAGAATGTTGGGGTATCGATAACGGTAACGCCATGCTGGTGTTATGGTACGGAAACAATGGATATGAATGCTTCTATCCCGAATGCGGTATGGGGCTTTAACGGAACCGAACGCCCGGGCGCTGTTTATCTGGCAGCCGTACTCGCGGGTTATGCTCAGAAAGGGATTCCGGCGTTTGGTATATATGGTGAAGAGGTACAGGAATCAACAGATACCACTATTCCTGATGATGTAAGAGGCAAATTGTTGTCGTTTGCGAAAGCTGGTCTTGCTGTAGCCTATATGCGCGGCAAATCCTATCTATCAATGGGCTCGGTGTCCATGGGTATTGCGGGCTCAATTGTAAGCGATTCCTTTTTCCAGGAATACCTTGGTATGCGCACGGAATATATCGATATGTCCGAGTTTGTCCGCCGCTTCGAAGAGCAGATCTATGATCCTGCTGAATTTGAGAAAGCGCTGTCTTGGGTGAAAGAGAACTGCGTGGAAGGACATGACAATAACCCGGCCGCGATTCAAACCTCTCGCGAGAAGAAGGATCAGGATTGGGAGACCGTTGTGAAAATGACAATCATCGCCCGTGACTTGATGATCGGCAACCCTCGTCTCGCGGAGCTTGGATTTGGAGAAGAAGCGATGGGCCATAATGCGGTTGTGTCCGGCTTCCAGGGACAACGGCAATGGACGGATCATTTCCCGAACGGAGATTTCATGGAAGCGATCTTGAACTCATCGTTTGACTGGAACGGAATACGTCCTCCATTTATCGTAGCTACGGAAAATGACAGCTTGAATGGTGTCGTGATGCTGTTTGGTTACCTGCTGACGAATACTCCGCAAATTTTCGCCGATGTGCGGACTTACTGGAGCCCGGCTTCGGTGGAGCGCGTAACGGGGCATAAGCTTGAAGGTCACGCAGCTAATGGCATTTTGCACTTGTTGAACTCGGGCTCAGCAACACTTGATGGCACAGGTGAGCAGCAAATTGACGGCAAGCCTGCGATGAAGCCTTTCTGGGATATTACCGAGAAGGAAGCAGCGGATTGCCTTGCAGCAACCTCTTGGCGGCCAGCCGGCGTTGAATATTTCCGTGGAGGCGGATTCTCCTCCGACTTCTTGTCCCGCGGAGGTATGCCAATGACAATGTCTCGGATCAACTTCGTTAAGGGAGTTGGACCGGTTCTTCAAATCGCCGAAGGCTATTCGGTTGAATTGCCTAGCGACGTTCATGCTAAGCTCGACAACCGGACGGACCCAACCTGGCCAACGACTTGGTTTGCTCCGATTCTGACGGGCAAAGGTGCTTTTACCACGGTTTATGATGTGATGGATAACTGGGGAGCAAATCATGGCTCGATCAGCTTCGGTCATATTGGAGCCGAGTTGATTACGCTCGCTTCGATGCTGCGTATTCCGGTCAATATGCACAATGTGTCGGAAGAAGCTATTTTCCGTCCACGGGCATGGGGATTATTCGGAACTAACGACAAAGAGGCTGCTGATTATCGTGCTTGCTCGAACTTTGGACCATTGTACAAATAAAAAACTTGGGAATTCTGAAATTCTTTTTAGGGGATGAGAGCATTGGAGATTCGGCAGGAGCTTTGCAAATACGCAAGAAAGACAGTTTCTAATAAACTGGTCGTTGGACCCGGCGGCAATATTAGTGCGAAGCATGAAGGAAAGATGTATCTTTCGCCAAGCGGCTTTGCCCTTGATGAGATCGAACCTGAGCAATGGGTAGCGGTTGATATTGAGACAGGTGCGGTGGAGGATAACGGACTCCGTCCTTCTTCTGAGGTGCTGATGCATCTTTATTCTTATCGTGCGAACCCGTCGATTGGCGCTATCGTGCATACGCATCCGCCGTATTGTATCGCTTTTACATTAGTGGAAGAGAATCTTCCGATTATGTTCCCTGACCAAGCGGCACTTGTTGGCAAGACGATCTATATTCCATATGTACTGCCAACTACGGAAAAGCTGGCGGACGCGCTTGCTCCTAAGGTGAATGAAGCGAGCAGCATTTTGCTTGGCAATCATGGACTTGTTACAACTGGACGTAATTTGCGCGAAGCTTATTACCGGACAGAGGTTGTTGAGGAGAGCGCGAAGATTTTCCTTATTGCAAGCCAAGTGAAAGAGCCTAAGGTGCTGACGAAGGAAGAGTTTGAGGAAATTGCCTCACTCGAAAGTGAAGCTTACCGGATTAAGCTGTTTCAGAAGCAGCAATAACAAATGGACGGCGGCTGCCGCTGCAAGAGGAGTGTAACATTTGGTGCAAACAACCGTATTGGCGTTTGATCTAGGAGCGAGCAGCGGCAGAGCGCTGATTGGCCGGCTGATGCTGACGGAGGCCGGAGAGCGCAGGCTGGAAGTGGAGGAGCTTCACCGTTTTCCGAATGTCGCGGTTCAGGTTGGACGTCATCTGCACTGGGATATATTGAGGCTGCTCCAGGAGATGAAGCATGCGCTGCGTAAGGCATTCCAAGCTGGTCATCAGCCCGTCACTTTTGGCGTGGACACTTGGGGAGTGGACTTCGGCCTGCTGGATGCCAATGGGGAACTGCTTGGGAACCCCTATCATTATCGGGATCCTCAGACAGAAGGACTGATTGAAGAAGTCTCTGGTAGGTTTGGTAAAGAGGAGCTTTTTCGTCAGGGTGGACTGCAGTTTATGCCTTTCAACACCGTCTATCAGCTGTATGCGATGAAAAAGGCAGCTTCGCCTAAGCTGGAGGCTGCAAGGACTTTGCTGCTAACACCGGATTTGCTCGTTTATTTATTGACGGGACAACGTGTTTGCGAATTTTCGATGGCGACAACAACGCAGCTTCTACATCCAGAAAGTCGACATTGGAATTCTGATTTGATGGAGCAGCTGGGGATTCCAGTTGAAATGTTTCTTGACCCCATTTATCCGGGAACCCGTATTGGTCCGTTGTCAGAGGAAGTGTGTGAAGAGCTGGGTATACCGTCTGTGGAAGCAGTTGCCGTTGCCACGCATGATACGGAATCGGCAGTGGCGGCTATTCCGGCGAAGGCAGAGCCGTTTGCTTACCTGGTCTGTGGCACATGGTCGCTGGTGGGAACGGAGCTCGATCAGCCACTGCTGTCTGAAGAAGCGATGGCCCTTGAGTTCTCGAATGAGGGCGGTGTAGGGGGCAAATATCAGCTGCTCAAAAACATTATGGGCTTGTGGATTCTGCAAGAATGCAAGCGCGAATGGGATGAGCAGGGGAACGTCTATTCATTTGCAGAATTAGCTGTGATGGCTGAGCGGGAAGAAGCTTTCCGGAGTTTGATTAATCCAGATGACTTGCGTTTCTTCGGACCGTCCAATATGACGGAGAAGGTAAGAGGATACTGCCGCGAGACAGGGCAGCCTGTTCCGATAAGTGAGTCGGCAATGGCACGATGTATTATGGACAGCCTTGCCCTCAAGTATCGAAATGCGCTGGAGCAGATCGAAAAGCTTACGGGAGAGCGCTACAGCGGGATGCATATGGTTGGGGGGGGAATTCAGAACCAGCTGCTATGCCGCCTGACAGCCAATGCGATTGGCCGTCCAGTATGGGCAGGACCGGTAGAAGCTAGCGCGATCGGCAATATGCTGGCGCAATTTATGGCACTGGGAGAATGTGCAGATTTGGAAGAGGCAAGACAATTATCTGCTGCTTCTTTTCCGGTGGAGGTATACGAACCGTCGGAAACGGATGTTTGGAATGTGACCTATGAACGATTCAAGCAGCTGCTGTAGGCTGCATACATGGGAGGACCGTAGCAATGCTGAATGGGATTCCGAAAATCATTTCACCCGAGCTGCTGAAAGTGCTGATGGAGATGGGGCATAGCGATGAGCTTGTGCTTGCTGACGGGAACTTCCCGGCGGCAAGCCATGCGCAGCGTCTCGTCCGCTGCGACGGGCATAGTGTGCCGGAGCTGCTCGACGTAATTCTTCAGCTGTTCCCGCTTGATCAATACGTGGAGAAGCCGGCAGCGCTCATGCAGGTGGTACCCGGAGATCCGGCAGAAACGCCGATCTGGGAACAATATAGATCCATTATTGTGCAGCGCAGCGGGCTTGAGGAGCCGTTCGAGAAAGTGGAGCGATTCGCTTTCTACGAGCGTGCGAAGAAAGCCTACGCGATCGTCGCGACAGGGGAAAGCGCGATCTATGCCAACCTGATTCTGAAAAAAGGCGTCATTAAATAGCTAGCTGCTTCTGCCAAAGCTGTCCGTATGGACAGCTTTTTTTGTTTGGTACCGACACTGGGGCTCGGAGCCAAATAAGTCGCAAAAACCGTACTGCAGAGGGTGTGGCGCGTTGCCGTGGGGTGAAAGTAGCCCAATAAGTCACAAAAACCGTACTACAGAGTGGGGGACGAGTTGCTGTGAGGGAGAAGTAGCCAAATAAGTCGGAAAAACCGTACTGCAGGGGGTGCCACGCATTGACGTGAGGTAGAGGTACCCAAATAAGTCGGAAAAACCGTACTGCAGGGGGTGCCACGCATTGACGTAAGGTAGAGGTACCCAAATAAGTCGCAAAAACCGTACTGCAAAGGGTGTGGCGCGTTACCGTGAGGTGAAAGTAGCAAATAAGTCGGAAAAACCGTACTGCAGAGGGTGTGGCGCGTTACCGTGTGGTGAAAGTAGCTAAATAAGTCGCAAAAACCGTACTACAGAGGGCGTGGCGCGTTGCCGTGGGGTGAAAGTAGCCAAATAAGTCGCAAAAACCGTACTGCAGAGGGTGGGACGAGTTGCTGTGAGGGAGAAGTAGCCAAATAAGTCGCAAAAACCTTGCTGCAGGGGTGGGACGAATTGCTGTGAGGGAGAAGTAGCCAAATAAGTCGGAAAAACCGTACTGCAAAGGTTGTGCCGAATTGGCTTGGGCTAATAAGGGGAGACAGAGGTGGGAGTGTAAATAATTAAAACAGGCAGTGCCGAAATTCGGCACTGCCTGTTTTAATTATTAAGTCGTCTTAAACGTATACGATTTGCGTAAAGCCTCGCGGTTCTTTGAATCAAACACGACGATCTCGATTTTATGGCTGCCAGTTTTTAGCTTATCGGGCTGAATTGAGAAGGTATAAGGATACTGCTGTCGTGTCAGAACGACAGCGTCGTCGAGCTTAATGACCACTTTACTGATGTAAGGGTCATAAGTTTTTACCCATACGATTCCGGTAGCTGGTTTGCCGATAGTGCCCTGATTCGCAAACTTGGATACACTCTTCGTGTAACTGCTGGTTCCTGAGACAACCTTGGACAAGTAATAGGAGTCTTGAATCATCTTGCTGTATGAGCTTAGCAATGCCGGACTCTCCGTCAAGCTGAAGTTATTAAGGCTCCGATCAGCACTATAGGAATCTGTGAGTGTGTTCAAGCTGAACCAGTTGATTGATTTTACCCGAGGGTATTTCAGCTTTGCACCGTGATAGAGCATGTTCATCTTCGTGATCGCAAAATTAACCGTAGATGTATTGCCTGCTTTACTGAAATGGGTAGCGCCAAATTCGCTGACCATAATTGGCTTGCGAGAAGCGTACAGCTTGTACACATAATCGATGGAATCAAGTGGATTCACTTGATCGGCCGGCTCTTTGACGTTGCCATTAAAGTATTTCACGCTGTAGATACTGAGGCCGACCCAATCCACCCAGTCATCCCCCGGATAGTAGGAGGCGATTTTCTGCTTTGGATTGGCAGCAGGTGACCAGACCATCGCTACGTTCGGAGCTTCTTCCTTCATCACTTTTGATACAAGACGGAATTTCTCAATGTACAGCGAAGGGTTACCGTACCACTTCACCCAGCTGCCGTTCATCTCGGAGGCGAATCGCAGAAAGATTGGAACGCCGGCAGATTTCGCATCCTTTGCGAATTTGCGTAAGTATGCATCATCTTTAACTGCGCTTAATCCGTTATCCGGCTGCAGGGCAAGCTGAATGGCTCCGCCTGCTTTCTTGACAGTCTCTGCCCAATGATAAGGAAAGGCACTGCCGTACTTATGGTAGTTGAAATATGCAGCATGCTGCTTGCCTGCAAGCGTATTGAAGGCATTAAACTTGCCATCCTTCTTATCCTCAACACCGTTGTCTTTCTCCACATAAGCACCAATGTACATACCAGACGCTGGCTCAAATTTCGCCAGATTAGAATTCGTTGCAGTCGAAGCGCCAGCCTTCTCCAAATAAAGCTCAATGTTGGTATTCAGCGCATCCGCCTTAGCGAGTACCGCATAATACGTATTCAGATCACCAGACTTCTCGCCAAGAGCCTTATGAATTTTGGCTTCCCGGTAATACGTATCGGCAGCTTTCTGGAACTGGTTGTCCTTGGTATAGCATTCAGCCAGCTTCCGCAAATAACCAGCCTGCTCCGACTGGGCGACCGCCAGCTCAAACTCCTTAATGGCCAGCTTGATTTTGCCTTGATTCATATAGGCAACACCATTCGTATAATGCTTCCAGTGATGGACGGTATCTGCTGCATGAGCGGTTTCGATCGGAGTAAAAGGTTGTGCTGCCAATGTAAGGATTAGTGCAAAAGCGAGAAAATAGCGAAGCCCTCGCCAGCCTTGCTTGCGTGTGATTAACATGTTGTGTTGTCCTCCTTTGGAACGATTATGTATGTCTGGCATGTCTATTACCTTCTAAGTTATCGGTTATGTGGTTGTGAGGATGAATCCCAAGCTGATTTAACGCATGTAAAACAGCACCACCTACCGGGGCAAACTGAGGCTGTATGATTTCAAAACGTTTATTTCTGCCACTCCTCAAGCGCAGCTCCATCCCTTCCTGAAAATACGCACTGTTCAGGACACTTCCGATCAGAGCGACGGGAACGGTATCACTAGAAAAGGCAGGAGCAAGCAGTTCAATGCCTACTTTGATCTGCTCCATCGCATGATCGCATACTTTGCGAGCCAGGTGGCTTCCTGCAGAAGCAGCGTCTGTAATGACCGGAGCCAGTTCTCCAAATACTCGATCGCGTTCTCGCCTATCCTCGGTAAATCCAACCTGAGCTATTTTGTAGAAGGAAGCAAGAGAATCAACACCCCAGTGCTGCAGGATCGCGCTGACCATACCTAAATCCGTCTCCTCTGCTTGTCCGGCTAATACTTCATACACACAATCATAAGCAATGAATCTCGCAGCGCTGGCGGCGTAGTGATAGAAATCATAATTTCGGATAAAATGACCCTCTTCAGTAATCCCGGCTACAGTTGATCCAGTTCCAGATATGGCAATAATGCCAGGCTTCGTCATATGTGCGCCGTAATGAGCGGCTATTGCATCATTAAAATGCCATTTGGGGCAAGTGAGACCTTCCACATCTGTTAACGATTCAACCCATTTCAGATCAGAGGGAGAGTCATACCCGGCTATACCGGCTGCTAGACCATGTACTTGTCCAAGCTGTCGGTCTGCCAGTTGAACTGCTTGGATAATACCTTCATTCACATGGCGCTTTGCTTCCAAATCTTTATGAACTGAAGCGGGGCCAGTATTCACGTAAGAGAGTACTTGTCCTTCCAGATCGCTGACCAAGATGCGGGTTGATGTCCCGCCCCCGTCGATACCAATTACAATACCATCATTGTTGTTCATCAAAGCTGCCTCATCTCTTCCAAGGATTGGCTTCATTATACAGGAGCAACCTTTTTATGGGAATGGCGTCTAAAAGAGGTAAGTTGAATATAGGGGGGCTTTGGAGAATGAAGCTTGCCGCTCTGACAATCGCATTAGTAACAGCACTTACCTTAATTACGGGCTGCAGTATAGAAACGAATAACGAAGAAAAACTGCCGATTTATATGGTGAAAAATGAAGATGGCTTCTCGTTTAAGCTTGATATCCCGGAAGGAGTAAATGGTCTCGTCGTACAGTCGCTGCCAGCACCTCATGATGGTAATATTGTCGCACATCTTGTCCGCCGAATTACAGATGAACCGGATGGCAAACGATTTCAGCTTGATGTCATAATCGTTCAGCCAGACAAGCAACGTTACAAAAATTATTCCGTTGCAGATGTCATCGTAAAGGATGATTATTCGGTTGATTCTATTGCCAGAGCCTACGGGTTTAATTCACAAGATAAGCTTGTTCTTGTCCGGCCGAAGGAGCGGGCCGATCGCAAAGAAAGCGTTCAGTACGATGTTATTTCGCTTAATGTTCATACGGGGAAAATAAAGACGATTGCGGCTGATGCCGTGCCGGATGTCTCTCCGTCCTTTTTTGCGAAGGGCTGGATGAATCAGACGGGTCAGCTATATTTGAACAGCTATTCTGATGGTCGCCTGTGGTCCGTAGATACCGGAAATGGTGAGGTCCGATCAATCAAGGGTGAATTTAATCATGAATGGCCGTTGTATCTTCTTACACCTTCTCCGAATGGAGATCTGCTCTGGCATGAGGAAAAAGACGACCATTTCTCGATGTATGGTCAGGATGGAAAGCTGCTGAAAGTGATTCCCCACACGCTTGGCTATCATTCTTATCCGGCTTTCGAATGGAGCCCGGACAGCCGATATTCAGCATTAGCATTTACATTGAGTGATAACCCGGACAATATATTAGGTGGAGAAGATGCTTATATTATCGCTCCTGAAATGGTTGCAATATATAATCAGAATGGGGATTTTAAATGGGAAGTACAGGCAAAACCCAAAGAAGGATTAACGAATGTGGACTGGAACGGCTGGCTCTCTGAAGAGGGAGAAGGGGTTATATCCTGGTATCGATTGGATCATACAGAAGAGGGAGCGGCTCCTCGCAAGACTGATCTTCAATATGCTTTGGCAGATGTGGCAGCGGGCACGCTGAAGGATCTGCATCCCGCAAAACGTGTGGAGGATTTGAAATCACCGGTACCGGTTGTGAATCGTATTGCTCAGCTCTTACTCATAGACCGAGAAGCGGGATTGTACTGGTCACCTGCAGCTGAACAAGTGAATACATCCATAAAGCTCCTGTCCAAACCTGGAGATCCGAAATTGATATGGGCGACTCGCGATTATACTCTTGGAGAGACAATAATCACTCGTTATAATCCAGCGGATCATTCCACTGTAACGAATGTGTTCAAAGAGCTGCTAGGAGAAGAGCATCAGTTAATTAACGATACAATGGTAGCTGATAACCTTAATTACAGAAGGATTCATTAATCAAAACGGCTAATAGCCTGCCCTCGTTATCCACGATGGCAGGCTATCTTTATGGTAAAGCTGTAAAGGCACTGCATCAGCTTCCGCTGATCACACGTGCTTGTTGTTGTTTGCATATGATTTTGCGTAAGCTGTCCCCGGATAAAAAATAAACCCGCTCAAGGTCAGCGATTGACCGTCCCTTGCAATATTCCGCATAGATCTCATCATTACGATCATTGATCCGCGCTTTCGTGCCGCTAAGCTGTCCCCAGCCTGCACGCTCATCGCTTTGCTTCGGAATGTAAAGCAATTCGCCATCAATATATTGCTGTATTTGCCTAAGCAGAGTGGGGGGAAGCACATCTTTCCCGTTTTTGTAACGCCCCATCGAGGCCCTCCTTCGATATGTGGTTCCATTGGCATTCGTTGGCTTGTTTTGCGTTAAACATGGCTAACCCTCCTCCTTTCATATTTTAAATTGCATGGATTTGAAATGTAATGGAGGGGGAACCGGCTAAGGCTCCCCCTATATGGGACATTCGCTTTAAGCGAATGCCACCTCCTGGATCTGAATCATTGCATTCAGCCTCCTTTCCCGTCAATTCGTCGGCCCGACATCTATATTAACGCATATAAGGAAGGCATCCTGCAAGGACGAAAACGGTTAAATTTGTATTTTCTCACTCAAACAATAACCGCAATGGGTCCGGAACCGGACAGCTCTTACGGGTTTCGGTATCCATAGCAACGCTCGTAATAAGCGCATCCGTACACAGCTCATCGGCAGCATTTAAGATGTACTGCTCCAGAACAAAGCTGGTCCGGCCGACGGATTTGGGGCGGGTGATGACCGTAAGCTGATCTCCCTGCCGGCATTCCTTGCGGTAGTTGATATTAATATTGACCGTGACCGTCTGCACACCAAGTTTTTTCAAGGTGTCATAGTGGAGGTTGGCTGTTTCATACCATTCCTCGCGGCCCCATTCCAGATATTCTAAATATTTAGCGTTATTCACATGTCCGTTCACATCGATCTCAGTAGGGCGGACGATTAGGGATAGTGTCGTTTCCATAACTCTCTCCTTATCGGATTCGGATATACACTATTATAACGCTGCGAAAAATCAGGAACAAACCGTTTCGTTTTTCAGACCAACCGTTTCTAATGCATTCGCCAATATCGAGATCATTTGCTCCACATCATCAGCTGACACAATAAGTGGGGGCATTAACCGAATCGCAGCTTGGTTAGGGGCATTGACGAGAAGCCCCTTTTTAAAGCATTCAGCAGCCAGCATGGGAGCTGAGCCCTCCGGTACATCAAACGCCAGAAGCAGCCCTTTGCCACGAACTTGGCTGATAGGGTATTCCGTAGACAGACCAGTGAGCTTCTCTTTAATCAACTCGCCTTGCAGAGCAGCGTTGTCTGCCAGCCCAAGTCTTATAATCTCACTTACTACCGCATGACCAGCCGCCATACCTAGTGGTGCAGCACTGTAAGTGCCGCCTTGATCACCCGGATCGAACAGATCAAATTCAGCTGTAGTCAGCATAGCAGACAGAGGGAAGCCGCTGCCGATCCCTTTTGCTAAGGTCATCACATCCGGCTTTATGCCGTAATGCTCATAAGCGAACAGCTTGCCTGTTCTTCCAAGCCCGGTCTGTACTTCATCGAAGATCAGCATAATATTGTAAATGTCGCATGCTTTGCGCAGTGCCTGCAGATAAGGTCCGTCGACGGCATGAACGCCGCCTTCTCCCTGGACGAGCTCCAGCATAATTGCACAGGTGCGGTCACTAATGGCTGCAAAACAGGCGTCAAAATCGTTTATAGGAACATGGATGAAGCCGGGAACTTTTGGCTCGAATAAAGGTTTAAATGCCTCTTTACCCGTGGCAGACATCATCGCCAATGATCTTCCGTGGAAGCTGTTGGTCAATGTAATAATCTCATAGGCGCCATTCAAATGGAGAGCACCATGCTTACGGGCCAGTTTAATGGCGCTTTCGTTTGCTTCTGCACCGCTGCTTGCAAAGAATACTTTGTCAAAGCCTGAAACTTCCGTGAGGAGGTCCGCAAATTCAACCATAGGTTTGTTGTAGAAACCTGGGCTCGCATGAACTAACTGACCGCTTTGATAAGTCAGTGCCTCCTGCAGTACAGCAGGGGAATGTCCTAGACTCGTCACCGCCCAGCCCCCGATAAAGTCCAAGTAGCACTTGTCGTCGGTATCCCATAGATACATACCTTCCCCGCGGGTCATGACTACTTCAGGGCGGTTAGCTGTATAAAGCAGCGATTGCTTGGCAGATGCGAGCAAGCTGTCGGTCGTTTTGTTCATGGTTTGCATGTTGTTATCGAACCTCCATATCCAATATGATGTGAATTAATATACAATATAGTGAATAATAATACAACAACCATCCAAGCTTTTTAAGAAAAGAAAATTTTTCTAATAGGTAGACATAAAAAACGGCCACTCTGCATATGCAGCATGGCCGTTCGATTATCCAATAATTATTTTTCCTTCGGGATGGCGGTACAGCTCTTTCGATTGGGTTGGAACTAGTGTATACGCCAGAGTTAGCGGCCCCATCCGCCCAATAAACATGACGATAATGATTAATATTTTTCCAATATCGGTCAAATGAGGGGTTAGCCCCATCGATAATCCTGTTGTTCCGAATGCTGATGTCACCTCGAACATGACGGTTAAGAAATCGGTCTCTTCCGTGGCTGTTAGGATCATTGTGAACAGCACAATGGTAGCAACAGAGACGGCTGTAATCGTCAATGCTTTATGGACCCGGTCCTTCGCTAATCTTCTCTTGAAGAAGACGACATCCTCTTTACCACGCATCATAGCGATTACAGCCCCGATCAGAATGGCAAAGGTCGTTACTTTAATACCGCCGCCTGCCGATCCAGGAGAAGCGCCGATAAACATCAGAATAATAAGCAGAAATTGACTCGCATTACGCATGGCGGCAATATCGAGTGTATTCGCACCGCCAGAGCGGGGCGAGATGGATTGGAACAGCGAACTGAACAGCTTGCCGGTAAAGCTGAGCGGCTGCAGCGTATTCGTAAATTCGAATATAAAGAGAAGTACAGCCCCACCCAGGAACAAAATACCGGATGTAGTCAGCACAACTTTAGAGTGAAGCGAGAACTTGCGTATTTTCGGGAAATCAACCATTTCGCCAAGCACGATAAAACCGATGCCGCCAAGAAAAATAAGGATCATAAGCACGGCATTAATGATCGGATCATCGACATGATTGGTAAAGCTGTTAAAGGGACCATGAATCGGACCCATAATATCAAGACCTGCGTTCGTAAACATGGAGACGCTATGAAAGACGCCATAATAGAGCGCCTTATCAACCGGCATGATTGCTGACCACCTTGCCGTGAGAATCAGGGCTCCGACGGCCTCAATGGTAAAGGCATAAATGAGGACGCGACGGATAAAACGGACGATCCCTTCAAGCGAAGTATGGCTGATTGATTCTTGAAGCCAGAGCCGCTCTCTGAGCGAGATCCGCTTGCGGAAAGCTAGAGCGAATAACGTCGCCATCGTCATGAAGCCGAGACCGCCAACCTGCATCAGCATCAAAATGACGATTTCACCAAAGGCAGAGTAATGGGTTCCTGTATCGACAACAACAAGCCCGGTTACGCATGCAGCCGATGTTGCTGTAAAGAAAGCATCAATAAATGGCGTATGTATTTGGTCTGCCGACGCGTAAGGCAACGATAGCAGGATGGAACCGATCAAGATAATGATAACAAAGCCTGTTGTTAAGAGCTGAGGCGGGGTTATTTTCGTCAAGTACGATTTCTTCAAGCGTGTATCACCTTTCATGAAAGCATCGTCAAATTCTAAGTTCTTATGTTTATCTGGTATAATTAGTATAAAGGCAAATGGTACAGGAGGACAGAGTTACATGAAATCAAGATATATTGCGAGTCTATCGCTAGCCATTATGTTTATTGGATTTATTGTGACCAGATGGTGGCTGCCGGAGAATGATTGGACCATGCTGCTGGAAAGTGGGTTTGAAGCGGGGCTTGTCGGAGGGATTGCTGACTGGTTTGCGGTAACCGCCTTGTTCCGTCATCCGTTTGGTATTCCCATTCCACACACGTCATTGCTGCTTAAGAACAGGGACAAAATCGTCAATTCACTCATTTCTGCAATGGAAACGGAGCTTCTAAACAAGGAAAGCATCAGCAGGAAGCTTAAAGAATTGAAGCTGTTTAAAGGAATTGCGTCCGGGATTGTAGGTTTGCTGAGCAGGCGCAGCGTACGGGTCGGCGTGCTTCGTTTTGCCCAATCCTCCATTGAACAGGTTCCACTCGAGAAGCTTAGCGTTAAGATCCAAGAACTTGGGGCTGACTATGTTCGTAAGCAGGATATCGTTCCGATCGTAGATAAGCTGACCGATAAATTCGCTTACGACGGCTGGGATGAGAAAGCTCTAGATTTTGTATTAGAGCAAGGCAAGGAATGGGTCAAGAAGCGGGAAACCGAGCAATTCTTCGGCAGACTGGCGCACAGCAAGATGGAGGAAATGCAGGTTGGCGGTTTTATGGGCTTTGCCGTTCAGGCGTTTGTTGGCTTTATGAGTCCGGAAAAGCTTGGTCCAATCATTCAGGGAATGCTGTTATCCAGTATTAAGGAGCTGAGCATCCCGGGGAACCCGAACAGGCAGAAGCTGCTTGACGAGGTGAAAAAGCATGCATTAGCGTTGTCCGCAAACGAAGAATTGATGGCTCAACTGAAAAATTGGCTGCAGACCAGCATAGAAAGTGTCCAGCTAGAGCGGTTTATTCATCTTCGTCTTGAAGAGCTTCGTCAACTGCTGCTGGATAAGCTGGAAGATGAGTGCCTGAATGGCGGACGTGTGCTTGTTAGAGGCTTCCGCTTCTTGACAGAAGCAGCAAAAGGTAAGGAAGAGCTGCTTGACCGCTGGGAGCAGTCTATTCTGTCCTTTATGGTCAACTGGATTGAGAAGAACCATTACCGGATCGGACTGCTTGTCCGTGATAATTTGAACAAGATGGACGATCAGGCGCTGGTCAGTATGCTTGAGCAGAAGATTGGAAACGACCTGCAGTGGATTCGTGTGAATGGTGCGGTGTGCGGCTTTATTGTAGGCGTTATCCTTTACTTTTTCTAATTAGGAGAGTGCAGGAGGAATAACAGGTGTCCTTATTACAGTTAAACAAGGTATCCAAATATAAATTTGATGAGGAAAAGGCATGGCTGTTCCGGGATATAGCGGCAGATATTAGTGCCGAAGACCGCATAGTTCTGATAGGGGGCTCCGGTCAAGGGAAAAGCACGTTGCTGCGCATTATCGCGTTGCTTGAAGGAATGGACGACGGTGAGATCTGCCTGGAGGGTAAAACAAGTAAGGAATGGAAGCCGCAAAGCTGGCGCAAGAAGGTGAGTTACGTTGCGCAGAAGCCTGTTATGCTTACGGGCAGCATCGAGAATAATTTACGTACGGTCAGCCTATTGCATGATCGGCCTTTTGAAGAAGAGCTTGCCCGGCGCTATATGGAGGCTGTAGGGCTCGGGCAGCTCGATTGGGGCAAGAATGCCGTTGACCTCTCCGGCGGCGAGCAGCAGAGATTGGCACTTGTCCGTTCTCTTATGTTAAATCCGGATATTCTTCTTCTTGATGAGATAACATCCTCGCTTGATCCAGGAAGCAAGCATGCGGTAGAGCAGCTGCTGCTGGAATGGGTGTCAGAAGCTGACTCGTCAAAAGCTTATTTATGGATTACGCATGATGTAGAGCAGGCTCGTGCAATCAGCAATCAGGTTTGGTTTATGGCGGAGGGATGTTTGCTTGAGAAGGGGGAGGCAACAGCTTTCTTCGAGCATCCGAATACCACTCAGGCCAAAAAGTTCATGAGTGGCTTGCAGACAGAAGTGGTGAAGCATCCATGAGCAATATGGCGCTCATCTGTACGTTATGTTTTGTTGCGGTCGCGGCATTCATCTCCATGAAGCAGAAGCTTGGACTGGAAAAGGAAATCTTAATCGGAACATTACGTTCAGCAGTCCAACTGCTCTTTATCGGCTATGTCCTCCACTTTGTATTTGGAACAAGTAACCCGTTCTTTATTCTCATCATCATTACGGGCATGATCTTGGTTGCAGCCTGGAATGCCGGGGCAAAAGCAAAGCATATAAGGGGCATTCGGCTGCGAATTGCAATTACGCTTGCTTGTACGGAAGGCGTTACGATGGGCATCTTGCTGGGTCTTGGCATTATTGCACCAACGCCTCAATATATCATTCCGGTAAGTGGCATTATTATCGGGAGCTCTATGATCGTATGCGGATTATTGTTAAATCGCATGAAGCGGGAGATGGAGGCAGCAAGGGGCGAGATGGAGATGCTTCTTGCACTTGGGGCAACAGAAAAGCAGGCGATTCACAGCTCCTTGCGCCGCTCTGTCAGAGCCAGCATGATTCCGACCATTGACGGGATGAAGACGGTGGGGCTTGTACAGCTGCCAGGCATGATGACGGGGATGATTGTGGCGGGAGCAGATCCGATTGAGGCTGTTCGATATCAGATTCTGATTATGTTTGTTCTAGCGTCTTCAGCAGCGATGACAGCGATGATACTTAGTTTAATCAGCTATAAACTTTGGTTTACGAAAGATGCCAGACTACTGCCTGTACTTCCAGCAGATTAGGGTACTCGCATCCTTTGCAGCAATGATCGAAATGAAGATTAAACCTTCGGGTTTGGTCAAGAAGGATGCGAACACCTATTACTTAATGAGTGGGGGACAGCCAGGTAACCCAAAAAGCCAAACAAACCAGTGTAAATATGACAGTAGGCGGGATAACGACTAATGTCACCTTCATATAATCTTTCCAGCTTAATTTCACTTTATATTGCTTTAGAATGTGCAGCCATAAGAGTGATGCAAGTGTCCCGATCGGAAGAACCAGTGATCCGATATCACTCCCAATGACGCTGGCCAGATAAGCGATTTTCAGCGTAAGAGGGTCCAGATTCATATGGGTCAGGGTCATGGTACCAACCATAAGAGCAGGGTGGTTATTAAAGAAAGTAGATAGCAGGGATATAAGTCCGCCCATCAATAGACTTGCATTCAACAGATCCCCTGAAACAAGTGGTTGGAAGACATGGATAAGCATATCGGTTAATCCTATATTATTTAAGCCATATATAATAACGTACATGCCAAAAGCGAAGATAAGAATATGCCATGGGATTTTGGTGAGAACATCCTTAGGCGGCACCTTCAGATAAATCCAACGCCAGCTAAGCAAGAGCAAAGAACCAGCAACCGCGATCCACTCGATTGGGATATGGAAATAGGAGCCGGCAAATAAGCTTAATCGGACGAAAAAAACAAATAATAAGACATATCCCATAAAGCGATTGCTGAATTTGCGGCTGGAACGATCATCAATAGAGTGGCGAAGCGGATGACTGGGTATTGGATGCTGAGGGATGGAGACTGTCATCGGAATTTTCTTAGGCAATTGCTGGTAAAAGTAAATAAACATCAGAGTAACGAGGAACAGCAGGCCAAGTGTTGCAGGTACAAACATCATTAAGGTTTGCATGTACAGGTCCATATGAACAATTTTGAGTGCGATCAGGTTAACGATATTGCTTACCCCTATTGGTGCGCTTGAAGCGGTGGCGACTAATGCTCCGGACAATAAATAGGGAATCTTCTGGCGGTTTTTCAGCCCTAGATGCTGCAGCATAATAAGCAGAATCGGGGTAGTAATGAGGATGCTTCCATCATTATTGAAGAATAGGGTCATAAGAAAACATAGGAGATTGACATACCAGAACAAACGGATCCCCGAGCCACGTGCCCGTATAGCTAGTCCTTCAGCAGCCCAAACAAAAAAACCAAAGCTTTCTAATACAATGGCCATTACAATTGTCGCCATAATCGTTATGGCAGCACCGCTTACCGTTGTGCTTATTTGCACAACGTCTTGCATCGATACCGCGCCGCTTAGAATAACAAGAATAGCGCCAAAGGTTGCAGGTATAGCCTCGTTTAATCCCCTTGGTCTCCACAGAATAAGCAGTAAAGTAAAGACAAAGGAAATTAGTGTAATTGAAACCGCAGCAGATTGCATGTAAGAATCACCTCAATTCAGTCAGATTACTTATGCGGTTCCTTCCTCCCTCCATCCTTATTCTCTACTACAACTATCACTAGTAGATATTGATAGTATATTAATATGTGCCTTCTTAATGGAGCGTACTAGTCAGATGAATCTATAAATCTATAAATCCGCTATCTTTAAGCAAAAAGAAGCCTGCTCTTTCCAAAGAGGAAAGAACAAGCTTCTAAAAAGGTTTATTAAGAAAGGGTTGCTGCCTGATCCTGATTAATCCACTCTTGTGACCACTTCTGAATTTCCCGCACAATAGGCTCCAAAGCTCGCCCTTTCTCTGTTAAGGAATATTCAATGCGGACAGGAATTTCCGGATAGACGACCCGGATTACGATTCCTTCGTTCTCCAAATCCTTAAAGCGCTCGGATAACAGCCTGCCGCTGATTGGAAGAGCGGCTTGAACGGCGCAGAAACGCTGCGGCCCGGATAACAGTTGGTAAATAATTAAGCCGATCCAACGTTTCCCAATGAGATCCATCCCTTTCTGCAGACGCGGACAAAGGTCAGATTGCTCCATAAAGATCACCTCGATTGAATTCCATTTCATTATAGTCACTATGTTAAATGAATACAAGCAAACTTTTGTCAGGCTTGTAACTTGACGTCACTTGTTTATGAATTTATAATTAGTTACTATTAGTAACGAAGAATTCAGTAATTTTTTCCATACTGGCGGATGTAGGCCAATGGCAGAAAGGACCAGCTGCCTGTTGCGCTTATGCTTAAATCTCAATATACTGGTATTCACTGCAAGTTTTTGGTCCATTATTCGTGGTTTATTATTCAGCTAAAAAAAGAAGGTGCGATAGATGACGAAACAACATATCTTATCGATATTAAAAAATAAAATTAAAACAATCGACAATGGAGACCATGCTATCCATGTCGTTGGTCCAATTAAGCTACCGGTGGATCTGGACGGCGAGACGGTTACGTTCCAATGGTATAGCTGGCTGCGTCGAGACAATCATACGAATGAATCGGTAGAAGAGCTTATTACGGAACTAAACGCCGTACATTATGCGGAATTCCAGCAATCAAGCGTACTTGTCTATGGTGATTTCGAGCATGAGGAAGAAGCACTTATCCGTATGCACAGCATTTGTCATACCGGAGATATCTTCGGAAGTCAGCGCTGCGACTGCGGGTTCCAGCTTAAGCAATCGATGAAGATGATCATTGCAAATGGAGCAGGTGCTTTATTCTACTTGGCGAATCATGAAGGACGTGGCATTGGTCTTTTCAGCAAAGCAATGGCGTACTTGCTGCAAGAGGAAGGGCTTGATACAGTAGATGCTAACCTTGAGCTAGGCTTCGCCGAAGATGCACGTGATTACAGCGAGGCGATCAGCGTACTGAAGCTTCTGCGGAAAGCGCCGGTGTCCATCATTACGAATAACCCTCGTAAAGTGGAAGCGATGCGTGATGCGGGAATGAATGTTTTATCGCGAGTGCCGCTATGGGGAGAAGCTTCTGTTCATAATGAGAAATATTTATCGACAAAAGTTGTCCGTTCCGGTCATTTCGAACGGAAATTAGCCTTGAAATAAGGAACAGGCCGAGTGATCGGCCTGTTTTTTTGCTGCCGGACCGAAACCAAACCATATATCCTGTCGTCTAATGGATATGCTCAATCTGGCATAAACTATATGGAACGGAAGGTTGGGTGTGTATGAATAGTCAAATAAAACAGTCATTATATATATTGCTGTCTATATGGATTGCCATTGGACTTGTGGGATGCAGTAAAGGAAAGTCCGATGAAAACATTGCAAATAAGGAATTAAGGTCTGAGAAGCCGGGTGCTGCTGAAGCGGTAGAGAAAAGTGCAGATCAGGATGCGCTGATTCAAAAATTCAATACCGTAGTCAGCAGTGCCAAGGAAGCATCGGATATTGTTTCTTTCCTGAATGAGAATATGAATAAAGCAGGGCAGAATAATGCCGATCAAATGGTGAGGGAGCTCTATACGTTTTATAGCAAGGATCTGGAGCGGTCGCAGCAAGCTTTTTTTGCCGATGATGTGCAAAAGGTCCTTACCGAGATGGACTGGCCGATTACATCAGCGAATGCGGCCTCCATTCCGGATGATACGATCAGGCAGCTCGTTGTAACGAAGTTATCCGGCGGCTATAAGCTGGTATGGGTGGAAGGCTCAATTTATCCGATCGTGGATTACAGCAGTCAGCAAATATACAGCACGTATTTGTCCAAGCCGTTAAACAGCTATATTGCTCTAAAAGCAGCTGAATCGAGTGAGCCTGCTGCAATGGATGCCGGACTTGTGATTTCCTGGAATGAACTTTCCAATAGAGCCATTATGGCAGAAACCTTCCTGCGGGATTTTCCTGATTCACCGGAATATCAGGAAGTGGAAGACCTCTATTTGGACCGGTATTTAAGCATGTATTTGAAAGGTCTTCCGAATACACCAATAGCCAATTCTGAAAACTTAAAGGTAATACCAGAGGTTAAGGCCAGTTATGTTAAAATAACGAAAGAAAATCCAGATACGGTTACAGCAAAAATGGCTGATCGTTTGTTGAACATACTTGCTGAATCCAATGACGTTGTATTGATCCAGGGGCCAAGTGGGAAAAGGCTTCTGCCGGAGGTGGAACAGTTCCAGAAAAACTATCGGACGATGGCGAAAAGTCTGTTGTAATCTGCCTGTAACTCATCCAAAAAACGACAAAATTATTTTGCGTTCCGCATTCTTTTCAAGTATGATGGGATGTAACATACGAAAACTAGAAGGAGTAGAACATGAACACAAAAACGAGCCATTGTAAAATTGTCGATTGTACGATCCGTGACGGCGGACTTGTGAATAACTGGGATTTCAGCGTTGAATTCGTTCAGCATCTGTACAAAACATTGGACGAAGCTGGCGTAGATTATATGGAAATCGGCTACAAAAACTCACCAAAGCTGTTGAAAGGTGCAGACACAGCAGGCCCTTGGCGTTTCCTGGATGACAACTTCCTGAAAGAAGTTATCCCAAGCAAAGGCAACACAAAACTGTCCGCACTTGTAGATATCGGACGTGTAGACGAGAATGACATTTTGCCGCGCAGCGAAAGCTTGCTTGACCTGATTCGTGTAGCTTGTTACATCCAAGATGTGGACAAGGCTCTTGAGCTGGTTCAACTGTTCCATGAACGCGGTTATGAAACAACGCTTAACATCATGGCTCTCTCCAATGTCATGGAGAACCAACTGATTGAAGCGTTCGAATTGATTAAAGCAAGCGTAGTAGACGTTGTCTATATTGTAGACTCTTATGGCAGCCTGAAGCCAAACGACTACAGCTACCTGATTGATAAATTCCAACATCATCTGCCTAATAAACGTCTAGGCATCCATACGCATAACAATATGCAGCTTGCTTTCGCAAATACACTGATTGCTGCTGAAAAAGGTGTGGAGTTGCTGGACGCTTCGGTATACGGCATGGGCCGCGCTGCAGGCAACTGCAACACGGAGCTGCTTGTAGCTAACCTGCAAAATGCGAAATACAATGTACGTCCGCTTCTCGACATGATCGAGAAATACATGATTCCACTTCGTGAGAAGGAAGAGTGGGGCTACATTATCCCTTACATGATCACAGGTATGCTTGATGAGCATCCTCGTTCGGCAATGGCACTTCGCGATTCCAACGACAAAGATAAATGTGTCGACTTCTACGATCGTTTGACGACTCCTGAGGTTGCTCACAGTAAATAGTGTGTGTGTTGGGCCGCCTTGGTTAAGGCGGCCTTTTTTATTTGGGATGTTAAGTGCATGCTCAGGGTGGTAATGTTTCTCTTCCGGCTGCTGTTGGAGTCGTGGGATCTGATTTGAATTGTGTAAGGTTTTCCCACGACACCAAAGGCAGGCGCTGACGCTCCTCCAGAGATACATTACCTCACTTCGCACACAACCCCAATAAAGGGGCTGCCTTAAAATAGGCTGCCCCTTTGTGATGGGGACAGTTGGATTTGCCTGCGTGGCTCTGCCGCAGGCCGGCGGATAATTGATCCGCCCATCTCTCACTCACTTGATTCGACGAGAGATGACTCGAACATACTTGAAAGCATAAACTTTACTCTATTCCGCTTCTAACGAATCCTGGTATTCTTATTTGCTCTAAAAAGCCCTTTTGCGGATTCTAACGAATCCTAGATACGCTATTTAGACTTTTGACATCGTTTATTGCCGCCAGTCGGCCAAATAACGATACTAGGATTCTTTAGAATTTATACGTTGCCCAATTCATCCAAATAAGACTTCTACGATTCGTTAGCGCTCTGACCAAGGTGGAAAAGGCGCTAGATGGGAGATAAAGTGGACGGTTATAGCAGGTGAAGAGCAAGGTTAGTTTGGTGGGGAGACGATAAGGCTGTGGGGAGCTGTGATGAGCATAGAATACTGGTAAATACTAGTGAATACTGGTGGGTGGTGAGACGTTAGAGGATGGGGACGGGGAAGAGATAGGAACTGCCTGATATAGGCAGCTCCTTGGTGAAACGGAAGTTAGTTTTACAGCTTTTTTTTCATGGTGACGTGAGGGATGCCCTCTTCCATGAAGATGTCGGAGACGGTGTGGTAGCCGAGTTTGGTGTAGAAGGCTTCAGCATGTGTCTGGCCGTTTAGTTTGGCTTCCTTTAGACCGGCTTCACGGGCGGCCGATTCGAGTGCCTCGACGATTGCGCGGCCAAGGCCGTATTTGCGATGGGATTCAAGTACGCAGATACGCTGCAGCTTGGCAGCGCCATCGACCTCTCTTAGGCGACCTGTAGCAACAGGTTCGCCATTGTAAAGGACAAGCACATGCTTGGCTGTTGCGTCGAATTCATCGTATTCGTTCTCGGCAGGGACGCCTTGTTCGTCAACGAACACTTTTTTACGGATATCAAAGGCCGCTTGCAGATCTTGTTCATTGGTAATAACTCTCGAAGTAATGGTCATGATGTAGATATCTCCTTCCATATGTACAAAAAAGCATTATGATTCGCGAAGCTCTCCGTCGCCTCGAATGGCTGCAGCCTGATGTGGCTCATTCGGATGCAGGTAGGCTGTTCCGTTAAAGGTTCGTCCGTCCAGAGCTGTTGCGAAAAGCTCGATTCGAATGTCCTCGCTTTGTCCAAACCACTCGAGCAGCTCAAGATCCTTTACTCCATTAACATCCACATACCAAAGCCGGGAGCCATAATCCGACACTAATACAAGCTCGGCTGTCTGAAACGGAAGCTCCTTCATTTGCTGTTGGTATACAATTTCAATGTCCTTTAATTGAATGGTTTCCATTATTGCAGCCCTCCATGAACGACATAGAACGGCGTGGAAGAAATGTATGCCGTGATGTCTGCTTTTGATTGTAATGTTCATTGCCGGTTAATGCAACAATCGCCAGCCCTGCTTCGTCTTACTAATTAACAAAAAAAGGGGGTTGTGGAAAATGCTTAAATTACAAACAAAAAGCAAGCTCATGACCATGATGATTTTTACGCTTATTGCATTACTTGTCTTGGGAGGCTGTTCTTCATCAAGTAATAATAATGCGGCGAATAAAGGTGCACCGGGTACAAACAGCAGCGCATCAAATACAGCTGCGGATGACCGTGGACACACAAAAGAAAACCGAGTAGAAGAACCTACTAAGGCAACAGAAGAAGTCCGCAGGCAGGGTCGGACAGATGCACCTATTCAAGCAGGACAGCTTACAGCTGGTGAGTGGGATGATCTTGCGGCCTGGGAGCGGTTCGATAACTTATTGAACAGCAGAGAGGGGAGCATCAGCTTAACCGATTGGCAGTTCAATAGCTTCAACCGGCTTGAGGTGATGGTTACTTCGGATGGCCGGGCCGTATCTGACGCCAAGGTAAAGCTGATCGGGCAGCAGAAAGACGTCGTATGGGAAGCGAGAACGAATGCTGACGGAAGAGCTTACCTCTTTGCTGGATTATTCCGGGATAATCAGCAGCAGACCGATCAAAGAACTCGTTATTCCGTTGAGGTTATGGCTGACCAGCAGAAAAAGCGGATTCAGGATATTGATGTCCCTGGCCAAGGTACGTTAAAGGTTGATCTGGACGATGAAATGTCCATCTCCGATCAGGTTGATGTTATGTTTGTCGTAGATACGACTGGCTCCATGCAGGACGAGATGGATTATCTAGAAGCAGAGCTGAAGGATGTGATCGGCCGGGTAGGCGATCAACATGCGAATCAGCTGGATATACAGATGAGTACGAATTTTTACCGTGATGTTCATGATGACTATGTCGTCAAGTCGAATCCTTTTACTAAGGACATCGATCAGGCTGTTAAGCTTATTGCCCAGCAGAAAGCGCAGGGAGGCGGGGATTATCCCGAGGCAGTAGAGCAGGCTTTACGCAATGCCATCAGTGAGCATAAATGGAGTGAGAAAGCGCGGGCGAGGCTGCTGTTCCTTGTGCTGGATGCCCCTCCGCATCAAGAGACTCAAATGATACAAGAGATGCACAGCGTGATGGCTGAGGCAGCCAAGGAAGGTATTCGAATCATACCGGTTGCTTCCAGTGGTATTGATATCGATACGGAGTATTTGCTGCGGTTTGCGGCTGTTGCAACGGGAGGAACGTATTTGTTCTTGACCGATGACAGCGGTATCGGAAGTGATCATTTGGAACCGGCTGTTGGGGAATATGAGACAAAGCTGCTTAATGATCTGCTTGTAGAGGTCATTAATCGTTATGTGGAGTAGTTAAATTGAGGTTTGTAAGAGATCGACCCGAAGCCAGCAGGCTTGGTATAAGGGCCGATCTCTTTTTCTCTGTGCAGGATAGCCGTCGTGCAGGTTTTCTTTTACAATGTATGAAAAGAACAGAGTCGGGGGCTGGTGGAAATGACGGTTCAACTAACGCCGCTTGGCGACCGGGCGGTTGTCGTTCAACTGGAACAAGCTGCAGGTGCGGACGGCTGGAGGCAAATGGCTGATTTTGCATGGGCCTTGAGGCAGCAAGCCGAAGGTTGGATTGTTGATGTTGTACCCGCTTATGAAACGGTGACGGTTTTGTATGATCCTTCTGTGCTATGGCAGGAGATTGGGAAAGGTTCAGAGACGCAAGACCTCGTACCGTATGAATTGGCGGAGCGAAAGCTAAGAGGGTTTATTGCAAGAGGTATTTTGGATTCGGACCGGGAAATTCAGTCACGGCAGATTGATATTCCAACTTATTATGGCGGACGGTACGGGCCAGATTTGTTGGAGTCGGCAGCTCGTTCAGACCTGATGGCTGATCAATTTATTGAAGAGCATGCTAAAGCGGCATATACGGTGGCGATGATTGGTTTTATGCCGGGTTTTCCTTATTTGAGCGGCTTGCCTCAGCAGCTTGAGCAGCCTCGCAAATCAGCGCCTCGCGCTGTCGTTCCGGCTGGATCGGTTGGTATAGCCGGTAAGCAGACTGGGATTTATCCCCTCGCAACACCAGGTGGCTGGCAGATCATTGGCTATACCCCAATCGTGCTGTTTGATAAAGAACGAAGTGAGCCGGTGCTTCTAAGAGCAGGCGACCGCATCAGGTTTATTCCCATGTAACTGACGAGAGGGTGATCGGTATGGAATTGGAAGCGGGAGATTCGAGCGGCGGCATGAAAGTAGTGAAGGCCGGACTGCTCACAACCCTTCAGGATTTGGGAAGAGACGGCTTCCGTTCAACCGGGATATCGAGCGGAGGGGCAATGGACCGTTATGCCTTGCGGATCGCTAATCTGCTTGTAGGTAACGAGGAAGGTGAGGCAGGCCTGGAAATAACGCTTGTTGGTCCTGAATTGGTGGTTGAGACCGATTTGCTTATTGCCGTTTGCGGTGCCTACATGGAACCTACAGTTAATGGGGAAGAGCTGCCGATGTGGCGGCCGGTCTTTGTGCCGCGCGGCGCGGTGCTGCGCTTTGGCCGCGCTGTCAGCGGCTGTCGTGTCTATGTGGCGGCAGCTGGGGGCTTTGGCGTGCCGCGTGAGCTCAGCAGCCGCAGCACGGATGTACGCGCCGCGCTGGGCGGACTAGCCGGGCGGCGCCTTGCCGCCGGCGATGCCCTGCCCTGCGGCGCAGGGCAAAGCGCAGCTGCCCCGTCCCGGTGGGCAGCTGCATGGCTTGCGGCGCTGTCGCGGCTTGGCGAAGCCGCCGCAACAGCGCCACTAGGCGCGGGGCGCTGCCTGCCTTGGGCGGCCGCGCCATGGTTTGCGCCGCCGGCAGCCTATGGCGGCGGCGACGGCGAAGACGGCATCGTGCTTCGCGCGATGCCGGGGAGCGAATACGGGCAGTTCAGCGAAGCTGCCCGTGAAGCCCTGTTCCGGGAGCGGTATTACATCGCTCCCGCCTCAGACCGGATGGGGTGCCGCCTCATCGGCACCCCGCTTACAAGACTATCCCGTGCGGAGCTGCTCTCGCACGGGGTAACGCCCGGCGCCGTGCAGGTGCCGCCCGGCGGCGGACCAATCATCTTAGCCGCTGACTGCCAGACGACCGGCGGCTATCCGAAGATCGCGCATGTCGCAACGGTCGACATGCCGCTGCTAGCGCAGGCGAAACCGGGTGATGCCATCCGGTTTCAGCCTGTCACGCTAGCCGAAGCGCAGCGGCTGGATCGCCAGCGCGAGCAGGACATCCGCATGCTGGCTGCTGCCATTCGCAGCCGTCAGCCTTAATAGAGAAAGGAGCTTCATTATGACAAGCGATCATAATTCACTTATTCGCACAGTTGATCTTAACTGTGATTTTGGAGAAGGCTTTGGTACCTATACCTTTGGGCAGGACACGGAGCTGCTTCAATATGTCACCAGCGTCAACATCGCCTGCGGCTTTCATGCCGGCGATCCCCATACGATGCGCACGGCGGTTAATCAAGCACTTGCTGCTGGTGCAGCCATCGGAGCACATCCTGGCCTGCCCGATCGGCTTGGCTTCGGACGCCGGGAAATGTCAGTCAGCGCTTCTGAGGTATATGATTTCACGTTGTACCAGCTTGGTGCGCTGCAAGCTATCGTGAGGGCTTCGGGCGGAAGGCTTAATCATCTGAAGCCGCATGGGGCTCTCTATCATATGGCAGGCCGGGATAAGACAATAGCCGAAGCGATCATCAAGGCCGCTCTGGCTGTAGATGATCAGCTTATCATTTACGGCCAATCCGGCAGTCTTATACTAGATACAGCGATTCGTTTCGGAATCCCCTATGCCTCTGAAGTATTTGCAGACCGGGCATATGAACCAGATGGCAGTCTTGCCGCCCGCAGCAAGCCAGGGGCTGTTCTCCATGATGCTGACGAAGCTGCGGCACAGGCAGTAGCTATGGCTGCGCAAGGAATCGTCTATACGCCGGATGGTTCACCCGTCCATGTTCAGGCGGATACCATTTGCCTGCATGGGGATGGTGCTCATGCAGCCCTATTTGCTTCCCGTATTAACGAGGCTTTAATAGCGGCCGGTATTAATCTCCATTCTCCAAGCAGGATGCTGCGTGAATAAGCGGCAGCTAGGAGTGAGAGTATTTGTATATGGCTCCTTACTCCCGGGTCTTAGCAACCATCATGTTGTATTGCCATACATAAGGGATACCGCCGTCAGTGGTGTTATTTCGGGCCGGCTCGTTGATGTAGGTGAATATCCTGCAGCAGTTAGGGATCTGGCTTCCCGGATACGTACTTCCGTTATTCAAGGCCTATGGTTAACGATTGACCCTAGTGGGCTGGTCCTATTGGATGAACTTGAGGAATTTTACGGGATAGAGGAATTAAACGACTATGAACGAATCTGGGTGCGTGATATTCATAATCCCAATCTGGAGGGCTGGGTCTATATATGGCCGGAAGACCGTAGCTGCCCAGCTGTTTCTGAAGTCTTTTGGCCTGATTACTTGAAAAAACTTACTGGTAAATAATAGCTTTCATGCCGTGTTAATTTTTCGCTAGACTCCAATGAAATAATCTCCTAAAATTAGATATTATGTATGAGATTTGATAGGGATCGGGGAGAGGTTAACTATGACTGAAGATGGTATTACAGGAGAATTCTTTGAAGGTTATAAGGTAACATTCCCTATGGGGCGATTTGATGTATCCGTCTATATGACGAAGGTCTACTATGAGGGCTGGAAATATTTCAGGGATGCCGAAATTACCGATGTCTGGGTGGAAGAGGTCAAGCTCGATCTGGTCAAGTTTTTGCGATAAGTGAATGAAATATTATGGAGAATGTGCCAAGATGGCATGTCCTCCATTTTTTATGCTCCTAAAGTTCAAAAATTCCAAATTTTGTACTAGATCAAGATAGGTCAGCAATCGGTGAATGTAGTGTCCTCACAGATCCAAGAGGTATCTTCCTCCGTTCAGCAAATGGCAGCTGGTGCTGAGCAGATGGTACAATCGATGAAGTCTATTACGGAGGTGTCGGAGCATACGGCTTCCGGTGCGCAGCAAGTATCTGCTTCAGCGGAGGAGCAGCTGGAATCGATGAAAGGGATTGCCGGTGCTGCGCAATCGGTATCTCAAATGGCGGAGCAGCTGCAATTGGAGATCAAGAAATTTAAGGTGTAATGCTGCAAATAATCCGGCTATCCCTAATAAAGGGACTGCCGGATTATTTATGAACGAACATTAAGCTTGAACAGCAGGATCCTTGCGTTCCGCAAAATGTCTTTTAACACGAATAGCCATTAAGGAAGCGAAGAAGCAGGTAAAGCCGGCGATCACAAAAGCCTGCGAATAGGTGCCAAGCCAATCTCGCATAAGCCCTGCGCCATATGCAGCGACTGAAGCACCGATCTGATGGGCAACAACAATCCATCCGAAAATCATGCCTGATTTTTCTTTTCCGAATGTCTCGCCAGCGAGCTTCGCGGTTGGAGGTACTGTTGCAATCCAATCGAGCCCGTAGAACACCGAGAAAATAACGAGCATAGATGGAGTAGCATCAAGCGCGAATGGAAGGAACAGCAGTGACAAACCCCGTAAGCCGTAGTACCAGAACAATAGCCAGCGGCTGTCGAAGCGGTCGGACAACCAGCCGGAGATTGTCGTTCCGAATAGGTCAAATATGCCCATCATCGCCAGCAGCCCTGCAGCAGCAACCTCAACCATTCCGTGATCGCCGCAGGCGGCAATAAGATGAGTGCCAATCAAACCATTTGTTGAAAATCCGCAGAAAAAAAAGGTTCCAGCGAGCAGCCAAAACGTTTTATTTTTCATCGCAAAAACAAGATTATGAATAGGAGTAAGAAATAAATGGCCTCGGAATGGCGTTGGAACAACCACTTCATCCGTTCCATAAGGAGCAGCACCAACATCGGAAGGATGATTCCTCATCCATATGGCTACAACAACAAGTACGACGACAATGCCGGCTACCGCTGTATACATTGCATACCGCCAGCCGTAATCGGAGGTCATCCTGGCCAGAAGGGGCAGGAACAACAGCTGTCCTGCAGCAGCACTTGCCGTCAATAGTCCAACGACAAGTCCTTTGCGCTTGACGAACCATAGATTGCTGACGGTGACCCCAAGCACGTTGGCCATCATACCTGTTGCAAGACCGGAGACAAGACCCCAAAGCAGATCAAACTGCCATAAGGCAGTGATGAATGGCGTAACCGCAAGGCTTGCCGCTAATATCGACAGAGACAGCAGCACCACCTTTCGAATCCCGAAGCGCAGCAAGAGGGCAGCAGAGAAGGGACCAACAAGCCCGTAAAGTAAGATTCCAATCGAAGCGACACTGGAGATTTCGCCTCTGCTCCAGCCAAATTCCTCTTGGAAGGGAATCATTAATACACTTGGCATGGAGCGAATACCTGCGGATACTAACAGGGTAACGAAAGTTAGCAGAACGACAATCCAGCCATAATAAAACTTACTTTTTACTTGTACTTGATTTGTCATTTCACACCTCAATTTTGTTTGTACATACAAACGTATAATTAAAAAAATTTGATTAAACAAAAAATTAAATTATCTCTCTAATTGATCACTTGTCGCCTCTTGCGTTTGGGTCAGAAGCACTGCAGCTTCGACGCCAAGAATGTCTTGATACGTTTGAAGAAGCTTCTTGGAAGCGGCTCGAATAGTTGGTTCCAGCTCCCGGCCTTTCTCTGTTGGGTAGACAAGGACCGTCTTGCCCTGTACCTTGCGCTCCACGAGACGTTTGCCTTCCAGCTTATCGATGAATCGAGTGAGGGTGGAGGGAGTAATATACAGCTTCTCGGACAATTCCTTCTGCGTAATGCCAGGCTTTGCTACAACCAACCGGATTACATAGCCGTATGCAGGAGCAAGCCCCGTTGTTGCGAAAGCTTCGTCAGCCATGCGGGTAATGGCTCTGCTCAAGCGATTCGTTGTGAAGTAGAGACAATTATGCAAAAAAGACTCGTTAGCGTCGTCTTCGTTGGTGAGGTTCTCGTTTGTCATACGATATACCCTCCTCGTTAATGTGATGACTTCTATTTTGTATGTACAACAAAAATAATAAAAAAAGGGAACCCTGTCAATAGAATTTTTGCGGAGGATGGAAAATGCCCATAAGGACACTCTCCAGCCAATGGATGCGTAATTTATGCCGGTATCATATGCGTTAAGTTAGTTGTCTTCCTCTGCCTCATAAGCGATTAAGCTGATTGTTGATCCGAATTGATCCGTCAGCTTCTGCTCCAAATGGCGAATCTCCTCAAGAGCATCTACATGACTCCCAAGCTCTGCAAGTTTAAAATAAGTCTCTGTCATCCCGTTATTCCTCCAATCTTCACATCTATTCCTCATTCTTCTCGCGGGCGAGGCTTCTTATACGAATCGCTCGTTGTTCTTTACGAGGGCGTTTAGTACACTTGAAGGGGGATCCTTTTATTTTCCATTACCCGGGAAATTGTTATTATCATTAATGATTCACGATGTCAAACGGAGGGTTCATCCGATGTCTTATAAATGGCTGAAGTTTTTTATCATGTGGCTGCCTGTAATTGTGGTTGGATTATGGGAGTACGTACGGCATGTCTTTTTGCTGCCTTTTATCTCGATGGAGCTTGGCAACTTTCTTGCGCCTGCACTTGTATTTCTTATCACCTTAACTTTAACAAGAGGGCTGTTTGCCAAGCTCGAGCAGATGCAGGAGGCACTGCAAAGGGAGCGGTTATCAAAGGCGTCCTTCCAGCAGCGTGAGCAGCTGGCGCGTGAACTGCATGACGGCATATCGCAATCCTTATTTTTACTGTCGGTAAAGCTTGATCGGCTTGAGCATACAGAACTAAATGATGAGGCAAGAGAAACGACAGAACAGATCCGTAAGACGGTTAAGCATGTCTATGAGGACGTCCGCCAATCGATCGCCAATTTGCAGTCTCCGGCTGTAGTTGTAGATGATTCCTGGCTGAATGCAATCTACAGTGCGGCCTCTGATTTGCTGCAAAACAGCGGCATCCACGTTCAGCTTGACTGGCAGCTTCCGGAAGGAGTCTTGACGAATAAACAGATGGTGGAGCTTCAGGCCATTATTCGGGAAGCGCTGATGAATGTCCGAAAGTATGCGCAGGCAACGGAAGTACAGGTCATTTGCCATCAGCTTGATGAGGATGGGAATTTTGACTGTGAAATAAGAGATAACGGAGTAGGGGCAGAGTCTAGCAAAATTGAAGCAAAGGATCGCTATGGCATCCGAATGATGAAGGAACGGGCAGAGCAGATGGGCTGGTCGTTCCGCATTACAAGTGCCAAGGGAGAAGGGACATGGATTCGTATTATGTCAGGAGGGGACAAGAATGAATAAGGAGCAGGAAGCATTAATCCGGGTATTTCTGGTGGATGATCATCCGCATGGAAGAGAAGGTATGCGGGAGATTATTGGTTCGGATCCGGATTTCACGGTTGTTGGCGAAGCAGCGAGCGGTGAGGAAGCGATTGCCCGCATCGATGATGTTTTACCCGATCTCGTGTTGATGGATATCAATATGCCGGGGATGGGAGGACTTGAAGCGACGCAGCAGTTAAAGTTTCTATACCCTTCCTTAAAGATTGTCATGGTCACGGTATCCGATGATATTACCCATCTGTTCGAGGCGATAAAGCGGGGGGCACAGGGTTATCTGTTTAAAAATTTAGCACCTTCGGCTTGGAAGGAATACCTGCGGGCTGTTGTGGTTGATGAAGCGCCTATGTCGAAGGAGATTGCCTTCAAGCTGCTGCAGGAGTTTTCATCTGCGGTATCTGGCGGCGCGGCCGATGGAAACAGCAGGGCTAAGCCGGGAATAAGTGATTCTTCTGTGCTGACCACACCTCTTACATCTAGAGAGAAGGATATTCTTGAGCGCGTAGTGACGGGGGAATCGAATAAGGAAATTGCAACGGCATTTGGGTTATCCGAGCATACGGTCAAGAATCATCTGAAGAACATTTTGCAGAAGCTGCATCTCGATAACCGAGTTCAGCTTACCCGTTATGCATACGAGCAAGGACTGCTGGGAAAATAGGTCTGTCTATGTTTGTTTAACTCATGGAGTTGCAAGGGAATAAGGAAAAGCATATAATATGGATTATTGTGTCTATAATATTTTAAAATGAGTAAAGCTTTGATGGAGATAAGTAAGCAGAACTGCCGGACAGGGAGAAGACGCCATGGATTGCGAGCGTTTTTACGATAACCAGGCTGCTGAAATTCACTCCGGAGCAGACATCTGAACCGCTGCGGCCTTGTTGCCAAAGCGTGAGTAGGGAAGGTCCGGTTCCCGCCGTTAACGGGGCTTAAGGGATTGTGTTGTTTGCTTATAGGTATAAGCGAGGAACAGCAATCCAAATTAGGGTGGTACCACGGTCTTTCGTCCCTTACGGGGAGGAAGGCCTTTTTTTGTTTTTATAATCCAAGATGGAGGCGAGATTTTACGATGAAAGAACGTTTGGAAGCCCTACGCGGCGAAGCGCTGCAAGAGCTGCAGCAGGTCGATAATCCGCAGCAGTTGAATGATTTACGTGTCAAATACTTAGGAAAAAAAGGTGCACTTACCGAGATTTTGCGCGGTATGGGCGGCCTTAGCGCTGAAGAGCGTCCAGTGATTGGTCAAGTGGGGAATGAGGTTCGCGCTGCGATTGAATCGGTTATTGACGAGAAGCAAAATGCTTTCCTTGCGGCTGAGACAGAAAACCGTCTTCGCGCAGAAACCATTGACGTAACGCTGCCAGGTAAAGCTTTGCCTACTGGCGCTGTACATCCACTGAACAAAGTGGCGCAAGAAATCGAAGATGTATTCGTAGGCCTTGGTTACTCCATAGCAGAAGGTCCGGAAGTGGAAACCGATTATTTCAACTTCGAAGCGCTTAATCTGCCGAAAAATCACCCGGCCCGCGACATGCAGGATTCGTTCTATATTACGGAAGATATCCTGATGCGTACTCATACATCCCCGGTGCAAGTGCGGACGATGCAGCAAATGAACGGCAAGCCTATTAAAGTCATTTGCCCTGGTAAAGTATACCGCCGCGATGATGACGATGCGACTCACTCGTTCCAATTCAATCAAATTGAAGGTCTTGTGGTTGGTCCTAACATCCGCATGAGTGATCTGAAAGGCACGCTGCTTCAGTTTGTACAACAAATGTATGGGGAGCAGGCACAAATTCGTCTTCGTCCAAGCTTCTTCCCGTTCACGGAGCCAAGTGCGGAAGTAGACGTAACCTGCGTACAATGCGGCGGTCATGGCTGCCGGATGTGTAAGCAAACAGGCTGGCTTGAAATTCTTGGCTGCGGCATGGTTCATCCGCGCGTGCTCGAGATGGGCGGCTACGATCCAGCAGAAGTGAGCGGATTTGCATTTGGTATGGGCGTAGAGCGTATTGCTCTTTTGAAATACGGCATCGATGACATCCGTCATTTCTATACCAATGATCAACGGTTCTTAAGCCAATTCGCGAGAATGTAAGGGGAGGGGAAATAAGCGATGAAAGTATCTTACCAATGGTTGAATGAATATACGGATCTAAGCGGCTACACAGCCGATGAATTAGCAGAAAAAATGACTCGCGGCGGTATCGAGATTGACGGCGTGGAATCTCTGAACAAAGGGGTAACCGGCGTAGTTGTCGGATACGTGAAATCCCGGGAGAAGCATCCGGATGCAGATAAGCTGAGCGTATGTAAGATTGATGTCGGCACAGGCGAAGAGCTTCAAATCGTATGTGGAGCGAAGAACGTTGATGCTGGACAAAAGGTTCCGGTTGCGATGATCGGTGCGAAGCTGCCTGGCGACTTTGCGATCAAACGTGCGAAGCTGCGTGGTGTAGAATCGCAAGGGATGATCTGCTCGGCGAAGGAGCTTGGCATTAATGACAAGCTGCTGCCGAAAGAGCAGCAGGAAGGGATTCTTGTGCTTCCTGAATCGACACCAATTGGTATGCCAATCGGCGATATTCTTGGCATCAATGATGAAGTGCTTGAGCTGGATCTGACGCCTAACCGTTCCGACTGCCTCAGCATGTTAGGCGTTGCTTATGAGATTGGTGCCCTGACAGGCCGTGAAGTTCGTCTGCCTGAGGCTGTTGTGAATCACGCGGCTGATCGTGCAGACAGCCATATCTCGGTATCGGTAAGCGCACCTGAGCAATGCTCGCATTACAGCGCGCGATACATTAAAAGTGTAAAAATCGGCCCATCTCCACAATGGCTGCAAAACCGCCTGATTGCAGCGGGTATCCGCCCGATCAGCAACGTTGTTGACGTAACAAATTTCGTTATGCTCGAGTATGGCCAGCCGCTTCACGCTTTTGACGCGGATTCCATTACGACAGGCCGTATCGATGTACGTTTGGCGAAGCCAGGCGAGAAGCTTGTTACACTTGATGATCAAGAGCGTACACTTGAGCCGCATATGCTTGTGATTACAGACGGTGAGAAGCCTGTTGCTCTGGCTGGTGTTATGGGCGGGGCGAACTCGGAAGTGAACGAGAAAACCGTTAACATCCTGCTTGAGTCGGCTAGATTTGACGGTGGTACGGTTCGCAAAACCTCCCGTCAGCTTGGTCTCCGTTCGGAATCAAGCATCCGCTTCGAGAAAGAAGTAGATCCTGGCCGCGTTATTCCAGCTCTGAACCGCGCTGCAGCACTTATTGCTGAGCTTTCAGATGGACTGGTTGCAGAAGGAATTGTTGAAGTGGTTACCGCTGAGGCGAAGCCGGCTGTTGTTGACGTGACACTTGCGAAGATCAATGGCTACCTTGGAACGGAACTCTCGAGACTGGAAGTGGAAACGATCTTTGGCCGCCTTCACTTTGGTTTCCGTTTAGCAGATGCAGATGATCGTTTCTCCGTAACAGTACCAACTCGTCGCGGCGATATTACGCGTGATGTAGATTTAATTGAAGAAGTAGCTCGTTTGTACGGCTATGACAATATTCCAACGACGCCTATTCACGGTGATGTGACGCCTGGCGCGTTGACGAAGCCACAAGCGATTCGCCGCGAGCTTCGCAGAAGACTGACGGATGCAGGTCTGCATGAAGTGATGAGCTATTCATTCACTGGCCCTGCTCGTACGGAAATATTCCCTGATCTGTCTGGCGCGGGATTAAAGCCAGTGAAACTGGCGATGCCGATGAGCGAGGACCGCAGCGTCCTTCGTACAACGCTTCTCGCACAGTTGCTTGAGACGGCGACTTATAATCGTAATCGTAAAAATGAATCCTCTGCTATTTTTGAAATCGGCAGTGTATTCCACACGGAGGAAGAGGAGCTCACTCGTCTTCCACATGAGAAGCATCGCCTCGCAGTTCTTCTTACTGGTAACCGCGTTGATGCACAGTGGAACCGCAAATCGGCTCCGGTTGATTTCTATGATGCCAAAGGCGTCCTTGAGACCGTTATTGATGTTCTTGGCTTAACGGCTAAAGTACGTTATGAATCGGCGCAGCCTGTGAACTTCCATCCAGGAAGAACAGCAGCTGTAATCGTGGATACAGCACATGGACCGGAAACAATCGGTTATGTTGGCCAGCTGCACCCTACACTGCAGTATGAGAGCGATCTTTCTGACACTTATGTAGTTGAGATAGAGCTGGGCAAATTGTATGAGCTGGCAGATTCCAGCATTGTATACAAGGCGCTTCCTCGTTACCCGGCTATGCAGCGTGACATTGCGGTTGTGCTCGATGCTGCCGTTCCGGCTGCGAAGCTTACAGCAACAGCTTGGGCCGTTGCCGGTGAATTGCTCGAGTCTGTTCGAGTGTTTGACGTGTTCACAGGTGAGAAGCTTGGAGTAGGCAAGAAGAGCGTTGCTTTGTCGCTCCTTTACCGTCATGCGGACCGTACGCTGACCGACGAAGAAGTGACAGAACTGCACGGTAAAGTTGTTGCAGAACTAGAACAATCTTTTGCGGCAGAATTAAGGAAGTAGGCAGGAAACCTTTTAAGTCGCATCGAAATAGTTCCTTGTGAACTTTCGATGCGGCTTTTTTTGTGTTTTTTGCCCATGAAAGGCTTCTCAAAATGAGTTTTTTCACATAAATGAAACTTTAGCTGTCGTTTCTTGTTACATAGATGAAGGCAAATGATTGAATTTGATGAAGCACCTTAAAATGTGAGGCAGATAAATAGGAGGTTACCCAGTATGGATACTGATCAAACCGTTGTAACCGTTGATATATACGGACATCAATATAAGCTTAAGGGCCACAATAATGCTGATTATATTAAAAGGGTAGCCAGCACGATTGACGATGCCATGAAAAAGCTCGCGATCGGCTCTCCTCGTCTTGATATGCCTAAACTGGCTGTTCTGGCTGCTGTGCAGATGACAGAGGAAGTATTCCGTCTGCGCCGCGAAAATGATACTTTGCATGATGCGGAAGCAAAGCGTCTTGTACTGGTAGATTTGCTTGAGCAGGCAAGTAGACTTGAGGTATCACTGCGTGAGGAGCTTACTGCCGTTCAGCGTAAGTCGAAGACTGAGCTCGAGGAGCTTCGCGGCGAATATGAAACCGAGATTGCCGCAGCGAAAGCGGCTGCTGCTGAGGAATTGACCACAAAGCTGGAAGAAGCAGCTGAGCTGCTTGCACTTGCTCAAGCGGAGGCAACTGAAGAGATCGAGCGTGTACAAGCTTTTGCAGCAGCTGAGCTGGAGCGGGAATTGGAGATTTCACAAGCGAAAGCTGAAGCTGAGCTGGAGCGTGAGCGTGCAGAAGCCGCGGTTCAAATCGAACAAGAGCGGGAAAAAGCTGCGAAAGTGTTAGCGGAGCAGCAGGCAGCAGCAGCGCAGGAACTCGAGCGCGAGCGAGTAAGAGCTAGGGAAGCGGCAGACGAGCTGGCGTTAGCACAAGAGCTGGCTGCAGAAGAGCTGGACCGTGAGCGTACGCAGGCTGCGAGAGCGTTGGTTGAGCATGTGGAACGTGAGCGCGAGAAAGCAGCGAGATCGTTAGCAGAGCAGCTCGAGCAGGAGCGGGAGAAAGCGGCAAGAGCGTTAGCGGAGCAGCAAGCGCAAGCGGCGCAGGAGCTGGAACGCGAGCGAGTAAGAGCAGCCGAAGCGGCCGAGGAGCTGGCGTTAGCGCAAGTGCTGGCAGCGGAGGAGCTGGAGCGTGAGCGTGCGAAAGCGGTGGAAGCAGCCGAGGAGCTGTCACTGGCACAAGCGCTGGCTGCGGAGGAGCTGGAACGCGAGCGTGTGAAAGCAGCTGAAGCGTTGGCGGAGCAAGTGGAGCGTGAGCGCGAAAGAGCAGCGAGAACGTTAGCGGAGCAGCAAGCGCAAGCGGCGCAGGAACTGGAACGCGAGCGAGCAAGAGCAGCCGAAGCAGCCGAGGAGCTGTCACTGGCACAAGCGCTGGCAGCGGAGGAGCTGGAGCGTGAACGTGCCAAAGCGACGGAAGCAGCGGAGGAGCTGGAGCGCGAGCGTGCTAAAGCGGCGGAAGCGTTAGCGGAGCAGCTTGAGCAAGAGCGCGAGAAAGCAGCAAGAGCGTTAGCAGAACAAGTGGAGCGTGAGCGAGAAAGAGCAGCGAGGGCGTTAGCCGAGCAGCAAGCGCAAGCAGCGGAGGAGCTGGAACGCGAGCGAGCGAGAGCAGCGGAAGCAGCCGAGGAGCTTACGCTGGCACAAGCGCTAGCTGTTGAGGAGCTGGAGCTTGAGCGCGAGAAAGCAGCGAGAGTGTTATCCGAGCAGCAAGCGCAAGCAGCGCAAGAGCTGGAACGCGAGCGTACGAGAGCGGCTGAAGCGGCCGAAGAGCTGGCACTGGCCCAAGCGTTAGCTGCGGAAGAGCTAGAACGTGAGCGTGAGCAGGCGGCAAGAGCGTTGGTAGAGCATGTGGAGCGTGAGCGAGAAAGAGCAGCGAGAGTGTTAGCCGAGCAGCAAGCGCAAGTGGTGCAAGAGCTGGAACGCGAGCGTGCTAAAGCAGCAGAAGCAGCCGAGGAGCTGGCGTTAGCGCAAGCGCTCGCTGCTGATGAGCTGGAGCATGAGCGAGAGAAAGCAGCGAGAGCTTTAGCTGAGCAGCAAGCGCAAGCGGCTCAGGAGCTGGCGCTGGCCCAAATGCTCGCCGCAGAAGAGCTGGAACGTGAGCGCGAAGGTGCGGCGCAGGAGCTGGAACGCGAGCGAGCAAGAGCAGCAGAAGCAGCAGATGAGCTGGCGCTCGCCCAAGCGCTGGCCGCAGAGGAGCTGGAGCGTGAGCGTGCGAAAGCGGCAAACGTATTGGCAGAGCAGTTGGAACTGGAGCGTGCAAAAGCCGCGGCTGCTTTGGCTGAGCAGCAAGCGCAAGCAGCGCAGGAGATTGCGCGTGAGCGAGACAAAGTAGTAGAAGCCGCTGATGAACTTACATTAGCTCAAGTCATTGCTGCTGAAGAACTGGAGATTGAACGTGCGAGAGCACTCGAATTAATCCAATCAAAGGAACAACAATGGCAAGAGCAGATCGCTCAGCTTGAGCAGGAGTTAAAGGCTGATTTTGAACGCCGCCGTAATAACTGGATTGAGGAGCGTACAAGGCTGCTGACGAAAGCAGCCGAGCTTGAGCAAGCCTGGAACCAAGATAAGCAGTCTCATGAACTGCGTCTGCAAGCAGCTGATGATCATTTGATGCAGGCACTGGAGCAGGAGGAAGCATTGCGTGCTTCTATTCGAGTTCTGGAACAGGAAGTGCAAGAGCTTGGTCAGCAGTTTGCTGAGACGCAGGAGCAATTAGAAGAACAATCACAGCAATTAATACAATCGCTTGAAACAATCGCGCAAATGGAACTGCAGGCTGGTAAACAGCAGGAGCTGCAGACTGCTATAGAGGCTCTTGCAGCGGAACAAACGGAGAAGCTGCAGCAAGTGCAGGAGCAATATGTGTATCTTCAAGATGAACTAGAGAAACAGAAGCGTCAGTTTGCTGCGGAACGTTCAGCTATCGAGCAGATTCACGCTGATCGATATAGTGAAGCGGAGAGCCGGCTCGAGGAGCAAGCACGTCAGCTCTCTGAGGCCAAAGCTATCTTTGAAGAGAAGGAAATTGAACTGGAGCTTCAATACGAAGAAGATAAATATAAGCTGCAGCGTAAGTATGAAGGGCAGCAGGAGCAGCTTGAACTACGCCATGCTGAGCAGCAATTTGAATTAAAAGAACGTTATGAAAAGCAATATGCGGAACTTCAGCATCTGTTAGAAGCTTACCAACTGACGCAGAAGGAACTGGAAAGCCAGCTTGAGCAGCAAGGCCAAACAATGGCTAAACAACAGGAAGAAAAACTCGCTGAGCTCGAGCAACGTCATCAAGAGCAGCTTCGTACGCTGCAGAAGCAATTTGTTGATCAAACAGAACTATTGGAGCTTCAGCATATGGAGCAAATGGAACTGCTCGAACGTCAGCAGCAAGAGCTTAAGGTGGAGCTCGACGAGCGGGAGCATAACCATTCCCGTCAAATCGAACAGCAAAGATTACATTTGGAACAACGCTTCGAAGAGCGTCAAGCTGAAGCACAGGAACGTTATTCCGAGCTTATGGCGAAGCAGGAAGAACAGCAGCGTAATCTGCGTGCTCGAATTGAAGAGCTTCAATTGTCGATAGAAGATGTTGAGCTTCGCGGACTGGAAATGGAAGAGCAACTCGCAAATTCTATGGAACGTGAGAACCAGCTCTTGGAACAGCTTGAGTATACGGCAGCTCGTGAGCGTATCACTGTGCAGCACCTGGAAGCAGCATCATCAAGAGTTCAAGCATTAACGGAGCAACTGGAGAAGGAACAAAAGCTAGCCCGTCAAGCAAGGCAAGAAGCAGAGCGGCTGTCCGAAGCTGAACGTGCCCGTGAAGCCGCAGAGAAGACACTCTTTGCTCAGCTTGAAGCGGCACGCTCTGAAGCAGCGGCAGCGGCTGAATTGCGGGTGATGCTTGAAGAGCGGACACAATCACTGGCAACAGAGCATAATGAAACTTCGGGCGAAACGGATGCCCTTCGTGAGGAGCTTCAATCGCTCACTCATACACATCAGAAGCTGGAGATTGAATACCGCAAGCTTCAAACCGAGTATAATGAGTGGATCGAATTAATCGAGCATAGCTAAATAAGATACAAAAGAGAGTCATCTGAGTTATTTCGGATGGCTCTCTTTTCGCCGTGGCCGAACGATGTGATCTGAGATAGGAGAAAAACGAACCTATGAAATTGAAGTAACTAAAAGGGGGGAAGTTACGATCCAGTATATTAATTTCTACTTATCTTACCCCCTTCTCCAATCTAATGGGGCTATGGAAAATTCCTATAAAATCGAAGGCGTAACAAATGATAGTCAGCCTATTATTCTAAAAAGCGGTGAGAAAATAGTATGCCGGGTGAGCGCTCCTATTACTGAAGTGTTCGGAAATAAGAGTCTGCTGGACTTCAACAATCCGAATATCGAACTAAAAGGTTATGTGAAAGTTGGAGGCAAAGATAGTCCGTTTGGAATGGCGGGCAATTTAGAGGCCTTTCAGTAAATAAGGGTTATCTACCTGATGCGCCGCGCCAAATAAGACGGAAAATCTGTATTGCAGTGATGGAATAAGCGGATGGGGTAATAAAAAAAGCCGGTCCAACGTTTAGTATTGGAACGGCTACCTCTATAAACTCTCTATTAACCGTAACTCACGATGGTACCGGTTGGGCCGCCTTGCGGCAGACTGGCTAAGCGGATGAGGTCGGGTGTGACAATTGCCGGATCTTTGCCAGTTGCATGCATTTCGGTTCGCAGGGTGCCGGGATTATATAAATTAACGAGGATGCCATGCTCATGCTCTTCGTCAGCAAGCGTACGCGTTAGAGACTCAAGCCCCGCCTTGGCTGCACTATAGGCTGCATAGCCGCCGGCTCCGTTCCAAGACAGGCCTGTAGTTATATTAATGATACGGCCATATTTGCTTTTGCGCATAGCCGGAAGAACAGCTTTGGTCAGCAGAAAAGGGCCTGTTAAGTTAGTAGCTACCTGCAGATGCCATTCCTCAGACGTTAACTCAAGTACAGAGCCAGGCTCTAATACAGCGGCATTATTTAACAAGACATGTATGGAACCCCATTGGTCCACGATCTGCTGGACTGCGGTCTGAATTTGGTCTTCTTGTGTAACATCGGTAGGGATGATAAGTGCTTCTTGGCCCGTTGTTTGTTTGATAAGCGCCGCAGTTTCTTGCAGCTTGTTCTCACGGCGGCCTAATAAAGCAACTTCAGCCCCTTCCTTAGCGAATGACAGGGAAGCTGCCCTGCCAAGTCCAGAACCAGCACCGCTAATGACGGCAATCCGTCCGTTTAATAAGCTCATATGATCATACCCTCCTCAAATGAAAATAGCCAAGTATGAGCTATAAATGATTATTCATACATCGTAAGCATATTCATTTTTCATAAACATTGGCTAAGATGGATTTATGAATCATCTTATCAGACCGGAAGGTGATAGGGGAAGAGGCATGACGATCAGTCTTTCTTACTTATTTGAAAAGGAATCATTATAATTCCTATGTGGCTTATGGCCACGCTATGACAGCGAATATAAGAAGAACCTCCCGGCTTCTTAGCCAAGAGGTTCGATTACTAATTCCATAACTGCTTATTCAACAATAAGCTTGGCTGACATTTTCGAATGTCCACCACCGCAAGGGATGTTGCAGTTGATTTCATACTCGCCAGCGTCGAGCGTAACGGTTTTTGCTTTATTGTTCGTCAGCTTTAGATCTGTTTTGGCAACTTGTACGCCATGCACGCCATCGATTAATTCCAGCTCCAGCGTCTGGCCCTTCTTAATATGATATTCTGGCTGATCGAATTCCCAGCTGCTTGCTTTAATAACGACGTCTGCCGGAGTTGAGCTTGCTGCTTCTGAATTGCCATTGTTATTGGATCCGCAAGCGGCAATAACGAATACCAGGCACAATACAGATGCGAATAGTAACCATTTTTTCATCGAGAATACCCCTTTCATTGCCAAATAGCTTTAAATACATTCTTGTACTATTGTAACTTATCCCCATTTGATTTGCAGTGACAGCTACGTGACAAAAAAACTCCCCTGCCCATCGTTTCCGACTGGGCAAGGGAGCTCATGAACAACATCTGGATAGGTTATTCCCGATTGCGGTAATCGCTTCTGCCAGCCTCATATGGCGTGCTGACTGGAATAAAGAGGTCGATAATCCCTATGACAAGAGCGGCAAGAATTGCTCCAAGCCAAGTTACCTGTACCCCTCCGACGATAAATTGAGCTATCCAGATGACGGCTGCGCTGGCGATAAAGCCAACAATACCGCGTCCAAAAGGTGTGACTTTCTTGCCGAAGATACCCTCGATGATCCAGCCAAGCGCTGCAATGACCAGCGCAAGCAGGAGCGCACTCCAGAATCCACCGACACTAAACTGTGGAACGATCCAGCCGACAACCATAAGAACAATGGCCGCGACGATAAAACGGACTACATGACCAAGAAAACTCATATCGTTAGCCTCCTCAAGTTAGGTTAGCCTAAGTATGGTGCGCTTCTTTTTCCACTTCTATTATGACCATATTTCGGGGAAACATGTATGAAACAAATGGGGATATCGTGCATCCGCAACATTGTTCAGCTATAATAAAAGGGCGAGAGGAGTGTTCACTTGGACAGCAAAATTTTATCCACTTTGGAATTTCATAAAATAACTAATAAATTGGTACAGCATGCCTCTACTTCGCTTGGGAAAAGTGAAGCAGAACGCCTTGCTCCCGTCTCCGATTTGGAGGACGTGAAGCTCATGCTGCAAGCAACCGATGAGTCCTTTAAGGCGGACCGGTTGAAAGGCAATGCACCGTTTGGCGGCGTTGTAGATATAAGCGCTTCCCTGCACCGGTCGCGGATCGGCGGAACGCTGAACCCTGTTGAGCTGCTTGATATTGCAGCAACAGCAAGAGGCGCGCGCCGCGTGAAGAGACATATCGACAACTTGCATGAGGATGATCCGATTCCGCTGCTCTTCCAACTGGCTGATCAATTAGCCGAGCATAAACCGCTGGAAGATGCGATCTTCGACTGCATTGATGATCAAGGCGAGGTTATGGACAGCGCAAGCCCGGAGCTTGCTTCCATTCGCAGAGAGCTGCGCAGCGGGGAATCACGTATACGTGAGAAGCTTGAGTCGATGCTTCGCTCCTCTTCGGTACAAAAAATGCTGCAGGATGCCATCATCACGCTTCGGAATGACCGATATGTTATTCCAGTCAAGCAGGAGTACCGTTCCCATTTTGGCGGAATCGTCCATGATCAGTCGGGCTCCGGCGCTACACTCTTTATTGAACCGGAAACAGTCGTAGCGATGAATAACAAGCTGCGGGAGACGAAGGCGGCTGAACTGCGCGAGATCGAGAAGATTTTGCAAAAGCTGACTGCAAAAGCTGCAGAGCATGTAGAGGATTTACTCTACAACCAAGAGCTGCTTGGCAAGCTGGATTTCGCTTATGCGAAAGCTCGGCTCGCACATGAGATGAAAGCCACGCTGCCTCGTATGAATGACCGGGGCTTCCTTAAGATTAAGCGTGGACGTCATCCTTTAATTGCACCTGAGAAGGTTGTACCGCTTGATGTAGAGCTTGGCAATCAATTTACAGCCATTATTGTCACTGGACCAAATACAGGCGGTAAAACGGTATCGCTGAAAACAGTTGGACTACTCAGCCTAATGGCGATGTCCGGTTTGTTTGTTCCTGCTGAGGATGGCAGTCAGCTATGTGTGTTTGACTCGATTTATGCCGATATTGGGGATGAGCAAAGTATCGAGCAAAGCCTAAGTACATTCTCCAGCCATCTGACCAATATTATTCGCATCCTGAAGTCGATGACGTCGAAAAGCCTCGTACTGCTTGACGAGCTTGGTGCGGGGACAGACCCTGCCGAGGGCTCGGCACTAGCGATTGCTATTTTGGAGCATATCCATAAGCTGGACAGCCGTATTATCGCGACTACCCACTACAGTGAATTAAAAGCTTATGCCTATAACCGGAAAGGCGTTATTAACGCCAGCATGGAATTTGATGTTGCTACATTAAGCCCTACTTACCGTCTGCTTGTTGGCGTGCCGGGCCGAAGCAATGCGTTTGCGATTGCAGAACGGCTTGGTCTTAGCCGAGACATCATCGATCATGCACGAGGTGAAGTTAGCGAAGAAGACCTGCGTGTGGAGAATATGATCGCTTCACTTGAGGAAGATCGTCTTAGTGCTGAGTCTGACCGTAATACAGCGGAGTCTATGCGTAAGGAAATGGAAGCGCAAAGGGCACGCCATGAAGCAGAGCTCGAGCGTTTCGAGGAGCAGCGGGATAAGATGCTTCAGAAAGCACAAGAGGAAGCACATGAAGCTGTCGCAAAGGCAAGACGAGAAGCCGATCAGATCATTACGGACTTGCGCAAGCTTGCGCTTGAAGAAGGTGCATCTGTCAAGGAGCATAAGCTTATTGAGGCGAAGCGGAGGCTGGAGGAAGCGGCGCCAGAGCTTACGTCGAAGAAGAAGCGTCCTGCAGGCAGCGCTATCAAGAAGCCGGCGAAGATTGGAGCAGGAGACGAGGTCATGGTCTACAGTCTCAATCAGAAAGGCACAGTTGTAGAGATCGGTAGCTCGGACGCTATGGTACAGCTTGGCATTATGAAGATGAAGGTTGCGCTGGATGATCTGGAACTGATCAAGACAGTAGCGCAAGTTAATAAACAGCAACAGCCAAAACAAACGGCAAGCCTCAAGCGTACCAAAGACGACAATCTGCGAATGGAGCTTGATCTTCGTGGTGCGAATCTGGAAGAAGCGATTATCGAGGTTGACCGTTTCCTGGACGAAACGTATTTGGGCGGCCTTGGCCAAGTGTACATTATTCATGGAATCGGGACGGGTGTGCTTCGCGCGGGTATACAGCAATATTTGCGCAGACATAGCCTTGTGAAGAGTTACCGGCTTGGACAATACGGTGAAGGCGGCGCGGGCGTAACAGTGGCGGAGCTGAAATAGCTTCGCTGCTCCACTTGCAGGAAGGTAGCAAGCCATAGGAGTGATAAGGATGGGTACGGAAGTCGATCGTTTGCTTAGCAATTCGTATGCGGCATCACTCGTTTATGTATCGCTGGTCGTGTTGTCGCTTATCGTCTTTTTGTCCGTGTTTGAGCTGGTGACCCGTTATAACTGCTGGAAGGAAATCAAGAACGGCAATATGTCGGTCGCAATGGCTACAAGCGGGAAAATATTTGGGATATGTAATATTTTCAGATTTTCAATTGAGGCTAATGTTTCGGTGTATGAGAGTCTGATCTGGGGCTTATTCGGCTTTATTATTTTACTTGCTGCTTATTTTTTATTTGAATTTCTAACTCCGGTATTTCGTATAGATGACGAAATAGCAAAGGATAACCGGGCTGTAGGATTAATCGCAATGGTTATTTCTATTTCTTTGTCTTATGTAATTGGAGCAACGGTTATTTTGTAAGTGGCTCAGCAATTCTTTGGGCTTATGCTTTCGAAGTAAGAATTGCTTTGCAATTCTTTAAGCTTATGCTTTCGAAGTAAGAATTGCTCTGCAATTCTTTAAGCTTATGCTTTCGAAGTAAGAATTGCTTCGCAATTCTTTAAGTTTATGCTTTCGAAGTAAGAATTGCTTCGCAATTCTTTGTAGGAGGGCAGTCATGAAATACTTATGGGGGATTTTACTCGCGATTGCTATTATATTTTTTGGTCTTGGTGTTATCTATATGATGAATAATTAAGCTTTGGAGGTTATTAAGGAATGGAAGAGCAAAACATTTGTCCGTGGTGTTATACAGAAATCGTATGGGATGAGGAAATTGGGCCGGAGAAACACTGCCCACACTGCGAGAACGAGCTTAGCGGCTACCGCACGATGCAATTTGGAATTGATCGTCCAGATGACGACAATGATGAAAGCTGGGAAGACGAGGAAGAGGTACAGGAGCAAGCAGATTCCGAGGAAACAGATGATAATTCAAATGGGGGCTACCGTCAGGTGAATCTCTCGTGGCTTGCTGCGGAAGAGACGATTCGTCAAATTACGGACAGCCAGGACGAAGCACCGGAATGTCCGACATGCCGCGAGTATATGCTGGAGGCTGGAAAGCAAAGCATTTCGTTGCAGCCGACTGTTCACACCGTGACAGGAAGAGCTGTTATTCAATCGCCGGTTGAGACCGTAACCTATATTTGTCCGTCTTGCTTCCAAGTATCGACGATTCTAAGCCAGGAAGCCCGCGATCAGATGCTGGCTTTACTTGCGCCTAAGGAATAATTAGCTTGAGCTGGTAAAGAGAGGACGGCATGACCCCTGCTCTTTTGGGAATTCTAACAGTGGATAACCATTGTTAGGTGATCCTTACGAACAAAGAATGACCACAAGCAGCTTTGATGAGGCTTATCGTGTGGCAATTCTTTTTAGGAGGAATCGGATTGAAGCAGAGTCATCATGGCGTTAAGACCGGCGGACGTCTAAGCGGCGCAGGCCGAAGCGTCACAAGTTCACGCCAAGGCGGAGCGCTGGGATCACAGGCGATCTTGCTGCTTGCTGTTCAAGGCTTGTTCGGCATCGCAAGTGCGCTGTCCGGGACGTTCATACCGATCTATCTCTGGAAAGCAAGCCAGTCTTTTATGCTGATCGGTTGGTATACACTTGGCCAATATGTGACAAGTGGTATTGTCTTCTGGCTGGCAGGCAAATGGGTGAAGGAACATCATAAGATGTACAGCCTCCGTCTTGGCATTGTGCTGTCGGGGGCGTTTTACTTTACAGTACTCCTTTTAGGTCAGCAGGCAAAAGTCTACAGTATTCCGCTTGGCATGTTAAGCGGTATGGCTCTTGGCTTCTATTGGATGGCTTATAATGTTGTTTATTTTGAAATTACGGAGCCGGATAATAGGGACCGTTTCAACGGAATTGCCGGTATACTTGGCGCCTTGTCCGGTATTATCGCCCCATGGGTGTCTGGATACTTAATTACGTCGCTTCAAGGTGAGAGCGGCTATAAGCTTATTTTCACCATATCGCTTGTCATCTTCGGATTAAGCATGGTTGGAAGCTTCTGGCTTACCAATCGAGGAGTCCAAGGCGAGAAGTACAAATGGTTACTCGGTATTGATCAATTGAAAGAGAAGGGTAATCCATGGCGGAGAATGTTCGGAGCTATAGTGACGCAGGGTGTCCGCGAAGGCGTATTTATGTTCCTTATCGGGCTGGTCATCTACATTGCGACTAAAAATGAAGGCAAGCTGGGTAATTTCTCGCTTATTACCTCTCTTGTTGCGTTGATCAGCTTTTGGTTTGTAGGAAAACGCCTCAAAGCAAGCAATCGGAAAATCGCGATGCTGATTGGAACGATTATGATCGGGTTGATCGTTCTTCCTTTGTTCATTAAAGTGAACTATAGCACTCTGCTTATTTTTGGTATTGGCACCTCGTTGTTTATACCACTGTACATTATCCCGATGACATCGCGGGTCTTCGACCTAATCGGCGATTCTGAGGAAAGCGCTAAGAACCGTGAGGAGCTGATCGTCCTCCGTGAAGCCGGTCTAATTATCGGCCGTGTCATCGGCCTAGCTGCTTATCTGATCGTCTTATCCCAGACGCAGACACCAGCGGCAATCGTTACCCTTATGTTCTGTGTTGGTATCGTCCCCATCGCCGGATGGTTCTTCATCCGGCCCTTCCTATCTGCCAACAATAAATTTCGTTAATAATTTTTGAACTGTAATCAAATCGTAGCGTGCGAAACGAAACTATTAGGAATGAGAAGTGCAACGTTCGCCTTTGTCCCGAATTTCAACCGCTAAAGCGGTTTACAAATGAAGAAATTCGGGACAACAGCGATCGAATCCTAATAGTTTCGTGAAGCGCAGCCTCACGATTTGAACTAAAGGAGAACTTATGCCACGAATAGTGCAAACCATCATTGACCTCATCGGCGATACGCCAGTCATTAAGCTCAATCGGCTTGTAGAAGCCGGAAGCGCAGACGTATTCGTAAAGCTTGAGCGGTTTAATCCTAGCGGCAGCGTAAAGGATCGCGCTGCATCAGCACTTATCCAAGCAGCTGAACAAGGCGGACAGATTAAGCCAGGCAGCACCATCATCGAGCCGACCAGCGGTAATACCGGCATCGGGCTCGCGATGAACGCAGCTGCCAAGGGCTATAAATTGATTCTTATCATGCCTGACAATATGTCGGCAGAACGAATCAAGCTGCTTCAGGCTTATGGGGCAGACGTTGTATTAACGCCTGCTGCCGAGAGAATGCCTGGTGCAATCCGTAAAGCATTAGAGCTGCAAGCTCAAATTCCGGGCAGCTTTATCCCGAATCAATTCGAGAATCATGCTAACCCGGATATCCATCGTACGACTACGGCAGTAGAGATTTTACGGCAAACCGAAGAAAAGCTTGATGCCTTTATTGCTACGGCAGGAACTGGGGGCACTGTTACAGGTACGGGCGAGACGCTTAAAGCAGCTCTTCCGAATCTACATATCGCGGTTGTTGAGCCTGCCGGTTCACCTGTCTTGTCTGGTGGTAAGCCGGGGCCGCATAAACTGGTTGGAACAAGTCCTGGATTTGTGCCAACGATTCTGAATACGAATGTGTATGATGAAATTATTCAAGTAACCGACGAGGATGCGCTTCAAACCATGCGAAGCCTGGCTCGTCTGGAAGGACTATTACTTGGACCGTCATCCGGTGCCTCCGTATGGGCGGCCATGCAGGTTGCGAAGAGACTTGGTCCGGGCAAACGAGTATTGTGTATTGCTCCCGATACAGGTGAACGTTATTTGAGTATGGATATATTCTAATAAGAAGCGAGGCCCTTAAAGCTTATTTCCAAGCTTTAAGGGCTTCTTTTATAAGGCCTCGCCGTTCGCGTACATAATCAAGAATAAAGGAAGGCTCATCGAGATACGTATCAAAGCTGCTTTTCCTCGTGAAGTCATCCCGGATTGCAGGTGTAATCTCTTTGTACATCCGGTTAATGATGGGATCGATTCGTTCGACTGTAAAGGCTGTTCGTAATAAGTTTAGCAGAATTGCACGATATTTCTGCCGGCAGGAGGCAAAGGTAAACAGCTTGCCGGTTAATTGATTGTAGCCCTGTAAACGTACCAAATCACTGCCGCAAGGTTTTCCGTAGCAATTCCTTCCCCAGGTCCCTTCATAATCCCAAGGAATAATACGGTATTTGCGGCTATTCTTATGTTCGTATAAGGCGTAGTTCTGATCGAATCCATCATAGTTGCCGGTGAGAACTGCTCCTGCCAGCCACAATAAATACTGGTTGATATCCAGCCGTTTGGCGGTGTATACGTTTAGTTGTTTGCTTGTCATGGTATTAATATTGCGGATGAATCGGACCAGACGATATTTGGTATTTGTCTCTCCCTTAACGATTTCATATCCATCAAATAAGGAGTTCTTCTTTTGATTGGAGTTCTGATCAATAAGGCTGAAATCCGCACTGTCATTGACGGCATAAATAATGGAGTTATAGCCTATTCCTCTCTTTTTGAAAAATCGCTGATCAACCGCCTCGATTTCTAAGTATACCCCTTGCGGATAACCGTTAATTTCGACGGATATATGCGTTGTTTCCGGAGAGGGCACGCCAATGGTATTAAAGAATGTAAAAGATAACGCATTACGGATCATGGAAGGATCATCAAACTCTGCATTCCAGTGCAGTGTTTTTCCTCCATCTAATCTGACCTCGAAGGATTTCTTGTTGTAATTACGCGTATGACCGCCTCGAATGCCGAATGTCGCTGTATAAAGTTTCCCATCTAATTCGATATGAATCGGCTTGAAGGATTTACTCCAAGGGTTATTTTTTAGCTCCTTTAGATCATCCTCGTCAATCTCGATTTTGCGAATAGGCAGCGTTGCCACGGGCTTCACCCCTTAGACCGAAGTCAAAGCCTATCGTGGCTGATAGGCTTTTGTGCTTATTTACCCTATTCGGGTATCGGGGCAAGTGACACCATTTACGTCATTATTTTGCTTATTTCTCCCTTTTGTCCAGATAAATGGTTACTAATCTAGTACCTCTCATATACGGGTTACATATAAATATATTACAAACCGTCACCAATGGTAGATGACTAGAAAGCAAACAACAGCAAGATCAGCCTATTAGTGGCAAAAGGTCAATTGGATGGTACGGTTGTAAATCTATTAATGCGAGAATCATCGGAGGGATTTACACATGTATGATGGCAATCACTGGCAAGGACAACAATGCCACAAGAGTCACAAAAGTCACAATAGTCATGTGAGCACAGGAACAACAACACCAACAAACGGCGGCAACACTCAAATCAGAAATTTGGTAGGTGAAATGGTTAAAATTAACCGTGGCGGCCCGGAATCATTAGTAGGAACTCTGTTGGCAGTAAAAAGCGACTACCTGGTTCTTTCGACAAGAGGTGGAGTCGTATACGTTGATCTTAGCCATGTAAAGAGCGTAACAAGGCTTGCAGATGGTGGAAGAAGCGGTGGTATTGGCAATGACTTCATCAATGCTGATAACTTTAGAGGAGTAGTAAGAGCATTACAAAAAGAATTCGTGCAAATTAACTGGGGCGGACCGGAGAAAGTAGAAGGCTTCCTCGCTGAAGTACAAGGCAACACAGCACTTATAGCTGTGAAAAATGAAGTGGTCTATATCCTTATTGATCATATCAAAACAATCAAAAAACTTAGCTTCAACAAATCAAATGGCAACAAATCCGGAGGAAACAACAACAACAATAATCAATCCGGCGGCAACAACAACAACAACAAAAACAACAATAACAACAAAAACAAAAACAACAAATCCGGTAATCAAGGACAATCGGGCGGTAACAAGTCTGGCAACAAATCAGGTGCACAAGCGCAAGGCCAATCAGGCAATAAAACAGGCAATAGAACAGGTAATAGAACAGGTAATAGAACTGCAGCTCAAACACAATCCACTGGCAATAAATCGAATAAAAAATCTGGAGGCGGCAACCGCTCGAAAAAAGGCTAATCGGAGGATGCCGGGCATGATTACCTGTGCCCGGCATCAACTTCAGATTCGCTTTTAAAAGGAGGTCGAGCAGTTGAAGAACCGTCATCCACTTTTAGATTCACAGGTTGAACTCGTTATTTCCGGGAAGGCGGGGATAAGAGGGAAAATCATCGATTTTGGACCGGATATATTAGTGCTGTATAATGGCATTCAGTTTTTCTATATTCCACTTATTCACATGCAGCAAATGAGAATTGTAAATGATGAGGAAGAGAGCTATGGCAGCACACCTGAATTGCCCTTTGAACCTTATAATGATTCCATTTCATTCCGCAAAATTTTATTGAATTCCAAAGGGATGTTCTCTGAAATCTATATTACAGGCAATCAATCTATCCATGGATATGTGACGGCTGTCATGAATGATTTCTTTGTTTTCTATTCTCCTATCTATCATTCTGTTATGATCTCGATGCGTCATCTTAAGTACTTGGTTCCATATAACGCTAATGTAACCCCTTATTCCTTATCTGCTGAACAATTCCCACTTAAGCCTACACCGTTAACCCTTGCCCGGACCTTCGATCAGCAGCTTCGCAAACACATTGGGCAATTTGTTGTTCTTGATCTAGGAGAGAACCCGAGAAAAACTGGCGTTCTCAAAAACGTTGATCTTAACTTGCTCGAACTTGCGGATGCAAGCGGATCATCGGTATTTATCCATTATGACCATGTAAAAACGCTTCATCTGCCCTAACAAATAAAGCCCTTTTAATGGCGATTTGCCAATCTGAGGGCTTTTTTTTATGGAGAAAAACATGCATCACTTTCCTTCCTTAGGGGAATGCTGGAAGCGAAGGATGTGAATGTCTGTGCAGCTTGCTTCCAAACCTATCGGGTTATGGCCAATCGTTATGATGACTCTGCTAAGTGTTGGCCTTGTTAATCACGTCATTGTTGTTCCAATGCTGCTGGCTGAAGCCAAGAGAGACGCCTGGCTGTGCATTCCGGTCGCGCTTATTATTGCCCTTCCGATTGCCGCTTTTCCTCTGCAGCGGGTTATGTTCAAGATGAACAGGGTACGCTTTGATGAGTGGCTTAAACAACATGTTCCGGCCTTTTTTGTATGGCTGATTCTTGCAATTATTAATCTCGCGTTACTGTTTGTTGCCTTTGGTACATTAGTGGATGTTGTTTCCTGGACGTCAAATACTTACTTGCCGGAGACCCCTCAAATAGTCGTTCTTTTTGTCTTTTGCTTTATTTGCATGTTTGCAGCAATGAATGGACTGCGCACCATTACTTATGTTTCTTGTATCTTACTTCCCATTGTTGTTGGATTAGGGGACTTTGTGATGTCGGCTAATATGCCCGTCAAAGACTATCGGTATTTGCTTCCGATGTTCGAGATGGGTTTCTCCCCGATATTCAAGGGAGCGGTACATTCACTAAGCGCCTTTATGGAACTGTCCTTCTTGCTGCTCATCCAACATGAGATGACGAAGAGCTTTAAGAAATGGCATCTTATTCTTCTGACGGTCATGCTTATGGTACTTACGATTGGTCCTACAATGGGAGCAATCACTTTGTTTGGACCAAACGAAGCCAGTCTCATGCGTTACCCGGCTTATTCCCAGTGGCGGCTCGTGAAGATTGGCAAATATTTCGAGCATGTTGATTTCTTTGCTGTTTTTCAATGGCTCTCAGGTGCTCTAGTCCGGATATCACTGCCGCTTTATCTGATTCAGATTTATGGCCCGTTCAAGAAGCTGAAGAACAAGTGGATAAGCATGCTTATCACGGTTCTTATCCTGGCTGTTGCAAGCTTTATCGTCCTTATGAAAATGAAGTGGTATATGATCCTGATGCATGCTTATTTCTCGGTTGCCTGGATCATATTTGGCATCCTTTTGCTGCTGCTGTGGATGCTTTCTTTCCGAAAAGTGAGGAAAACAGCAGAGCCGAAAGCTTAAGGGGGTTAAAAGCTATGAGTCGCGAATCGAATGAGCAAGATCGCAAATGTGATCGTCTAGATATGATTTATGATGAGCTGGCTGGTTCCGGCGATGTCGTCAACCAAACAATTGAGGTCGGTGAAGATCCAAAGCGGGTATTCCGCATTCTCATGTGCAGTGGCATGGTAGATATGCAGACCGTATTTATTGCTTTATTACCACAGCTGGACAAGCTTGCTGAAAATTTAAATAGAAATAGTAGTCAGCCAGAGCATGACGACCACGAATATGCTCGGGTCACAATGGAAAATTACCAATCGCATAAAGAGGGCTTTTCGTTTGGCGCACGCCTGTCATTCGATAATGAAAGGGAGACTGCCCATTTCTTCTCTAACCTCTATTCGGGAAGTGTTATCGTTATCGATGAAACTACGCGATCCGTCTATTCCTTTGATATCGCCAGCATCCCGGGCCGCCAGCCGGAAGAATCAACAATGGAGTTGTCTGTTAAAGGACCGCGGGACGGGTTTGTTGAAGGAATAGCTACGAATATTGCGCTGATTCGAAGGAGGCTAAGGACCCCCGACCTTTATGTGGAATATTTGAAAATCGGGACTGAATCACAGACAGAAGTCTCCATGATGTTCATGAAAAGCAAAGCCAAAGCCTCTCTGGTCAAAGAAGCTAGGAAGAGGCTTCATGCCATTCATATCGAGGCGCTGTACAGCTCATCCGAGCTGGAAGAACTCGTATCGGACAGGCCGAACAGTCTGTTCCCGCTGGTTGATTATATTGGTCGTCCTGACTATGTTGTTCAAGCGCTTATGCAAGGCAGAGTATGTCTATTGATAGATGGTAATCCATCTGTCATTATTCTTCCTGGCAATTTGACGCTGTTGATTAAATCGCCAGAGGATGCTCACCTTCCCTATTATTATGTGTCGCTTGAACGGATTCTCCGCATTATCGGTTTTGTTCTTGCTATTTGTCTTCCAGGCTTTTGGATCGCATTATCGGCCTATAACACGGATCAAATTCCGTTCACGCTCTTGGCTACGGTAACAAACTCCCGGATCGGACTCCCAATGTCTGCAACGATGGAAATGTTTCTAATGATGGGGATGTTCGAGTTATTCCGGGAGGCAGGTGTCAGGCTGCCGAGGCCAGTTGGCCAGACGGTGTCCGTCGTAGGTGGTCTTATTATCGGGGATGCCGCCATCCGGGCAGGCATAACCTCTCCGACCATGCTCGTGGCAGCGGCTGTGGCAGCCGTCTCAACCTTTACGCTGGTTAATCAAACGTTAAGTGGTACAGTGAGCATCTTAAGGTTTTTCGTGTTAATTCTCTCTTCGATATTTGGGATATTTGGTTTCTTCGTTGGTGTGTTTATAATCCTGATCTATATGTGTTCGCTGGAAACGTTTAATCAGAACTATATGCAGCCGCTTGCCCCAATCAAATGGAGGGAGCTCATAACGGGATTACTGCAGAAGCCTTGGAAGGCCAAAGCCAAAGGTGAGAAACCATGACCATTCATGCCAGGATGCGAAAATATGTGAAGTCTCTTAAAGTAAGCTTGATATTAGGTACAATGCTAATAACTGGAGGCTGCTGGGACGAAGTGAATCTGCAGGATGTCACTTACATTTCAGCCATTGGTGTTGACTATGTAGATGAACATTTTGTCGTGTATGCCCAGATGATTTCATTTGGCGTTATCGCCAAGCAGGAGGGGGCACCGCCACCAGGCAGTCCGATATGGGTAGGGAAACATGAAGGGGATACCAATCTGGCTGCCATATTTAACCTGATGGATTCTTCCCAATACAAGCTGTCGCTTAATCATCTGAAGTCGGTCGTAATCCACGAGCGTGCTTTCAGCGAAATTGAACAGATTATCGACAGCCTTAACCGGTTGAGCTCCACAAGATTTAATTCGCTTGTATTTGGAACCAAAACAGACATTAATGATTTATTTACGATGGATATGCTATTCAACAAAACACCATTAACGACCCCGCTGTATGCACCACATATTGAGAATAATCAGAACAGCTATGTTGTGCCTATGACGCTTCAGACGTTGGTACGCGGAGCACTTGAGCCTGCTATGACAGTAAAACTGCCTTCCCTTTCCCTCTTACCGGATGACTGGGAGAACAACAAAAAGATGCTGAAGTTTTTAACCATTAACGGAACGTTTCTATTTAATGAAAAGAAATCAGCTGGCTTTGTATCACGAGAGAAATCCAAGGGACTGATCTGGACGAGTGAAGGTTTCAAGCGGTCGCTCGTTCCGATTCGGGTTGATGATCAAAGAGCTTCTGTTATCATTGATTCGGCCAAATCAAAGATTAAGGTTAAGTGGGATAACAATAAGCCTCAATTTGTATTAAAGACAAGTCTGACGGGACACTTAATTGAAGCATCGACCGATTTTACAGATCAGGAGCTTAGATCTCATGTGGAACAGGTTGTAAAGGCTCAGTTGGAGGATACCTATTTGAAGGGGTTAGCCATGAATGCCGATCTTTATGATTTGGAGCACGAGCTTTACAGGCATAAGAATAAAGAGTGGAAACGTCTGGTTCAAGAGGAATGGAAGCCTGGCCCAAAGGACTTGATCATCGAGGTGAAATGTCGGATTACGAAGGAATCGGAGCTTCGCTCGAAATCAGAACTCCAATTGCATACATAATCCATGGGATTTACGCCCATAATACGTATGCTTCCATAATCTTGGCATGAAGGAGACGAGACATATGCTTCAAGCTCTAACCGCGAAAGAATTGGAATATATCGCGGATTCACTATCCAATGAAGATTTGTTGATTAAGCAAAATGCCCTGCTGGCATCGCTTGCGATGAACCCACAGTTAAGACAAGCAGGTGCCAGTGAATTGCAGACGCATCAGCATCATTATCAAATGCTGATGCAGGCACTGCAGCAGCACCAGCACATGGCGCCGACACAACCGCAGCAGTAATAAGATAGGGAGGAATCTAAACCATGTATCAACAACATCATTTACCAGACGAGGATTTAGCGTACACGGTATTATCGGATCTGAAGCGTGTCGTTCGTGAATATGCAACGGCTGCAACGGAATCGAGTTGCCCGGAAGTACGTCAAATGTTTACTCAATTACTGAACAGCACATTGAAGCTGCAAGGGAACCTTTTCACAACGATGCAATCGGCTAATATGTACAACACAGCATCACCTGCTCTGCGCCAAGAGATCGACAAGCAGACGAAAGAATATCAACAAACGCAGCAAAAGACATCACAATATTTACAGCAGCGTATGGGCACAGCACAGCCATCGTTCATGCAATACGGGCAATCTCAACAGCCGCAGCAACAGTCTCATCAGCCTTTCTACATGTAAAGACCCTTCGGGGTCTTTCGTTTTTTTTCTTTGCAGGAACCTTTAATTCGTTGTAAAATATTTTAATAACCGCAGTTTTGGAAGGAGTTTGACGATGAACGAACTACAGCTGAAAGTGCTGGAGCTGCTGAAGGAAGACGCGCGCCGTGATGCGGAGCTGATCGCCGCCATGTTGAATGAGCCTGTGGAGAGCGTGAAGCAAGCGATTGCATACATGGAAGAAGAACATATCATCGTTAAATATGCGACAGTTGTGAACTGGAGCAAGGTTGATGACGAGAAGGTTACGGCATTAATCGAGGTTCAAATTACACCTGAGCGCGGGCGCGGCTTTGAAGGCATTGCCGAGCGCATTTACTTATATCCGGAAGTGAAGTCAGTCTATCTGATGTCCGGGGCTTATGATCTGCTTGTAGAAATCGAAGGAAAAAACTTGAAAGAGGTTGCCTCTTTCGTTTCCAATAAATTATCTCCAATCGACAAAGTGCTGTCGACGAAAACAAACTTTATTCTGAAAAAATACAAACAGGACGGAATTATCTTCGAGGAGCATGAAGGCGACCATCGACTGATGATTTCGCCGTAAAAGGATGATGGCTATGATTAAAGACGAGGTTACATCCAATCATCGCCAATCAATGGCAGAATATTTATCGCCTCTTGCACGGAGTATTAAACCGTCAGGTATCCGGCGCTTTTTTGATTTGGTAAGTACCCGTAAGGATGTTATTACTCTTGGCGTTGGCGAGCCGGATTTCGTAACGCCATGGCATGTGCGTGATGCAGCTGTATATGCGTTGGAGAAAGGTAAGACTCAATATACATCCAATGCAGGTATGCCGGAATTGCGTGAAGCAATCGGGCAATATTTGAATGATTCTTTTGCTGTATCCTATAATCCAGCTAATGAGATTTTGGTAACAGTAGGAGGCAGTGAAGCAATTGATCTGGCGCTTCGGGCGTTGATTAGTCCTGGTGATGAGATACTGATCCCTGAGCCATGCTATATTTCTTATTCTCCGATTACGACATTAAGCGGCGGCAAAGCAGTGGGTATTGAGACGTTCGCGAAAGATAATTTCAAGTTGAAGGCTGAGTCGCTGCAAGCGGTGATTACGCCAAAATCAAAAGTCCTTATTTTATGTTATCCAAGCAATCCAACCGGCGGCATTATGACGTATGAGGATTGGCTGCCGATTGCCAAGGTTGTTGAAGAGAATGACCTGATCGTGATCTCGGATGAGATTTATGCGGAGCTTACTTATGGCACGAAGCATGTGAGCTTTGCTGCAATGCCAGGCATGAAAGACCGGACACTACTTGTGAGCGGCTTCTCCAAAGCTTTTGCAATGACCGGCTGGCGGATGGGCTACGCTTGCGGCCATCAGGATCTGATCGGGGCAATGCTGAAGATTCATCAATATACGGTCATGTGTGCTCCAATTATGGCACAGTATGCGGCCCTTGAAGCGTTAACACCGCATGGTCTGGAAGAGAAGGATCGGATGATGGAAGCTTATAACCAGCGGAGACGTCTGGTTGTCAAGGGCTTCCGTCAGATTGGTCTCGAATGTCATGAGCCTGAAGGTGCGTTCTATGCCTTCCCGTCAATTACGTCAACTGGACTAACCTCCGAGCAATTCGCTCAGCGTCTGCTGGAGGAGGGCAATGTTGCTGCTGTTCCAGGGGATGTGTTTGGACTCGGTGGAGAAGGACATCTGCGCTGTTCTTATGCGACTTCCGTTGCTCAATTGACAGAGGCTCTTGACCGAATCGGACATTTTGTTCATAAGCTTAAGCAGGGCTGATACGTGAACAGCGATAGGCAGGCAGGGCGCGTCCCTTGCCTGTTTTTTTATGGCCTCAAGCTTCGAAGGCAAGTTAATTTATGGTATAGTGTAGGAAAATTCCCCCTAGATGAAAGGGCTGATCAGCTAGATGAAAATATATACACGTACAGGAGATAAAGGGCAGACCTCCCTTATCGGCGGGCGCGTAAGCAAGGATGATATCCGGGTAGAGGCTTACGGTACAATCGATGAACTGAATGCATTTGTTGGGCAGGCAGCAGCGGAAGCAGCAAAGCACGATGAACTGAAAGACATGGCTGAGCTGCTCGGTGATATTATGCAGGAGCTGTTCGACTGCGGTTCGGATTTGGCGTATGCGAGCCCTGGAGCACCGCTGAAAATGACGGATGAACCGGCGGCAAGACTGGAAGCGATAATCGATCAATACACCGAGGAAGCTCCGGAAATTACGAAATTTATTTTGCCGGGAGGAAGCCCGGTGTCGGCCTTGTTGCATGTATGCCGGACCGTATGCCGCCGTGCCGAGCGCCGTGTTGTGACGCTGGCAGCCGAGCATCCGGCTAATCCGGAAGTGCAGAAATATTTGAACCGGCTATCGGATTTCTTCTTCGCTGCGGCAAGAGTCGCTAATGCGAAGCTTGGCGTACCGGATACGGAGTATGTACGGAGTGCGAATGTGTTCCGCAAGTCTTCTAAATGATGATAGAAGATATTGCAGGTTACTATAAACCGCTGGTCGTGGAGGTCAGCGAGGAAATGGCCGGGAAGGATGTCCGGACCGTGCTGGAGCGAAAGCTGGGCGTGTCACGTACACTTCTTTCGAAGCTTAAGCTCACCGAGTTTGGCATTACCATAAACGGAGTACGGGCCTATACAACAGCGAAGGTCGCAGCAGGAGACCTCGTTGCGATTCGAATGGAAGAGGAAACCTCGGATGATATTATGCCGCAGGAGATGCCGCTTCGTATTGTGTTTGAGGATGAATATTTATTAATCGTTAATAAGCCGGCGGGTATTGTTGTTCATCCCACACATGGGCATTACACCGGGACTCTTGCTAATGGAATCGTACAGCATTGGCAGGTTCGTGGCGAAAAGGTAAGATTTCGGCCGGTGCACCGGCTTGATGAAGATACATCAGGTCTTGTAGCGATTGCGAAAAATCCATATATTCATCAGCAGCTTTCAGAACAGCTTCAAGCGGGAACAATTATGAAACTATACTGCGCGTATGTGTACGGAAGTCCAGATCCGGCAGATGGTACGGTTGATGCTCCAATTGACAGGGATCCGGATGAGCCGCATGTCCGCATTGTAACGCCGGAAGGATATCCTTCTGTAACGCATTATAAGACGGTGCTGGTGTTTGGCGAAGATGCGGCGGCGAAGGTACGCCTTAAGCTTGAGACAGGACGGACACATCAGATCCGAGTTCATATGAAACATATCGGATGTCCGCTTATTGGAGATCAAATGTACGGACCAAAGACGAGTGGGAATCAGGAATGGGAGAGCACGGCAGGCAGGCAGGCACTCCATGCGGAGACGCTGGGGCTGACTCATCCGATGACGAAGCAATGGATGGAATGGACGGCAGATTTGCCGCCGGAGTTTGTTGCGTTAGAAGAGGTTCTTAGCGAAGCTTGAAAGCAGCATAGGAAGTAGAATTGCTTCGCAATTCTTTAGGAGGATACAGACAGATGAGCAAGTTAACGATTTATCAATATCCGAAATGTGGTACATGCCGTGCAGCAGTCAAATCGCTGCAGGCGAAAGGCAACGAGCTTGAACTAAAACATATCGTAGAAGAAACACCAACGGCTGCTGAATTGAAAGTGCTTGTGGAGAACAGCGGACTTGAGCTGAAGAAGTTCTTCAACACATCGGGTGATGTGTACAAATCGCTTGGGCTGAAGGACAAGCTTGGCGCAATGAGTGAAGAAGAGCAGCTGGAGCTGCTGGCTTCAAGCGGTATGCTGATCAAGCGGCCAATCGTAACAGACGGCAAGAAAGTGACGGTCGGCTATAAGGAAGAACAATACGAGCAAATATGGAATGGGTGAGCGCATGAAAAAACCGTGGCGTTCTGATCGTTTGTCACAGCTTGGCTCATCAATCTTTGCCGAGGTAGCGGAGTGGAGAAAGCAAGCGGCCGGCCATGGCAGGGACATTATTAACCTTGGCATAGGCAGTCCGGATAAGCCGCCTACGGAGGCGGTAAGAAAAGCGCTTAGCGAAGCAGCGCTCCGTACAGATACGTATTCCTATCCGGGAACGCATGGCAGTGAAGCTTTCCGTGGTCAGGCGGCTGCGTGGATGGATTATCGGTTTGGTGTAAAGCTTGATCCCGATTACGAGCTTGTTTCCTTGATGGGATCGCAGGATGGATTATCTCATCTTGCGATGTCGCTATGTAATCCGGGAGATGTTGTTATTGTGCCTAACCCTGGTTATCCCATCTATACAGCTGCATTAGCGTTAGCAGGCGTAGAACCTTATTTGCTGCCGCTTAAGGAAGAGAATCGGTTCCTTCCGGATCTGGATTCGGTGCCGGATGATGTGTGGCAGCATGCAAAATTTATTTTGCTGAACTATCCTGGTAATCCTGTATCGGCGGTTGCCGATTTGGCGTTCTTCGAACGTTTGCTGGCGAAAGCTAAAGAGTACGGTGTGTTAGTCGTGCATGATGCCGCGTATTCAGAAATGGCCTTCGACGGCCATGAGCCCCCAAGTATCCTTGCCGTACCAGGTGCACTAGATGGGGCAGTGGAATTTCACTCCTTGTCCAAAAGCTTCAACATGGCAGGCTGTCGAATCGGTTTTCTAGCAGGCAACCGAGAAGCAGTTGGAGCGCTGCGCGAGTTGAAAGAAAATATTGATTATGGCGTATTTGGCGCTGTGCAGGAAGCGGGCGTCATTGCTTTGCAGGAAGCCATGTCTGCTTCTGCGCCGCCAAAAGCCGGCGTATTATATGAGAAGCGGCGTGATTCATTTATCGAGGCATTATCCTCAGCCGGCTGGATTGTCCAGAAGCCAAAAGCGACGATGTTCATCTGGGCGAAGCTGCCGAAACGCAGCAACGGAGAGGCGTGGACTTCACGTGCTTTTGCTCAGGAACTATTGGCGCAGACTGGTGTAGTCGTAATTCCAGGCGAAGCGTTTGGGAGCGAAGGCGAAGGTTTTGTGCGGATTGCTTTGGTCGAAGACGAAGCAAGGTTGCTTGTGGCTGCTAGTAGAATCGGGAAGTTTATAAATTTGAATTGATTGCGATGTGGTACTGCGCAAGCCAATACTCTTCCGATCGCCATTGTCCCCGAATTTCTTCATTATAATCCGCTTTAGCGGATGAAATTCGGGGACAAAAGCGAACGCTTAAAAGCTTTCTGAAAGAAAGCTACTTCGGAAGCATAAACCTTTCTCCAGAGTATTGGCTTGCTTCGCTTCGTCCAGCAATTTTTAAAGGGACAGTAGTTCATCACTTACTTCCCGAGTGATGAATATTTTTATATGTCATCACTCGAAATATGAGTGATGGATCTTTAATAGTTAGTTCATCACTCGGGAATTGAGTGATGGTATATGGCCCCATGCCAGGACAGGGTTTGGGTTCATCTTAATGCAAGGCAGCGGCATAGCGTTAGTGGCGTGGGAGCGGGGAACGGAGCGAGTGAATGTTCTCTTGGGGAGGGAGCGATGAGCGGAGTAAGGGAATATTTTTGAGAAGCGGAGCGCTCGCCTTTGTGTCCGGATTCGGACCATGGTCCGATTGTTCAAGGAATCCGGACACAACAGCGATCGAAAGAATATTCCCTTACGCAGTGAAAACAGCGACTCCCCTCAAATAAAATATTCACATGCTCCGTGACCATAGCGACCACAGCACACTACACGATAATGCCAGCTTTTGCATTACAATGAACACCAAATCTACTGTACAATAAAGTTATATTATGTGTAGAGGATGGCTTCTTATATGAATGAAAATAAAATACTGATTGTGGACGGGATGGCTTTGCTGTTCAGGGCTTATTTCGCACAGCAATACAGCGCTAGACGGCTGGCTGATGGTACGCCAACGAATGCGATTTATGGCTTTTTGCAATACTTATTTGACGCCGTGAACCAGTTCCAGCCGACCCATGTGGCTTGCTGTTGGGATATGGGCAGCAAGACGTTCCGCACCGAGATGTATACGAACTATAAAGCAAACCGGCCGGAGGCTCCGGAAGATTTGATCCCACAATTTTCGCTCGTCAAAGATATCGTTGCCGCGCTCAACATTCCGAATATCGGACTGGAAGGCTATGAAGCGGACGACTGCATCGGTACGGTATCGAAGCAGCTCAGCCAGATGGCGCATGTTTACATCCTGACAGGTGACCAGGATATGCTGCAGCTGGTAGAAGAACGTATCCATGTTGTCATTATGAAAAAAGGCAGAGGCAATTATGCGGTCTACGATCTAGATTTCCTCAAAGAAGATAAAGGTATCCATCCTTTCCAAGTGGTTGAGATGAAAGGCCTGACTGGCGATACAAGTGATAACTATCCGGGTGTTAAAGGGATCGGCGAAAAGACAGCCTTGAAGCTTCTTCAAGAGTTTGAATCGATCGATGGCATCCTTAGCAATCTAGACGCTATCTCCAAAAGCATTAAAGCGAAGATCGAAGCCGATTTGGATATGCTGCATCTGTCCCGCACGCTTGCACGTATCAACATTGAAGTTCCAGTTGCTTGCAGCCTGGAGGAATGCTTATGGAGTGTTCCGACTGAAGCGGAAATCGTGTTTGAAAAATATCGTCTGGCCTCATTATTAAAATTGATCGTTTAATCCCAAGGCAGCTGCTAAACGCAGCTGCCTTTTGTTTTGCCAAAAAATACTAAGTTTTTGCCATTGAGAAAGGAAACTGGAAGGAAATGTCGAATTAGTAGCCAAGACCTACATTGGCTAAAAAAAAGCAACTTCTTGAGTTAGCTTTCCCTAAATAAGGGGCAGGCGTTTTAAGAAGGATTTTGGCGTGAAATCCGGCAGAGTTGCGATCAATAGGGGGAAGACGAACAGTACGGGGAAAAGGTCAATTACAAACAGTTACAGGAGGCGAATTATGAAAGGTGTTTTACGAAAAATAGGAATGGCGGTTATGTCCGTGCTGCTGGCCTTGATTGTGTTCAGGCTGCTGCCTGCACAAACGGGATATGCGGCTACGTTATCTCCAATTCCGGTAACTCTTGATTATTTTCACGATAATTCCGGTTATTATCCTAGTGGTGATGACACATTAGGGCCAGCATATAACTGGATCGGCACTCACTTTGACCCTACTTACGGAACAGCTGAGACCGTTATGCAATTTGATCTTAGCTCGATTCCTGCAACAGACACCGTTTCGAATGCAATTTTACAGTTGTATGTAAGGGATACGGATTATAATTTATCCGACCCTACCCCTCTATTTGTTAATGTATATGGTTCCAATGACGATGCGGTGACGGAGAATTCAACAAAACTACCAACAAAAGACGTTCCAATCGTTACAAACAAGACAGGGATTGTAAAAGATCAGTTCCTGCAAATTGACATCACTAGTTATATCAATAGTCAGGTAGCAGCTGGTGATACAAAAGCGACCTTGGTACTGACAAGTAAAGTCACTCCTAATACCTCAAATCAATTTGCTATCGCATCCAACCAGACAGGAGCGAATGCACCAACGCTAAACGTAACAACAGCGACAAACGCCAAGGTAACTTCGGTATCAGTTCCGAGTAATGCTACATATAAAGCCGGACAAAATCTGGACTTTACGGTGAACTTTGACCGCAATGTTTATGTAACAGGTACCCCTTATTTGCCTCTCACCATTGGTTCAACTCCCGTACAAGCTGCGTATCAATCGGGATCAGGATCTAAAGTACTCCTTTTCCGTTACACAGTGTCAAGCGGGCAGCTTGATACAGACGGTGTCGCTCTAGGTGGTGGTGCTATTACTTTAAACGGCGGTACCATTAAAAATGTAAGCAATGAAGACAGTATTTTAACACTAAATGGTGTTGCATCTTTATCCAATGTAAAAGTGGATGCTGTTGCTCCAACGGTTTCATCCGTAACCGTACCCGCTAACAAGACTTATGGCAACGGACAAAGCTTGACGTTTGCGGTTAATTTTAACGAGCCTGTAACTGTTTCGGGCGGCATACCAAGCATTTCGCTAGTCATTGGTGTTACAACCGTACAGGCTACTTATACAGGCGGTACGGGAACCAATGCTCTTACTTTCAGTTACAGTTTGCTAGACGGGCAAAGCGATGCAGACGGTATTACGGTGGGGGCGCTTAGTCTTAACGGTGCAACTATGGCGGATACTGCAGGTAATGCTGCGACTCTATTGCTTAACAATACAGGTAACACAACCGGTGTGTTGGTGGATGGCATAGCACCAACAGTCAGTAATGTGACAACACCTGTAGACGGTACGTACAAAGCAGGAGATCAACTTGATTTCACTGTCCACTACAATGAAAATGTAACCGTAGCAGGTACCCCTTATTTACCGGTAACAATCGGCAGTACACCGGTACAAGCCAGCTATGTATCAGGCTCAGGAACGCAAAATCTCGTGTTTCGCTATAGCGTACAAGCAGGTGACAGTGATGCAGATGGGGTCGTTGCAAGTCCAAGCCTGATGCTGAATGGCGGAACAATTCGAGATGGAGCACTCAATAATGCAAGTCTAACGCTTGCAGGAATCGGCAGCACGGCAGCAGTACTGGTGGACGCTGTAGCACCTGCTATTAATAATGTGGACGTGCCAACATCAGGCACTTATTTGGCAGGAGAGAACTTGGAGTTTACCGTTCATTACAATGAGAAGGTTACGGTGAATGTAACTGGCGGAACACCTTATTTACAGATCACGATCGGCAGTACACCTGTGCATGCACCTTATGTATCGGGTTCGGGAACAAATGCGCTTCTATTCAGCTACACGGTTCAGGCAGGAGATGTTGATACAGATGGTATTACAGTTAACACAAGCATCACGTTAAATGGCGGAATGATAAAAGATACAGCAAGCAATAATGCCAATCTAAGTTTAAATAGTGTTGGCAGCACGACATCGGTGCTGGTAGATACTTTAGCTCCTTCGGTGAGCAGCGTAACAGTACCTGCAAACCAAATCTATGGGGCATCTGCTCAATTGAATTTTACGGTTCATTATAGTAAAAAGGTTGTCGTTGCTGGTGGAACACCATCCATACCTGTAACAATTGGTTCCTCAACCGTTCAGGCGGCGTATTTATCAGGCTCAGGAACGGATACGCTTGAATTCCGTTACGTCGTTCAAGCTGGCGACAATGACAACGACGGTATTGCAGTGGGCAGCGTAATGGCTCTGAATGGCAGCACACTTGAAGATGAATCAGGGAATTCCGCAACGCTGACGCTGGCTGGCGTTGGAAGCACAACAGCCGTCCTAGTAGATACAACTGCCCCAGTAGCGACTACTGTAGGCGTACCGGCAGATGGAAGTTACAAAATGGGATCGGCACTTGATTTTACTGTTCATTACAGTGAGAGCGTAACGGTTACCGGCACACCTTCCTTGTCTCTCACGCTTGGTTCTTCAACGGTGGAAGCAACCTATGTATCCGGCTCCGGTACCAATACACTTGTATTCCGTTATACGGTTCTTAACGGGCAAGAAGATTTGGACGGTATTGAAGCGGGTAATACATTGGCACTGAATGGCGGTACACTGAAAGATGCGGCAGGTAATACTGCGGGCTTGTCATTGACAAGTATTGGTTCAACTAGCGCGGTGCTGGTGGATGCCGTGGCCCCTTCGGTTGTAAGTGTTGATGTTCCTGCAGATGGGATATATAAAGCAGGTACGGCACTCGCAATTACGATCCACTATAGTGAAAAAGTAGCTGTATCCGGATCGCCGTATGCAGCAGTCACGATTGGTTCTTCAACGGAACACGCAGTATATGTAGCCGGTTCCGGTACGAATGATTTGACATTTAGCTATACGGTTCAAGCAGGAGATACAGACACGGATGGTATTGAACTTGGTTCTATCAGTTTAAATAGCGGTACTTTGAATGACGCAGCAGGTAATGCTGCAAGCCTCTCACTAACTGCTGCAGGCAGCACAAGTGCTGTTCTTGTAGATACAACTGCTCCTGCTGTTAGCAATGTGGATGTACCTGCTAATGGAATTTATAAAGCAGGAGAAGATTTGGAGTTTACTGTTCACTACAATGAAAAAGTAACAGTAACCGGTGGAACGCCAGCGCTTCCAATTACAATTGGCGCCACAACAGCTCAAGCTGTTTATGTATCTGGTACGGGCACGAATGCACTTCTTTTCCGTTATGAAGTGCAGGCTGGAGACAATGATACTGACGGAATTCAAGTTGGCAGCTCTCTGAATCTGAATGGTGCAGTGCTTCAGGATACGGCAAGTAATGCTGCTTCAGTAGCTCTTGTTGGCACTGGCAGCACAAGTGCTGTTCTGGTTGATACGACTAATCCAACAGTCAGTAGTGTGGATGTACCATCTAACGGGTCCTATAACGAAGGATCAATAGTTAACTTTACCGTACATTTTAATGAGAAAGTAACGCTGACAGGAACACCTTCCATTCCGGTTACGATTGGAACTACAACGGTTCAGGCGGACTACGTATCGGGATCGGGAACAGACACATTGGTATTCCGTTATACGATACTGAGTGGTCAATTGGATACGGACGGGATTGCAGTTGGCAGTGCGATTTCTCTTAATGGCGGCACACTTCAAGATGTTGCTGGCAATGCGGCTGGCCTAACTCTTGCTGCAGTTGGCAACACAAGTGCAGTACTGGTTGATGCTATTGCTCCTTCGATTGATCGTGTAGATTTACCTTCGAACGGAACGTATACAGCAGGACAGCAATTGAATGTCACCCTTCATTATGATGAAGCAGTAACTGTAACGGGTACACCTTCTATATCGGTGACGATTGGCTCTGCAACAGTCAACGCATCTTATGTTTCCGGTACGGGAACGGATACAATTGTGTTCCAATATACGGTGCAAAATGGAAACAACGATTCAGATGGCATCGAAGTTGGTACGTTGGCTCTTAATGGCGGAACTCTTAAGGACGCGACTGGTAATAACGCAGCAACCGTACTGAGCGGATTAGGAAGCACTTCTGCGATTAAGGTAGACGCTGTTTTCCCAGAAGCAACAAGTCTAGATGTACCGGCAAACGGAACATACAAAGCAGGAGAAGCTTTGAATTTCACAGTTCATTACAGCGAAGCCGTAAATGTAACTGGCGGAACACCTTACTTGTCTTTAACAATTGGCACGACTCCAGTCCAAGCACTGTATGTGTCCGGGTCGGGAACTAATGAGCTGCTCTTCCGTTACACCATTGCTGGCGGTCAGGAAGATACGAACGGTATCGAAGTAAGCAGCTCGGTGAATTTGAACGACGCAGCTCTACAAGATGAAGCTGGTAATGCAGCTGGCATTGCACTCAGCGGAGCAGGCAGCATCAGCACGGTTTTAGTCGATGCAATTGTTCCGGCAATAATTAATGTAAGCGTGCCAGTTAACGGCATCTATAAAGCCGGAGATCATTTGACCTTCGCGGTTAACTTTAATGAGAATGTACTGGTTAATACTGGAGTTCCTTATTTGACCATCACCATTGGCTCTACTACTGTACAAGCCGGATATGTATCCGGTTCAGGAACAAGTGCACTTCAGTTCGATTACGAGGTACAGACTGGAGATCTAGATGCAGATGGAATTGCAGTAGGCGGTGCAGTTGTTCTTAACGGCAGCTCGATTAAAGATGTGTCAGGTAACGCCGCAGGTCTAACACTTGCTGCAGTAGGCAGCACAAGTGCCATACGGGTAGACGCAATTTCCCCATCTATTGACAGTGTAGATCTACCTGCGAACGGAACTTATACAGCAGGGCAGCAATTGAACTTCATCATTCATTATGATGAAGTGGTAGCAGTAACCGGAACGCCATCTATCTCCGTAACAGTTGGCTCTTCTGCCGTACAAGCCTTTTATGTTTCCGGTTCCGGGACTGATACACTGGTGTTCCGTTATACGGTACAAAACGGCGATAATGATTCGGATGGTATCACGGCAGGAACATTAGCTTTAAATGGCGGTATGATTAGGGATGCAGCAGGCAACAATGCGAATTTAACCCTGAGTGCAGGCAATACAAGTGCAGTACTCGTAGACGCGGTATCGCCAGCGATTAGCCAAGTTGATGTTCCTGCCAATGGTGCTTACAAAGCGGGGACAATCTTACAATTTACGGTTCATTACAGTGAGAATGTAAGTATAACGGGCGGAACTCCGAGTTTGAACGTGACCCTTGCCGGGAAAACGGTTCAAGCCGATTACGTATCTGGTTCAGGAACAAATGCGCTTGTCTTCCGGTATGAAGTACAGGCCGGAGATACGGATTCGAATGGCATTCAATTAGCATCGAGCATCTCATTGAACGGTGCTGCACTTGCAGATCAGGCTGGAAATTCCGCTGTTCTAACCCTTACTGGCACAGGTGATACAAGCGCAGTATCAGTTGATACAACTGTACCAGTCGTAAGCTTGGTCACTGTTCCTGCTGATGGAACTTATCATGCCGGTGCGAATCTTGATTTTATCGTAAAAATTAGTGAGCCGGTCCTACTTGATACGACAAGCGGAACACCTTCTATTCAAGTGCAAATCGGTTCTTCAGTAATACAAGCGGAATACCTCGAGGCGGTAAATTCAAGCGAGCTCAAGTTCCGCTATACGGTTCGTCTTGAGAATCAGGATGCAGATGGTATCAGCATTGACTCGGCTGCCTTAGCCTTAAATGGAGCAGTCATAACAGATACTGCTGGCAACAGTTTCAGCACGACGCTTAACAGTATCGGAGCACTTCAGAACGTCAAGATCAGTAATTACCTCTCTGTTACACTTAGTGAAACAAGCTGGACGAACAAGGATGTAACAGTAACCGTGACCACAGATCCGGACAACAGCATAGAGTACAAGCTAGGAAACAGCGGATCATGGACCAGTTATTCGGCTCCAGTGGTTGTGTCGCAAGAAGGTCTGACAAGCTTTATTGCGAGAGTTATCGATCCAGCTAATCAGGCAAGCGATAGTGTATCAGCGGATGTGAAGATTGATAAGACCGCTCCTGTCATCGTGTTGAACGGTAATGATACTGTAAATGTTTACCTGGGCAGTACGTATACAGAGCAAGATGCAAAAGTGCAGGATGCTAACTCTGCAGCTGCTCTGGCAACTGTAACTGGAACGGTAGATACCAGTACACTGGGTACTTACATTGTGCACTATAACGCAGTTGATCTGGCCGGCAACCAGGCTGTAGAAGTTATTCGTACGGTTAAAGTAATCAATAAACCGACTAGCAGCGTCAGCAATGTGCGCCAAGTAAGAGTAGAGGTCGGAGATCCTGATCATCCTCAAATCATTGTACAAATTGATATTGTGCGGGAAGTGATTGGCGGCAAGAAAGTAGATACCGTCATTATGAACGAAGATAAAATTAAACAGGCCGTTGCAAGCGCAGTTGGAGCACATCAAGGAACGATAAGAATCATCGTAGATGATATTCCTGGCGATCCTGCAGACTTGGTTAAAGTTAAGCTTTCCGTCAATGCCGTTAAGTATCTGTTAGACAGCTCTCTTAATGTCGAGATTCGTACCGAGAATGCAACGCTTTATCTGTCTACCGATGCTCTGAGTGCGATGAAGGGCAGTCAGGAATTTTTCTTCGACATTGTGCCGATCCGGAAGAAGGATGACCAGAATGTCGTGAAAGAAAGAACAATTAATGCTGAGGCTGTACGTAAAATCGTTAAGTCAGGCAAAGCCATTGTCATTGGCATGCCAATGACGATTGAAACGAACCTGCCAAAAGTTGCGGTTCAAGTGACATTCCCGCTTGACCCTAATTTTATTCCAAGCGATTCAGCTAAAAGAAAGTTGTTCCTAGCCACCCTTGGGGTATACATCGAGCACTCTGACGGAGAGAAAGTATTCCAGCGTGGTCAGATCGTTTACGATGACAAAGGGTATCCAATCGGTATTAAGATTGAAGTCAATAAATTCTCTACCTTTACGATTGTGTCCGCTGAAGGCGGAAACGTCCATCATGATGCTTATATTACCGGTTACTCAGATGGAACTTTCCGTCCTAATCAAGCGGTAACCCGAGCAGAAATGAGCACGATGTTGTACCGTCTATTATCTGGATCGATGCAGACTGGTACTGCACCATTTGTCTTTACCGATGTTTCGAACGGCTATTGGGCGGCAGCAGCAATTAAGTGGGGTCAAGGAGCGGGAATTCTAAATGGGTACTCAGATCACAGCTTTAAACCTAATGCTTCTATCACGCGAGCTGAGATGGCTTCCATTCTAGTAAAATGGCTGAAGCTGGACACTGCAGCAGCGAATCATACCTTCACGGATTCGAACGGACATTGGGCTTCTGCCCAAATCGCGGCTGTTGCTGAGAAGGGCTATATGACCGGATATGCAGACGGTTCGTTCCGTCCGGATCAGGCGCTTACACGTGCAGAAGCGGTTGTTATTATTAATCGAATTCTTGAGCGCGGGCCGTTGACTGGTGTTCCGGATCCAACCTGGAAGGACGTACCTGCATCTTCATGGGCATTTGGAGCGGTTGAAGAAGCCTCCAGAACACATGATGCTTCGCGAGAATCGAATGAAAGTGAAGCTTACATTCCAGAGTAAATAACTGATTAATAATCCGATGTAAGTCCACTCCTCCTGCTTTTGGGAAGGGGTGGATTTTTTTTGTTAACCAAGTATTCCATACATTAATTGACAATATCCGCCTCTTAAATCTATAGTAGAATTGCACTATGTTTTTTCTAAATTTTACTATCTTTATATGGGGGTGCGATGCTGGTATTAGAGTTTGCTATTCCTGAGGATGATGGTTTTGTGTATGAGGTTTATTCGGACTTAAGACGTGCGGAAATGGATGCCTGGGGATGGCCTGACGAGGAATCAGAAGCTTTCTTGCGTATGCAGTTTGATCTTCAAACGAGATCTTATGCCATGCAGTTCCCAAATGCCGTAACGCAGGTGATTATGCATGAGGGGAAGAAGATTGGCAGGATGATCGTGTCCAGGAACCATTCTATTCATCTGATTGATATTTCTTTGCTGACGGCTTACCGCAATAAGGGTTTAGGAACGGCAGCTATGGCGGGCTTGCAGCAAGAGGCGACACTGACAGGGCTTCCGTTAAAGCTGAGCGTACTAGGGAACAATCCGGCTAAGCTGTTGTATGAAAGACTTGGCTTCAAGACCATTGGAGAAGCTTTCCCTTACATCTCTATGTCCTGGGAGCCAGATATGAGAGAGGAGAAGATAATAATATGAGTGATCAATATGTTGGGGAAATCCGCATGTTTGGCGGCACTTTTGCTCCGGTAGGCTGGGCATTCTGCAATGGGCAGCTATTGTCGATTAGTGAAAATGATGTTTTGTTCAGTTTGATCGGAACAACATATGGAGGTGACGGACAATTAACCTTCGCTCTACCGGATCTTCAAGGTAGATTACCGGTACATGCGGGTAGAAGCTCCTCCGGAACGACATATATTATTGGGCAAAAAGCAGGCCAAGAGAATGTAACATTAACGAACAATCAATTACCTGCCCATACCCATTTTGCTAATAGTTCGAATCTTGCAGGAACAACTAACAGTCCAGAGAATGCATTCTGGGCAACCAGCTCCAAAAATCAATATTCAGACGCTCTACCAGATACACAATTAAATCCTGCAGTCATCGGAGCAACTGGCGGCAGTCAGCCACATGACAATCTGATGCCGTATACCGCTTTATCTTTTATTATTGCACTCAATGGCATTTGGCCGTCGCAAAATTAATAATTTGAGAAGATAAGGAGGAAATATCATGGCAGAACCATTTATTGGCGAGATCAGACAGTTTCCGTTTAACTTTGCTCCTAAAGGCTGGGCGCAATGTAACGGACAGCTCCTTCCAATACAGAATAATCAGGCTTTATTTTCTATTTTAGGTGTGACATATGGCGGTAATGGCACTAATAATTTTGCCCTTCCGAATTTGCAGGGCCGGGTTCCTATTCATCCATCGGGCACTGTTACTTTAGGACAAACAAGCGGTGAAGAAGCCCATGCTTTAACTGTGAATGAGATTCCTCAGCATACGCACCAAGCCATTGGGGGTTCGGATGCAACAGCATCAGCACCTGGTGGGAAAACATGGGGGACACCGCCGAGTGTACAGCCATTTGCGATAGCTCCCAATGCAGTGATGTCACCTCAAGCAATTGCCCCTGCAGGCGGCAGCCAGCCCCACTCCAATATGCAGCCTTACACTGTACTGAATTTCTGTATTGCACTAACCGGGATTTATCCGTCTAGAAACTAGGAGAGAGGGCTGAGTTATATGGATCCATTTATTGGGGAAATTCGATTATTTGCAGGTAACTACGCACCAAATGGCTGGGCGTTATGCAATGGACAACTTATGTCTATTCGCTCAAATACAGCTTTATTTTCTCTCCTTGGCGTCAATTACGGGGGCGATGGCATGAACACTTTTGCACTGCCAGATCTTCAGGGGAGAGCACCAATGCATTGGGGAGAAGGAGCGGGGCTTACGCCTAGATCCATAGGTGAGACAGGCGGCGAACAGAGCGTAACGCTGCTCATTAACGAGATTCCTGCTCATAATCACCTTGCGAATGCACAAACCGTATCTGATAAATTAGAGGCTTCAGGAGATATTTGGGCAAATGCAGGAGCACCTGGGCGTGGCGGTGTTCAAAACTATTCAGAAAAAGCAGATGTACGATTGAATCCTATGGCCATTGGACTAGCTGGCGGCTCACAGCCGCATAATAATATGCAGCCATACCAAGCACTCAATTTTATCATTGCACTCCAAGGGATTTTCCCTCAAAGACCATAATGGATAAACAAAGCCCCGGCCAATCAATTGGCTGGGGCTTTGTTTATCCATTATGGTTCATCCATCGCATCAGGGAGTGCATCATAATCATCATCGCCTGGATAGTCACGGCCGAGGTCTTCGTGAAGGGAGCTGTTCTCATAACCATAAGGCTTCGACGAACGTTGATCGATACGCCAAGGTTTGCTTTTTCCAGTTGGCCCTGTAATGCTGGAGCCGTAGGAACCGTCCGGAAACTCCTCATGCGAGAGATCATTTCGCTGTGATTCCACTGTTGATAAATCTGAGTACTCGCTGCGATCTTCGTTGCTAAACGGATTCATCCGAAATCTCCTCCTGAAATGGCATAAGTTTGAGCTTACGCTCTTCAGTGTACCCCTGATTAATCGGTAAAATTCACCGTTCCGACCACAAAATATAAAAACTGGGCGAGCTCTGCTGCCTCTTCCTCTGACAGCTTAAAGGTATATTCCAGATATCCATCTTGCTCTAAGTCATCCGGTCCAATAATGGCCGTACGTCCTGCCTGCAGGTCGGTTACAAGCTTCTTGCCATAAAATCTAGCAGTAGACATGATAGCCAGGTCAAACCGCTTCAAGCTTGGCGTAATAAAGGTGACGAATCTAGTAGCTGTATCTTCCGTTGTATCGGACATAAAATCATAATCAGGCAGCAGCATGTTGTAAAGCCTCCACATCTCGTTTCCACACATTATACAATAAGAAAACGCTTGTAAGAAAGAGACGCTTATGATAGCATGGAGCTAATCGAATAACTGACCGTGAGGAAGCACCTCTCTTGCAATTTTGCAGGAGGGGTGCTTTTTTTGCGTTCTTGTTTATTCGCGTGAATAGCCAAACTTAAATTAGAGGAGTGAAGGCAGGGTGCAAATCGTTTTTTTGAACACATTTGAGAAACCCTCGAATGAAGGTGCAATTGTGAGTGCAAGGCTGTCAATCTGCGAGAGGGAGGGTATTTGGACCGTATTGTGGTCAGAAGGCTCGCAAGAGACGATAAGCTGGTTTGAAGGGACCTCGTGGGAAGAGATGATGATCGGATTCCGTCATGGTGTGGCGGTAAAGATGGGAGAAGGCTTTACGCCGGTTGTTGATGGGATGCTGGAAGAGAAGAGAGGCGGAGCAGGCAGTTATTTGTCGATGCTGCAATGTTATGGCGAGCTGCACACAAAGCCGGAGTTATTCGAAGCACTTCGCGAGTGGCGGCGTAAGAAGGCTTTGACGGAGAAACGGTCTGCCTATCTTATCGCAACAAACCGGATGTTATGGATGATTAGCAGCTTTGTTCCTTATTCAGCGGAAGAATTGCTGCAAATTCCAGGTTGGGGTGAGCAAAAGCATGCTTCGTACGGACAAGAAGTACTAGAGATTACAGCGTTGCACGGCCGAGAAACCGATTTCCCACTCAAGTGGGTTGCTGAAAAGCTTGACCCAACGGCTTATACCCAATGGATGTATAAGCAGAAGGAAGCCAGATACAAGAATGATATGATGAGGCAGCAGCAGAAGAAGCGGATCTTAAGCTTTGTATTCGAGGGCGGAACAATGGAACAGCTTCAGACAGAGCTGGAGCTTCCTCGCAGAGAGATTATGGATCGGATTGAGCAGCTCGAGACGGAAGGGTATGATTTCGAACCATTAATCGCAAGAGAGCTCGCGGATATGCCGGACACGGAGAAGCAACTAATCTGGGAAACCTTCCGCCAAGCAGGTGATCGTTATTTGAAGCCTGTTCTGCAACGTGTTTATGGTGAGGATGGCGTGAAGGACAAACAGATGGATGTGCTATATGAAAGGCTGAGACTTGTTCGTCTTCACTTCCGTAAATCGGCGAGGCAGCAAGCGATGTAATAGATCTGAAGAGAAGCGCCCTGTCAGACAGATCATGTCTAGATCAGGGTGCTTCCTTTATCCCGTCAGGCCAGATTGGCTCTGCATATTGAATCGTGGCATCGGCATCACAGGGCAAACCGGTTTCGTATGACAAATTACCTATTTGCTCAACCACGGTATTTCGAAGAGAAGAGATGTCAGGACGATCCCCACTTCTTAAATAGGCCAAGACAGCTGGAATAACCGCTAGTGCATCTTCCATAGCCCGATCCCATAAGGCCCATGCGCTTTCATGATGGATAATTGTCTTGTCCGTTGGATTGATCCAAGGCTGCTCCGCTTCATTAAGAACATCGTAAGGTACGTTTTTTCGGAAAACGAATGGGTCAATTTGACCAAAGGTGACAGACCGCTTGATGGCCATTGGATCATGGAACAAACGTTGTGCACGTGTCATATCACGAATGGCGTTATTCCAATCCTGAGCACGGATGTACGGTGCTAACTCGGTATAATAGTCACTTGTGCTGGTCTGGAATGCCTGGACGATCGTATCAGGAAGCTTGCCTCCGATATCAATCTTTTTCCAGACTGGCGTCTTCCAAGTTTCAACTCCCCACTGCTGCCTCGCAATCAACGTATCCATCATAACCTCGTAACGCTGATGATCCCATTTGCGGAAGCCTGATTTGCTGAATACGAAAGGATGCATATGTCGGTCAAGGACATGGTGCAAAATGAAGCCAAGAGCATACACAACTGCAGGATCAGGGTTCTCGGTAGCGGCTAATCGTCCATGAATGGAATCAAGCAGCCTCATCATGACGGGACCGCAGCTCCGATTATGCATTTCCGTGCCGAGCTGAAGCATGGCTGACTTACCCTGCCAAGGAAGAAAACGATGATAGAATAAGAAATCAGGACCTTGGCAGCCCATATGAAACAGACGACTGTTCTTTTCCGAGTGGACAAGATCAGTTTCTTGAAGGCTTTCAAGTACTTTTTGTCCAAAAATAAGATGGGACCAGACGTTCGGCATGGAAGAAAACCTCCGTTTTTTGTCAAAATTAGTATGAGAAAGCGACTAATTGCGTAGGTCTTAAGGTTCATTAATAACAATATTAGTATACTTGTCCTACATATTTCAGTATAATGGAAATTAGAATAGAACATGCGCGAATTTTGTCGAAAAGGAGCGGTCCCGCTAATGAAGGCAGAATACATTAATCCATTTCTTGAAGCCGCAACGATCGTCATTGAACAGGTGATCCAGATTCGGCCTTCCACAGGTAAGTTAGGCCTGAAGAATATCGAAATGGTAGAAAATCATATTTGGATTCAAATTGGGATTAACGGACAAATGAATGGTGATATTGTATTCGGATTAAGCGAAGAGGTGGCTCTGAAGATGGTCTCAGCCATGATGGGTGGATTCATCATCTCTGAACTGGACGAGATCGGCCGCAGTGCGATATCTGAGCTTGGCAATATGATTAGCGGAAACGCAAGTACCATGCTGTACAATCAAGGTGTTACGGTGGATATCACACCACCGAGAATTATTCAGTCAGCAAGCGCTGAAGGCTTGAGGTCTGGCAAGGCTTTATCTGTTCCACTCATCATGGATGGCATTGGTGAATTTGATATTCAAGTGTTAGTCGCATCGTAGCATAAGAAGCAGCTCCTTCGGGAGCTTTTTTTTTGCTTATCGAGGGCTGATCAAGTACACTGAAAAGATAGAGATTGAGAGAAGCGAATGCAGGTGATGATAAGTGCTTAAGGGGAAGATTGTCCTTATTTCTGGGGCTTCCAGCGGGATTGGAGCCGTCACGGCCAAACAACTTGCCAAGCTTGGAGCCATCCCTATTTTGACCGGTCGTAATCTGGAACGTCTTCGCAAGCATGCAGCTGCTATCGGAACAGCCTGCCCCATGTATCAGATGGATGTCACGGATATGAAGCAGGTGAAGCAAACGGTTGATGCTATAGTTGCGAAGTACGGCAGAATTGATGTCTTATTGAACAACGCGGGATTTGGGAAATTCGAGACGTTCGTGGAAGCGGATGTAGAGAGCTTCGAGCAGATGATGGATACGAACTATATGGGCGTAGTCCGTTGCACGAAAGCGGTGCTGCCTTACATGCTGAAGCAGGGAAGCGGACATATTGTTAATATCGCTTCCATGGCTGGAAAGATCGGTTCCTCGAAGTCGACGGGTTATTCGGCGACCAAGCATGCAGTGCTGGGCTTTACGAATTCTCTGCGCATGGAGTTGAACGGAACGGGCATTATGATCTCCGCGGTAAATCCAGGCCCGATTCGGACCGAGTTCTTTGACGTAGCTGATCCGTCAGGAACCTATGTGAAAAATGTCAGCTGGTTTATGATGAAGCCGGATTATGTGGCCAATCAAATTATTAAAGTGATGGAACGCCGGAAAGCCGAAGTAGATTTGCCGAAAACAGCGGCTGTCGGTATTAAGCTATATCAGCTATTCCCGCGGATAGCCGACCGTATATTCGGCGGTTGGTTTAATCGAAAATAGCGGTGCGATAAGAGAGGAAACAATATGAGTCAGAAAACATGGAATGAATTAGGGATTTCAGATGCGTTAAGCGAGAAGCTTGAGGCGAATAGTATAAAAGTACCATCGGCGATTCAAGCCGATGCAATACCTACTTTGCTGGAAGGGCGGGATGTATCCGCACGATCGCAAACAGGTTCGGGTAAGACACTTGCCTATTTGCTGCCGATGCTGCAGCAGTTGAACGCATCTTCGAACGCTATTCAAGCGATTATTTTAGCGCCAACGCAAGAGCTTGCCATGCAAATCGTACGGGTAGCCGAAAGTTATGCTGAGCCCCTCGATTTACGTGTTCAGCAGTTAATCGGAGGCGCAGCGATGAAGCGTCAGATCGAGAAGCTGAAGCTTCGTCCACAACTTGTAATAGGAACACCAGGACGCATTCATGAGCTGCTTAAGCTGCGCAAGCTGAAGCTGAGTGAGGTCCGTCATATAGTCATTGATGAAGCGGATCAGGTGTTCGAGCTTGGATCTACGCGCGAAGTGGAGACCATCCTGTATGCCATGAGCCAAGAGCGCCAGATGGCCTTCTTCTCTGCGACTTATCCCGATGTAATGTCACGTTTTGAGAAGCGTTGGATGAAGGACCCCGTTCGTATTCAAATTGCGCCAGAGCAGCGGGTATCGGAGACGATTGATAACTTCTATGTCGTATGTGATAAGCGGGACAAGCCGGATGTTGCAAGAAGAATCGTACGGATGCTGAAGCCTGCATCTGCGCTGTTATTCTTGAACGTGACTGAAAATATTGCTAACTGGGAAGCGAAGCTCAGCTATGAAGGCTTTACGGTTGAGACTTTGTATGGCGATGCGGATAAACAGCGTCGTGCTGCAACATTGACACGGTTCAAAGACGGCAGATGTCAGTTGTTGATTGCAACCGATGTAGCAGCAAGGGGCCTTGATATTGAGGGGCTTCCACTCGTCATTAATTTGGATCCCCCGATTGATGCGGACCATTATGTTCATCGTGCCGGCCGCACTGGCCGAATGGGGCGGACAGGAACGGTAATTTCACTCATTACACCGCAAGAACGGTTCATTATGGATAAATTCCGTAAGTCGCTGCATATCGAATTGCCGGAGAAGGCGATGTACAAAGGGAAATTTGTATTGCCTAGTGAGCTGCCTGATAAGTCGGATGTCTCAACACGACCAGCTCCGCGGAGACAAGCTGAGCAGCAGGCTTCTGTAAGCACTCGTTCTGCAGCTCCCCCGCAAAACAGCAGGGAATGGGAGTCGCTTTTGAAGGAACAAAAGAAATCCAAACCAAAATCAGCCCAAACCGAGACACCAGTACCAGCACCAGCGCCGCGTGCAAAGCAGGCTCCAAGCAAGCAGGAACGGCTTCGGGACAAGAAAGACAAGGGCGCTCCTAAATGGCTGAAAGCCAAACGTGAAAGTAAAGAGAACCAATAGTTAGAAAATTTTTTATAAGCCACCCTCCCAAAACAATTAACCCTCGACGAAACGTATAGGCGAAGGTACAAACGGAAAAAATTCCGTAAATTGTCTAAGGGAGAGTGGCTTTTTTATGACGAAACGAACGGTATGGAAAAAAACAGCAATATCTTCAATGGCATTGCTTATGCTTGCAGGTGGTGCATCGTCAGCATTCGCAAACGGCAGCCATAACGGTAACGGCGAAGGAAAAGGCGACGACCGTGATAACAAAAAAGAGCATGAAGTTGAAGTTAAATGGAAATTTAACGATGAAGAAGATATGAAATGGGCGACAGAATATATTATGCGTCTGGCATCAAAAGGCGTATTTACTGGTTATGAGGATGGTACATTTAAACCGAACCAGCAGATTTCCCGCATCGAAACGATTGTAGCTGCGGTTCGTCTGATGGGACTGAGAGAACAAGCCGAGTCAACAGCAGAAATGAACACGGAACTGAACTTCAAGGACGCGGATCAAATTAAGAAGAAATATCCTTGGGCAGTCGGTTATGTTGCTGTCGCAGTAGAAAATGACCTGTTCTCTGAAACAGATTTCGAAGTGAAACCGCAGCAAAGTGCAACTCGTCTGTGGGCAGCAACTATTCTCGTTAAAGCGCTTAAATTGGAAGATGAAGCAAAAGCGCTCAGCAATACGAAGCTGGACTTTAAGGATGCGAAGAATATCCCTGCCGGATCTGTTGGCTATGTGGCACTCGCTATCAAGAAAGGCATTATTACAGGCTACTCGGATAAAACATTCCGTCCGAACCAACCGGTATCACGAGCGGAGCTTGCAGCCTTGCTTGATCGTACGGATTCCGAAATTCCGGATAATGATGGACTGGCTATTACAGGTAAACTGAAGGCAACAGCCGCAAACGGTCAAATTACGATCGCTCAAACAAATGGTACGGATTTGACACTGAATCTGGATCCGAATGTATTTATTTTCAGAGATGACAAGAAAGTAGCTGTTAGCGCACTGAAAGCCGGCGACGAGGTTCTTGTCCGCACTTATCAGAATAAAATTGTATTCATCGAAGTAACGAAAGAAGTAGTTGATGAATCTAAGCTGTTTGACGTAACAGGAAAAATCAATACGATCACTTATAATGCAAATGGCAAGCTGTCCACGATTTCCATTACGAAGCAAGAAGGAAATCAAACCATCGTAACGATCTATAATGTTGCGGACAACGTACTGATTGCAGGCGATCGTAATAATCTTGTAACAGGTCATGACATTAAGGTAACAGGTAATGATGGCGTTATTGCAGGTATTACGATTATATAAGTTGAAACGAAACGGGCATTCTTTTCCCTTGTGGAAAGGAATGCCTGTTTTTTTTGATATTAACGCTGTAATTCGGTATGCTTGATAGATAAAGAGCAATTTATTTATTGAAGGTGATGGATAACATGAGCGAACCTATTCTGCAAGTTACAGGCTTGACTGGCGGTTACAGTCCGCGAAGACCCGTGCTTCATGATGTGAATTTTGAGGTCCGGGCAGGGGAAATGGTAGGTTTGATAGGATTAAATGGTGCAGGGAAAAGCACTACAATTAAGCATGTCCTTGGCTTAATGAAGCCGCATCAGGGCGTTGTGAAAGTCGATGGCGTGACGCTTGAGGAGAATGCAGAGCGGTACCGGTCAGCTTTTGCCTATGTGCCCGAAACGCCTGTATTATTCGATGAGCTGACGGTAGTAGAGCATTTGCGCTTAACAGGCATGGCTTATAATGTATCGGTACCGCAATTCGAAGAGCGTCAGGATCAACTTCTAAACGAATTTCAGATGACGGCCAAACGTACGGCTTTTGCTTCCCATTTATCCAAAGGGATGAAGCAGAAGGTAATGATTATGAATGCACTGCTCGCTGAGCCGCCGCTGTATATGATTGATGAACCGTTTCTTGGACTCGACCCGCTTGGCATTCGATCTTTGCTGGAGAGGCTGGTTGAGGTGAAGAAAAGAGGCTCGGCGATCTTGATGAGCTCTCATATCTTAGCAACGGTGGAGGCCTATTGTGATCGTTTTATTATCATGCATCAAGGCCGAGTTGCAGCATATGGCACGCTGGATGAAGTATGCCAGGCTGCAGGTGTTGAAGCGCGAGGCGGCGCGCTGGAGGATGCCTTTTACAAGCTGGTTACTGAGCAATGAGCGGGGCACTAATAGAGAAGTTATGGCTGAAGAGGTCGAGTGAATTCCGCAAAGAAGTAACTCCTTACTTCGGCTATATGGCGCAAAGCGGTTTCCCGTTATTTATGTCATTTATCGTTCTGTCCTCGGCATTTGGTTACATAAAGCTGATTCGGGATTTACCGGAGCATTTTCCCATTACACTTGTAGGGATCCTTGCGATGTTTCCCGTCTTAAGCTGGAGTCCGCTCCGGACTTGGTTAACTTCTCCCGATCTTGTCTTTCATATGCCTCGAGAGGCAGAAATGAGCAGCTATATGCGGAGATCCTTCCGCCGCTCGGCTGTCTTGACTTTCTTGCTGGGTGCAGCTGTTCTGCTGCTCTATTGGCCGATCTATCGGCAGGGAGATAGTGAAGCAGGCTTCTGGATTTTACTCCTTGTTGCGGCTGTAATAAGGGCGTTAAATCTATGGGGAGGATGGCAGGAAAGAAAGCTGGCCTGGTCAGGTGTCCGCCGGCTGCTCCGGTTTATTCGGTGGGCGGCAAATGCGCTGACGCTGACTGTATTGCTAACTTGCCCGCCATGGCAGGCCGCGTTGTTCCTGCTGCTGCTCATGGCCTTATTCACCCTGCTGTACAGGATGCCGGACAAGCACTCGTTCCCATGGGAGAGGCTGATTGAAGAAGAAGCTCGAACGAGAAGAAGCTACTATTTGTTCTTTGGGCTATTTATTGATGTACCTACAATGCCTTCTCGTACAGCCTCCAGATCATATCTAGCCTGGATCCTGCGGCTTATTCCGAATCTACATCGTTTTACCTATGTATATTTGTATACAGCATCACTTGTTCGAACAGAGATTGGCGGCATCATGCTGCGGCTGGTTGTATTATTTGCATTAATTTTGTATTGGTTTGCCGAAGACGGCTGGCTGTCCGGCTGGGGGGCTGCGGTGGTGTATCTCGTACTGCTGCAGTTAATCGCCGTGCAGCTTGCAGGCCTCCGACATGCTCATCGATACTCCGTATGGCGCCATGTTTATCCGCTGCCTGAGACGGAGAGAATGAGCAGTCTCCTGCTTGTTGACCGCTGGGCGATGGCGATTGTTGCCTTTCTTACTTGGCTGCCAGCTGCCATTATGCTGCTGGTCCAAGGCCTCGTTCTTCCTGCTGTCGCTGCGCTATTGATCGCGTATGTGCAGGTTCTGTTCATTCGACCGGGGCGGTTACGGCGTAAGCTGGTTGATGACGAGGAAGAGTAGACGGTTAAAGAGCAAACTCCGCATTCGAATGTTCTTCCGAGCGCCATTGCTCAGGGATTCCCTAGAACAATTGGAATAGGGTTGGAATCCCTTCACAAAAGCGCACGCTACGCTTCTACAGAATCATTCGAAATGCTACGTTTGATTTTAACCGTGATAAAAAAAACAAAAAGCGGTCGTACAGGAATGAACCTGCACGACCGCTTTTGTTTTTTTATGAAGGAAGCGATTAGCCGATTAGTTCGGTAACTGCTTTGTAGATGGTGTCGAACAATTCTTCGAGGTTAGGCTCTTCGATACAAGAGAAAGCAACACGAAGATCGGTTTCGCCAAGCGCAATTGTACCAATTCCGTATTCGTCCAGGAGACGGGTACGAAGGGCTTCTGCCGATACACCATTCAGCTTGAGGCACATAAAGTATCCGGAGTTAAATGGATAGTAGCTCCACACATCACCGTAACGACCGCTGTCCAGAAGTGATTTTACTTTATTGGCACGTTGCTTCATCACATCATATTTTTCTGCTTTTTGCTCATCGAATTCTGGTGATTGCAGTGCACGAAGAACGAAGGTTTGTGATGGATGTGGACCACTCGAGATCGTAGCACGGATAATGCCCATCGTTTTTTGCTCAAGAGCAGCCAGTACTTTATCAGAAGTAGAGGCGAAAGTAATGAAGCCTACGCGGAAGCCCCATACATACTCTTCTTTTGTTGCGCCGTCAACTTTGACAGCGAGCACACGCGGATGCAGGTCAGCAAGTTTGCCGAACAGCGACTCATGCATCGAATCTTCAAAGAACAGGCCGAAGTATGCATCGTCGGTTACTACAACTACATTAATACCAGCTTCCGCAGCATCACGGATTGCAGCAACAATCTCATCGCCTTCTTGTGGATCTGGTGAATAACCAGTAGGGTTATTCGGGAAATTGAGGACAACAATGGCTTTGCCTTTGTCCTTCTGGCTGAGTAAAGCTCCACGCAGACCAGCACTGTTGAAACGGTTATCTTCATTGTAGAGCGGATATTCAACGATTTGGGCACCACGGCGGATACCGAATGTTAATTCATAGTTTTCCCAGTTCTTGTTCGGAATAATGACAGCATCTCCTGCATCTGCGAACAAGTCAGCAACAATACTCAGTCCATGTGTTAATGCGTTCGTAGCGACAGGGTTGCTGAAGTTTTTACCTTCAAGAGAAGGATTTTCTTTAATCATCTTCGTGCGCCATGCAGCGCGCAGCTCCGGCTTACCTGCAGGTGGTGCATATTCATATATATCTTTTGGATCGTAAGAGGATAACGTGTCTTGAATGACCTTCAGGTGCATTGGCTGGCCATTTTCTATTGCTATGCCGATTGTGGCGTTAAATTTCTTAGCCTTGGCCTTTGCTTCTGCGGATTGGCTGAGTATGCCTTCTTTCGGGAAATAAATCGCTTTTCCTAAAGCGGACAACATGTCATAGACGTTCGGACATTCAGTAGCGAGCGTCTCATTCAACTGCTGAGCAAGTGGGTTCATGGACTTCATTCCATCCTTCCGGGAAATCAATTCGTCATTTAACGCTTATCGGGTGCTATTATAACATTTTTTCAATAAAGCAAACCATCCAAAAATGCAAATTTTTTTGTCTTTTGTGCAAACGAGTGTCTCAGAATGCTTGCGCGGGAGATTGAGGCTGTTGTATGATGTCGGCAAGAACGCCATTTTTCGCTGAAAAACGACTTAAAACAACAAGTTATGGTAATGCTTACCGGCTGATTGATGATATGATTATGCTTACGAAGTACGTTTGCTTATAACCAAGTATACACTTGGTCAAGGAAAACAAATGCATAATCCTTTTAGGAGGAAACCCATGCTGCACTTATCTCCAGATTCGTACATTAAATTGCCGCCTATTGCCAAGATCGTTTGTGAACCAGGCTGGAAATGGCAGCGGCGGGAAAAGCCGATGGCGAACTATGATTTATTTTATGTATGGAGCGGCGAAGGGGAAGTGGAAGTTAACGGGACGACGTACCCGGTCGGGAAGGGAAGCTGTTTTTTATTCCGGCCCGGCGATTATACGAGCGCTACTCATAATCCACAGAAGCCTCTTGTACTGACTTATATCCATTTCGATGTACGCGAGCCTGTACAGCTTGTACCGGAGCGATACCGCAAATTAAACGATACCGTTGACTTTGAATATTTATTGTCCCGCTATGTAAGGCTGTTCCTTGTAGAAACCTACGCAGCCGAGGAAGAAGCGCTTCTTGTGCTTAAGCAGTTGATGATTCATCTGCTTCGGGAGGATCGGGAGCTGCCAATTGAGAAGAAAGCAAGTAATCAGTTGACGGAAGCCATTCATGAGGTGGCGAATTTCGTGAAGCAGCATCCGAGTGTTGCCCATCGCGTCGAGGATCTAGCAATGCGCGCGCAGCTGTCTCCGCGGTACTTTTCCGTAAAATTTAAAGAAATGATTGGTATGTCCGTGCAATCCTACATGATCCGGACAAGGATTGAGCGTGCTCAGCACCTGCTTATGCATGAAGGGATGAATGTGACCGAAGTAGCGGATGCGCTTGGTTACCGGGATATCTTCTTCTTCAGCAGGCAGTTCAAACAATATACGGGACGCAGCCCATCCGAAATTCGTTAACCACAAAAAGGCGCCACAGGTGTTTGTCCCTGCGGCGCCTTTTGTATTTATTGTAAGCCATTCGAGAAGATATGGCGTCACTTTTGTTAATAAAATAAGTGGATTGGTAAAGTAAAAACGGAGCACTTTGAATGATTCTGGAGAAGCGAAGCTTATGCTTACGAAGTAGCTTTCTTTCAGAAAGCTTTAAGCGTTCGCATTTGTTTGGGGATTGTCTCCGTATAAACCAATTCAAGAAATCCCCAAACAACAGCGATCGGAAGAACATTCAAATGCGAAGTTTACCACTGTACCTAAATCCACTTCACACCAGCTCCCCAAGCTTCTCGCCCATACGAACTTTTAATCCAACGGCCAGATCCTGCCTGGGTACAAAGGTATCATCTTTTGTCAATAGAACAACTGTCGAGCCAAATTCGAAGTAAGCCAGTTCTTCGCCTTTCTTCACGTTGTCATGAATGGGCTCGCAGTACCGGATACTGCTGACATTCATTGCACCAACTTTGACAACGGCCGTTTCGCCTGTGGCATGCTTGATGTATGTAATGAGCCGCTCATTGCGGCTAAGCACTCGGCGCATGCGCCGAAGACCAAAGTCATTGACTGGATATACTTTGCCGAGCACATGCTCGCGCTCCACAATACGTCCGTCAACGGGTGTATGTATTCGGTGGTAGTCGGTTGGACTTAAATATAGAACGATGTAATAGCCTTCAAGATAATGGCCCGCGCGTGGGGAGCGATTGAGAAGCTCTTCGATCGTATAGTCCTGACCCTTCACATTCACAATCGTACCGGATTTAATCGGACCTGCGCCCGTTATTAGAGCATCAACTGGACTTATAAGAGCAGTAGTCTCTTCATGTATAACCCGGGAACCTGGCTTCAGACGCCTGGTGAAAAATTCATTTAATGTGCTGTATTCATGCAGCGGTTTTTCCGCTTCTTCTACTTGAATATTGTACATGTTGGCGAATCTTGGAATCCACCCTCGGCTAGCCTTCGATTGTGCGAAGCGGCCGGTTAATCTGGAAATCCATTTGCGCGAACTAAGTTCCGTCATGGCTTGAAATAACCATCCCATCATGCCCGCACCTTCACGTCCTTTCCTTGCAACTTGCCTTTCGATGTTCTCCGAACAGTGTGACACAACCTGCTTTACAAATCAATAGTACCAGCCGCTATACCGTAGGCGTTCGCTCAACCTTGTGTCAAGAAGCTATGGATTAGCGTATGCTATCTGCAAATTGATTACGAAGGAGGCATTCCTTCGAAATGTCGCCTGTTAAAGTGGCATTCGTTACGCCTGGAGCCTTTCCAATCCCATCAGGGAACAGCAGCTCTGTTGAACGGGTTGTAGAAAAATTCGTTCCTTTGCTGCGTCCTAATGTTGAACCTCGTATATATGGGAAAATCGGGCGGAATTTGCCCCGCAGAAGCCTGGTTAATCATGTCGTATGCGAGAGATTTCCTGCTGGCAACAAATCATCCTATCTTGTTGATGTAGGACACGCCTTGAAGAAATTTAATCCGCAAATTATTCAAGTCGAGAATCGTCCTAGCTCCGTGCTAAAGCTGAAACGTTCGAATCCCAAGGCTAAAATTTGGCTAAATCTACATTCTTCTACCTATATCAGTCCAAGGCATATTTCTGAAACAAGTCTTCGCAAGAGCTTTTTAATGGCAGATCGGATTATCGTAAATAGTGAATTTTTGAGAACTCACCTGGTCACAAAAGTTCCGGAAGCCAGGCATAAAATTCGCGTCGTGTATCCGGGAGTTGAGACGAAACGTTTCCCATCCCGTTATTCGTCTGAGGGTGAAACAGCCCGTAAATTCCATCGCGAACAAAAAGGACTTGTCCATCGCAAGGTTGTCATTTTCCTCGGTAGATTGATCCCGCTTAAAGGTGTTCATCATCTGCTGGCAATCGTGCCAAAGCTGGCTAAAGTTCATCCCGATCTTCTGGTTGTCATTGTGGGCAGCCCCTTCTACGGTTCTCACCGTTCAACTCCGTATTCACGCAAGCTAATGAAGATGGGTGAACGGTACAAGAAGCATATCCGGTTCGTGCCTTATGTACCTTATTCCGAGGTACCGGGATGGTTTATGGCTGCTGATCTAGCTGTTGTGCCGTCTGGTAAACGAGAAGCATTTGGGCTTGTAAACGTGGAGGCCATGGCAACAGGTTTGCCAGTTATCGCGACACGGGCAGGCGGTATGCAAGAGATTATCCAAGACGGCGAGACGGGATATCTTATTAATCAAAAGAATATCAAGGCTGAATTGACCGAGAGGCTGCTGTTATTGCTTCATAATACATCCCTGCGAAGGCAAATGGGTCTGAGGAGCAGGGAACGGGTAGAGCAGTTGTTCACATGGGAGCATACGGCCAAACGATGGTTAAGGATTCAAAGAAATGATGAGGATATGAGATTCCATGATCATGAGGAGATTATTGAAGAGACGATTACTCCTGACTCTAATCATGGGAATATGGCTGGAAACGATGAAGTAATCAGCTATGAGATGTGCTTCGAGAACGTTAATTTGTCTAAATATAAATAGGATTTCTGCAACTAGGACGGCAGGTTCACCTGCTGTCCTTTTGTTCGTCTATTCAGAAAACGGTGTAGCGAGCCCATGGGTAGGAGCATATAGTGAAATAACTTTGAGGAGGAAGAAAGAAGGAGAGGTCAATGACTAAAGGTAAATCGTCAAAAAACGCCAAAGGGCGTAAGCCAAGTTATTATGTCGATAATCCCAATGCTTCGGAATTAAAGTGGCTGGATGAATTAACCCGCAAAAAAAATACGGTGCAGCAGCCTGTAATTAATCGTATTGTCCCACAGCCGCAACCGCAACCGCAGCCGCAGCCGCAGCCACAGCCTATGCCGGCAGAACACAGAACGGTTAATATTAACGCTATCGCTCCTGTAGAATTGGAGCCTCAACCGGAGACGCTCGAACTCCCTGCATTGACGGAAGAATTGATCCTTATTGCCGATGCCTCCTCATCGGCTGAAGTGAGCATTGCTGAAACAGAGCGGCTTATAGAGGAAATCGTTTCGTATCATGCAGTTCCCGAGCCACAGCTTATTCTTAAGCCTGAACCAGAGCTGCAGCCTGAGCCCACTTATGATCAGAAGCTGGATAAACTGGTTGAAAAACAAGATCTATACAAACCATTCCCGTTTATTTATACCGATGACATTGTGGATGGCGCGGTATCGAGCGCTAAACTCGCCTCTTATTCTGTTGACTCGGATAATTTGCGTCCAGGCAGCGTTACATCATCTACTATCGCCGATTATGCGGTAAATAACATTCATCTTGGCTCGGGAGCGGTGACAGGAAATAAAGTTGCACCTTCTGCCATAACGGGCAATCATCTGTCAGACAGTTCCATTACGGGGGACAAAATAGTCGATTCTTCTATAAACGGCAGCAAGCTGGAAGATGGGAGCATTACATCTGAAAAGCTGGCTGACAGGACGATTGACTCCAGTAAAATTGCTGATGGCTCAATAAACTCGAGGCATCTACAATCTTTTCTAATTACAGAAGAGCTGCTCGACAAACAATCGATCTCTTCGGAGAAAATTCAGAACAGCGCCGTCCGTACGGAGAAAATTGCGAACGAAGCGATTACTAATTCAAAGCTTGGTGAGGCTTCGGTAACTCATTCCAAGCTTCGAGATGGAGCTATTACGGGAAGTAAACTAGCCTCTGATACGATTGAGTCGGTTCATCTTAAGCAAGGACTGCTGTTGGCTGAGCATGTCTCGATTGGAGCTATCCTGGGGAAGCACCTGGCTCCAGGCGCCATCGCACAAGAGCATTTAGCGGAAGGGGCAGTGGGCACCGAGGCCCTTCAACCTCAATCCGTAAACGCCGAACGGATAGCACCCGGAGCCGTTAATTCTACACATCTTCAGCCTGAGGCTGTAACTGGCGATCATATTGTTGCTGGACAGATCGGCAGCAAGCATCTTGGAGATCAAAGCATCATTTCAATCAAGCTAGCTAATGAAGCGGTTCAAACCCGGCATATTGGCCGTAGCAGTATTATTTCGGACCATATCTCCATCGGACAAATTGAACAGCGTCATATTGCTCATCAAGTCGTTTCCCGTCAACATCTGCAAGCAAGCTCGGTCGGCAGGGATCAATTACAGGACGGCTCGGTGAAGAGTGAAAAAATCGCTGCTCAAGCGATCGGTTCGGAGCACTTGAGCGACTCAGCAGTTGGTACTCCTCAACTCGCTGATCAATCCGTAACCGATAAGAAAATTGCAGATGGCGCGATAAAAAGTTCAAAGCTTGCCGCAGGAGCAATCGAAACCAACCATCTGAAGAATGAGATCATCACTTTCCAAAAAATTGCGCCGGAGACTATACGGGCCTATCATTTCTCTCCAGGTGCCGTTACAGAGGAAGCGATCTCGCCTGAAGCCGTAACCGGAGAACATTTGAAGCCAAAGCTCATTGAGAAGCAGCACATTGCGAATCAAGCGGTTGGTACGGACGCCTTGCAGGACTTATCCATTACAAGTGGGAAGATCGCATTTGGTGCGATTACGGAATTCAACTTAGCACCTAATGCCGTCCATCTGCATCACCTGGCTGATTATGGCATCGGCTCGCAAAAAATGGCGCCGGAATCGATCACAACCGATAAACTTGCCGAGTTTAGTGTGACATCGTCGAAGTTAGCTGAAAGCAGTGTGAATGAACAGCATATTGCACCAAGCGCGGTTAATGCTGAGGCGATTCAGTCTTCCTCCATTCATGGCGGTCACGTTCAGTCGTTTTCTATTGATAGTCAACATCTGAAGCATGGTACGGTTCAGTCTGAGCATCTCGCAGATGAGGCGGTTACCGAGCAGCATTTGTCAGGCAGCAGTGTAAAGACAGAGCATCTGTCTGATCTTTCGGTGACAACAAGCAAGCTGTCTTCTCAATCCGTTACAAGTGATAAGCTTGCAGATTCCAGTGTGACATCGTCGAAGCTGGCCGATGGCAGTATACTTTCGAATCATATTGAGGCCGGTTCTATTCATTCTGAATTAATCCGTCCTTCAACTATTACATCGGAGCATCTGCAAGCAGGAATCATACATTCCGAGCACATGGGCTATCAATCAATTACGGAGATGAATCTGTCGTACGACATTATTAATACGGATCATATTGTCGATCAGGCAGTGACTTCAAGCAAGCTGTCCAAGGAATCCGTCACAACAGAGAAGTTATCTGATTCTAGCGTAACAGCCTCCAAACTGGCTGATGGCAGCGTAACGGCAAGTAAACTTGCAGAGGAATCGATCTACTCCGAACTCATCCGTCCTTTATCGATTCAAGGAGACCATATTCAATCACTCTCTATTAGCGCGGAGCATCTGCAGGATAGTATTATTCATGCGAATCATATCCGTAATGGTGCAGTAGGATCAGATGCTCTCTCCAACTATTCGGTAACAGCATCAAAGCTGACCAAAGAGGCTGTTCAATCGAGCCATATCGGTAATGAAACGGTGTTGAGCAGGCATTTGGCTAATGAATCTGTGCTTGGTATTCATATCGGCGCAGAGAGTGTCCGTTCCATCCACCTTTCGGATGAAGTAGTCACAGAAGCGAAGCTGGCACCAAATAGTATTGGTGAGGCGCATATTCAAAGCGGAGCGGTACATTCGGAAGCTTTGCAGAAAGAAATTGTTGGTACGGAGCATCTAGCCAATGGTGCTGTACAAGAATCGAAGCTTTCATCCCTCTCGGTCAACTCTCGCCATATCCAGCTTCAATCCATACAAGATAAGCACTTGACGCCAGGAAGTGTAGATGAGAGTAAGCTGCAAAATGGGGCCGTTACATCCTCTAAGCTGGCTGTAGATACAGTATCAGGCGATCATTTGCGGCTCGAGACCATTGCAAGCAAGCATATTAAGGCAGATTCTATCCAAAGCTATCATCTTCGCAAAGGCACGGTCTCATTCGATCATTTGAGCGCGGATGTTCTTAACGAATTTAAGCCAAAGCTCATCGCGAGCGAGCAGCTGACGGACGGGATTATTGACCATGCAAAACTGGCTGATGGCAGTGTATCAAGCCATAAATTAGGCGACGAATCTGTTACCACGGAAAAACTGGCAGATGACAGCATAACGAGCCTTAAGCTTGTAGATGAGAGTATTACGAGTGAGAAGCTGGCAGGCGATAGCGTTACGACCGACAAGCTTGTGGACAGCAGCATTATTAGCAGCAAGCTGGCTGACGATAGCGTAACGAGTGAGAAGCTTTCAGACGGAAGCATTACAACCAGCAAGCTGGCGGACGAGAGCATCACAAGCGGCAAGCTGGCAAGTGAGAGTGTCACAACCGATAAGCTGGCAGAAGCAAGCATCTCGAGCAGCAAGCTGGCTGATGATTGCGTCACAAGCGAGAAGATCGCTGAGGAGAGCATCACAAGCAGCAAGCTGGCAAGTGAGAGCGTCACAACCGATAAGCTGGCAGGCGGAAGCATCATAAGCAGTAAGCTGGCTGATGACAGTGTGACGAGCGAGAAGCTTGCAGATGAAAGTATAACAAGCAGCAAGCTTGCGGGCGAAAGTGTCACGACTGAGAAGCTTGCGGACGGCAGCGTAACAAGCAGTAAGCTGGCGGATCAAAGCTTCACGAGCGAAAAGCTTGCGGACGGAAGCATCATAAGCAGCAAGCTGGCAGACGAAAGCATCACGAGTGAAAAGCTTTCAGACGGAAGCATTACAAGCAGTAAGCTGGCAGACGAAAGTGTGACGAGCGAGAAGCTTGCAGACGAAAGCATCACGAGCCGTAAGCTCGCAAACGAAAGTGTCACAACCGATAAGCTGGCCGATGAGAGCGTCACAGGTGAGAAGCTTGCGATCGGCAGTATCACGAGAAGAAAATTGGCAGACGAAAGTGTCGCAACCGATAAGCTTGCGGACGACAGCATCACGAGCCGTAAGCTGGTAGACGAAAGTGTCACGACAGAGAAATTGGTGGACGAAAGTGTCACAGCTGAGAAGCTTGCGAATGACAGCATAACAACTAGCAAGCTGGCAAACGAAAGTGTGACGGGCGAGAAGCTGGCGGCCGACAGCATCACGAGCCGTAAGCTGGTAGACGAAAGTGTCACAACCGAGAAATTGGCGGAAGAAAGCGTCACGACTGATAAGCTTGCGAGCGGCAGCATAACAACTAGCAAGCTGGCTGATGAAAGTGTGACGAGTGATAAGCTTGCCAAAGAGAGCATAACTAGTGATAAGCTATC